>JANPKP010000095.1:0-1780 GCA_031426095.1 Gemmataceae bacterium
GGCAGTCGGCCCGGCGTGGGCGACTGCCACCCCTTCGGGGTTCCTGCATAATGGGGCCGTGGTCAACCAGGGGTTCACACCCCTGGCTATTGACGGACACCCCGTTGGGGTTATGAACGCCGGCGACACGGCAGACCTGTCGGGCGAAACGAGAAAGCCCGGGGATGGCATCCCCGAGCTTTGCCTTTTGTCCACCCGTCACCGACACTGCTACGGCAGCGGCAGCTCCTTGAACTCGAACGTCACCTCGTTGACCACCGTGAGCCACTCGTTGAAGATCAGCTTCATCGGCTTGCCGGGCTTCGTCTTGCCGTTGCGGTCCTCGCGGCTGAAGGTCATCTGGAGCTGCACCGAGTTCGGGGTGTTGTTCTGGTTGTTCGCCCCCTGGTTCTTGAGCTTCTGCCCCTTCTCGTCCTGCATCTCCAGCTTCTGCCAGACGTTGTTGCTCCACGAGTAGTCGTCCCGGTCGGTCCCGCCGAGCTTCTTGACGGTCACGTGCACCGCGTACTGGTCGGCGTTCTCCGTCACGCTCTCGACGTCGATCTCGACCGTCTTGCCGACCACCTTCTTGTCCTTGAGCCCGACCGGTGCCGGAATCACGATCTCCGGCCGCGTGCCCGATAGGAGGATGACGCCGGCCTTGCCCTTCGCGTACTTGACCGTCGTCGCCCCCTTGGCCCCGTGGACGAGGTTGACGCTGCCGTACACGTTGTACCCCCGGTACCCGCCGCCGTAGTACCCGGACCGCGAGTGGTTCGGGTCGTTCGGCGGCGGCACGAGCGACGACCCGAGGTCGTCCACGGCCGCCGTCAGCTCGACGAACGTGGTGCCCAGGATCGGCGTCTTGGGCTCGGCCTGGATCTGGAAGTTGAGGTTGATGTACTCGTTCTGCCGCTGGTTCACCCCCCGCCGGTTCAGGCCCGAGAGCTGGATGTTGCGGTTCGAGCTGATGTTCGTGGCCAGGAACCGGAACGGCCCGGCGTAGGCGACGTGCGGGTTCACCTGGTCCTGCTCGTAGGCCCGGACGGCCCCGTCCTCGTCGGACTCGGCGTACACGACCAGCCCGGCCGCATTGGCCACCGCGTCGATCGCCTGCCAGAACGGGACGTTGTCCAGGTCGAAGGTGTACTTGGCGTCCCGCCCGCCGCTGAAGTCGATCCGGTACCCGGTCTGCTTGCCGATCCCCTCCATCGCCTCCTTCACCGGCCGGTCCTTCAGGTGGAGCGTGACGAGCTTGGGGGCGACGAGCTTGGCGTACTCGAGCCGGCGGACGAGGACGCCCATGCGGCGGCCGGTCTCGGCGTCCGGGTCGGCGAGCAGGGCGGCCCGCAGCTCGGGCAGGGCGGCCTCCCCGCGGCGGGAGAGTTCCTTCCCGGCCTTCTCGCGGGTCCGGTAGTCGCCCGCCCCCAGGTCCTTCACCAGGTCGTCGGTGGACCGGGCGAGGATCGGGTCCGCGTCGGCCGGCTTCTCGGGCGGGGGGGCGGTCCGCCCGGCCGCGGCCAGCAGCCCGAGACCAACCGCTACCGCCAGCGCGACGCGAAACATGGTGGTGGCCCTGCGACGGTCGGAAAGGTCGAACGGTTCCCCGGAGTGAGTCGGGTTATAGCCTACCCGCGGTCCGGGCCAGTCTCAAGGGGCGACCCGAGGGTCCGTTACGCGGCCGCCGCCGAAGTGGTGGAGTTGTCCGGCGGGGGGAGATGACCGGGTGACACGGTGAGGGGGTGACCCGGTGACGGAAGCGGGCCGGTCTTCGTCACCGGGTCACCCCCTCACCGTGTCA
>JANPKP010000096.1:0-4383 GCA_031426095.1 Gemmataceae bacterium
TCCTCCGCCACCTCGGCGACCACCACCCGGCCCGCGTCGGGGACGTCGCCGACCACTTCGCCCGGACCACCGGCCAGGCCCGCACCACCATCCTCACGATCATGGAGCGGCTGAGGGCCAAGGGCCATCTCACCCGCAAGCGGGTCGGCGGCGCGTACCACTACTCGCCCGTCGTCCCCAAGGGCGTTCTGCTCCGCGGGCTGGTCAAGGCGTTCGTCGACACCACGCTGGCCGGGTCGGTGTCGCCGTTCGTCGCCTACCTGTCGGAGGGCGGGCCGGTTTCCGAGGACGACCTCGACCGGCTGAAGCAACTCGTCCGCGACCTCCAAGGGGGCCGGCACGGGGGCCAAAAATGAGCGGACTTGCCGACCCGTCGGACGCCTGGGCGGCGGCGGCGTGGCGGGCCAGTTGGCAGGGCGGGCTGGCCGCCCTGGTGGTGTGGTCCGTCTGCCGACTCGTGCCGTCGATGCCGGCCCGGTTCCGGTCGTGGCTGTGGCGGCTGGTCGTAGTAAAGTTCGCGGTCGCCCTCCTCTGGTCCGCCCCCCGTCGGGGTGCCGCTCCTGCCGGCCCCGGAACCGGAGACGGTGGAACGCACCCACCCGTCCGCCCCGGAGCCGCCCGTGTCGGGAAGTGACCCGGTCGCCGGCCACGAGCCGTCTGGGTTCGTCACGCCGTGGCTGCGGATCGTATTCTTGGCCTGGTCGGCCGTCGTCGGCTGGCAGGCGGCTCGGATTCTGTGCGTCTGTGATGCCTCCCGCCGGCTGAAAAGCGGTTGCCACCGCAGTGAGAACCGGGAGCTGCTCGGCCAGCTCGCGGCCGTCGGCCGGTCGTTCGGCTTCGGCACGCCGCCGACGGTGTTGGAAACCGACGGCGACGGCAGCCCGCTGCTCGTCGGGCTGCTCCGGCCCGCCGTCGTCTTCCCGACGGCCACGCTGAGCCGGCTCGACGGCCCCGAGCGGGCGGTGGTGATCGGCCACGAGCTGGCCCACCTCCGCCGGGGCGACCTGGTCTGGGGGTTGGTCGCGGCGGTCGTCCGGGCCGTGTTCTTCTTCCACCCGCTGGCCTGGTTGTGCGAGCGGCGGCTGCGATCGACCCAGGAGATCGCCGCCGACGAACTCGCCGTGGCGCGCCATCACCACGACCCGGTCGGGTACGCGTCGCTGCTCGTGTCCGTCGTCGGGAAACTCGGCCCCGGCCGCCTTCCCCGCTTGATGGCGGTGGGAACGGCGGGGGCACATCAGACTCTCAAACAGAGGTTGGTCGCCATGCGCTACATGAAACCGTTGTCCCGCCGGGCCGTCGCCGTTTACAGCCTCGTGCTGGGGTTGGCGGCCGTGCCGGGCGTCGTGCCGTGGGCGGTCGTCGCGGCCCAGCCCCCGGCGGCGGACACGCCCGCGCCGAAGAAAACGGTCGCCCAGGGGGACAAGAACGGGTTCGGCCGGTTCGTGTCGTTCGAGGCGGGGACTCTGACGCTCGAGAGCAACGCCGGCGTCCTCCTGGTCTGGCACAAGCTCGCCGAGAGCAAGAACACCGTCAAGTTCGACCCGGACGCCGGCGAGTACAAGAAGGTGGACGGCACCGCCGCCGCCCTGGCGCAGGTGAAACCCGGGACGTACGTGATGGTCGGCGACAAGGGCGCGTACGTCCGCATCGGGGCGAGAAAAGATAAGGTCGTCGGCACGTTCGTGTCGTTCAAGGACGGCCGGCTCCTGACGCTCGGCACGAACCTCCCCGAGAGCTTCACCAAGAGGTACGGGAACAGCCTGCAGTACAACCGGTTCCGCGACGACGTCCCCGTCCACGAGAGCGTCGACGGCGGCGAGTACAAGCTGATCGGGACCGCGAACAAGGTCCTGGGCGACGTCAAGGAGGGGACGGTCGTCACCGTCCACGGCGAGGGCGACGACAACATCACCCTCGTCCAGCTCGGCGTGAAAAAGTAGTACCCTGCCGCCGGTCCGCGGGCCCGATCGCTTCACACCCACGACGTCCGTGGGGGAAGCGGGGTCGCATTCGCCACAAACGGAGGTCGGTTCCCATGCACGTCCCGAAACCGTCGGCCCGCCGGGCCGTCACACTCTTCGTCCTCGCACTCGGACTGGGTGCCGGGTTCGGCACCGGGCCGGGGGCGGTCGCCGCCGCCGACGCACCCGCCGGGGCGAAGCCGCAGAAGGACGGGGCGGGGGAGTTCGTGTCGTACAAGGACGGCACACTCACGCTCAAGGGCCGGGGCGGCCCCCTGGTGCGGGAGAACGTCGGCGACAACTACAAGACGTTCGAGCGGGACGCCGACGGCCCCGGGGCCAGGGCGGTCGGCACCGGCGAGGCGCTGGGCCAGCTCAAGCCCGGGATGGCCGTCCGCATCAGCCCCACCAAGTTGGAGATCCGCTACGGGGTGGACGAGCACACGAGCGGGACGTTCGTGTCGTACAAGGACGGGCGGCTGGTGCTCATCGGCCGGGCCAAGGAACTCGGCGAGAGCTACACCAAGAAGTACGGCACCAGCCTGAGCCCCCAGATCGACTCGAAGACGCCGGTCGAGGAGAGCGTCGACGGCGGCGAGTTCAAGCCGGCGGGCACGGCCGAGTACCTGACCACGGTCAAGGAAGGCACGGTCGTGACGCTACGCGGCAAGAACGACACGGTCCTGCGCGTCCAACTCGGCGTGCGGAAGCAGGACAAGCCCGCGCCCCGGCAACCGGTCGACCAGAAGGATAAGCGGGGGTGGGGCAAGCTGGTGTCGTTCGAGGGCGGCACGCTGACGCTCGAGAGCAACGCCGGCGAGCTGCTGGTGTGGCACGGGCTGGACGAGACAACCGAGACGCTGCGGTTCGACGCCGCGGCCGGCAAGCACCTTCGGGCGGACAGCACGGCCGATGCGTTGGGTCAGGCCCAGGCCGGCACGTGGACCGCCGTCACGGACAGGCGGGCGAAAATCTACCTGGGCGCGAAGAAGGGCCAGGTCGTGGGCACGTTCGTGTCGTTCAAGGACGGCCGGCTGCTCCTGCTCGGCAAGGACCTCGGGGACAACAGCTACACCCGCAAATACGGGAACAACCTGCAATTCAACAGGTTCTGCGACGACGTCCCCGTCCAGGAGAGCATCGACGGCGGCGAGTACAAGCTGATCGGCACCGCCAACAAGGTTCTGGGCGACGTCAAAGAGGGGACCGTGCTCACCGTCCACGGCGAGGGGGACGACAACATCACCCTCGTCCAGATCGGCGTCCCGAAGAAGAAGTAGTTCACCGCACGGGTCGGTCGGCACCGCCGACCACTCTCCCGCCCGAATACCACCGCAACCCGGATCGCCGCCATGAGACCGACCCCGACCCTCTGCGCGCTGCTGTTCTCCGCCGCGTTCGCGTCTGCCGCGGACGGCGGGAAGCCCCCCGGTCCCGCCAAACCGGTGGTTTTCGACGCCCGCACCGCGACCAGCGGCGACTGGTCGGACGCGCGGACCTGGGAGGGCGGACGCAGGCCCCGCGCGGGCGACTTCGTCCAGGTCCGGTCCGGGCACGCGGTCACCTACGACGTGGATTCGGGCGACCAGTTGCGGATGGTCCACGTCGCCGGCCGGCTCACGTTCGCGCGGGAGAAGTCCACCCTCCTGGACGTCGGACTCCTCAAGGTCGAGCCGGGCGAGACCACGACCGAGGACGGGTTCAAATGCCACGACGCCGCGCCCGCGTCGCCCGCCGATGGTCCGACCCCGGTGCTCGAAATCGGCACGCCGGCCGCGCCCGTCCCGACGGGCGTGACGGCCACGATCCGGCTCCGGCACCACACGGGAACCGACCCCGATTCACTGCCCGCGGTCGTCGCCTGCGGCGGCCGTTGGGACGTCCACGGCGCACCCATGGCCCGCACCTGGCTGAAGCTCGCCGCCCCGGCCAGGGCGGGCGACACGCGGGTGACGCTCGAGCGGGCCGTGCCCGACTGGCGCGTCGGCGACCGGGTCATCGTCACCACGGGCGACCTTCAAGGGCCGGAGAGCGGGGCCGGGTTTCGTGTCGGGTCCGGCCGGCCGAAGCCGGTCGGCACCGAGGAACTGGTCATCACGGCCGTCGACGGGGTGGCCCTCACGCTCGACCGCCCGCTTAAGAAGGCGCACAAGGGCGACGGGCTGACGCGGTGCGAGGTCGCCAACCTGTCGCGGAACGTCGTCGTCGAGTCGGCCGAGCCGGGCCGCGTGCGCGGCCACACCATGTACCACCACGGGGCTTCGGGCGGCATCAGCTACGCCGAGTTCCGGCACCTCGGGAAGGAGGGCGTGCTCGGCAAGTACCCGATCCACTTCCACCTCGCCCGCGGCACCATGCGGGGGAGCGGCGTCACCGGGGCGAGCGTGTGGGACTCGCGCAACCGGTGGGTGACGATCCA
>JANPKP010000097.1:0-33428 GCA_031426095.1 Gemmataceae bacterium
CGGGAAAACGCGGCGATTCGGTGCGAACGCCGTCTTAATCCCGTGTCCCGTGTCCCGTGTCCCGTGTCCGGCCCAGATGGGAAACCACCTCGCGGGCCGCCAACTCCGCCTGTTCGGCACAGTCGTTCAATGCGACGCCGCGGTAGGCGTTCCCGGCCAGGAACAGCCCCGGGTGGCGGGCCGCCGCGGCCTCGATCCGCCGGACCCGCTCCGGGTGGCCCACCACATACTGCGGGATCGCCCGCGGCCAGCGGACGACGTGGGCGAACGCCGGCTCCCCCGTCACGCCCATCGCCAGCCGGACTTCGGCGTGGACCGCCCGCACCAGCCGGTCGTCGGGCCAATCGACCACCTCGCCCCGGTGGACGCCGCCGCACAGGGCCCGCCACAGGACCGTCCCCGGCGGGGCCCGGTCCGGGAAGATCGACGAGCACCACTGGACGCCGAGCAGGTCGCGGCGGGTCCGCTGGGGGGCGATGTACCCGAACCCGTCGAACGTGCCCGGACAGTCGCCCGCCCGGTATCCTACGGCCACCACGGCGATGCGGTTGTACCCGATGCCCGCCGCGTCGGCGGCCAGCGCCGGGTCGAGGTCGGCGAGCATTTCCGCCTGGGCGTAGGCGGGGGCCGTCAGCACGACCGCGTCGGCGGGCCAGGCGTCGGCCCCGTCGCCGCGGACGAGCCAGCCGCCGGCGGGGGTGCGCTCCAAACGCCTCGCCGTGACGCCGGTCTGCACGGCGTCGCCGAGGTGGCCGGCGAGCGTTTCGACCAACAGCCCCAGCCCTTCGCGGAACGACCACATCCGGGCCGGCCCGGGGCGGGGTTCGCCGCGGGCCTCGGCGTCGCGCCGCTTCTGCTTCCCGCTCTTGATAAAGCCCTTCACGATGCTGCCGTAGGTCGCTTCCAGCACCGGCAGGCGGGGGAACGCGGCGGCGACGCTCAGTAGCCCCGGGTCGCCGCCGTGGATGCCGGTCACGAGGGCGTCGGCGAACACGTCGGCCGCCTCCCGGCCCGCCCGCCGCGTCACGAACTCGCGCACCGACTCGTCGGCCGGCAGCATGCGGGGCCGGCGGCGGAACGGCTCCGTGAACAAGTCGTACTTACCGCGGGCGCTCAAGAGCGGCGATCGGAGCAGCGCGAGCAGCCCGCCGGGGAGCTTTTGCAACTCGCCGTCGAGGAACACGAAGCGGTTCTTGCGGGAGCCCTCGCTGGCGGGGATGAGCCGGTCGCCGAGGCCCGCGTCGTGGCACAGCCGGAGGAGGAACGGCTTGTTGTCCTGGAAGCCGTTCGGCCCTCGCTCGACCCGGAAGCCGTCGCGGTCGTCCGTACCGACGTTCCCGCCCGGCTTGGCGTTCGGTTCGAGGACGGTGACGTGCAGGCCCGGCGACGCCCGGCGGAGGCGGAAGGCGGTGGCGAGGCCGGAGACGCCGCCGCCGACGACGACGACGCGGGGCACGACGGAGGGCATGGGGGCGGACCCTGCGGGCGGGGGCGGGCGTGCCGGTCAGGGTAGCGAATCGGCCGCCCCCGGTTAGCCGGCCCCCCGGGTTTGCCGCGCCGATTTGCGTCCGCCCGAATCCGACGTAAAGTTGCGCCGGGGTTGAGCCTCGCCCTCCACCCTCGCTGACGCTCCGACGCCCTCGCACTCGCTCGCGCCACGGACCCGCACCATGCCACTGTTCTGCCCGGCCTGTCAGGCGGCGTTCCCCGGCGCGTCCCGCTGCCCGCGGTGCGACGGACTCCTGCTCGCCCCCCAGGAGACGCCCGACGACGGCCCCGCCGCCGCCCGCCCGGAGCCGCTCGGGCCGCCGTCGCTCCTCAACCGCCTCACCCTCGGCGTCCTCTCGGCGCTGGGCGTGTACATGGGGTTGCGGCGGGTCGCGTCGGCCGCGGTCCTGGCCGCCGAGCCCGACCCGGCCGCTTGGTGGGCGTCGGCCGGCGGCACGGTCACGATCTTCGGCGTCCAGGCGTTGGCCGCGTTCGTCGGCGGGCTCCTGGCGGGGTCGGCCCGGTCGCGGGGGATGTTCGTCGGGTTCGCCGTCGGCGGGCTCTGCGGCGGGCTCCTGTTCGCGTCCGAAGTCCTGGCCGGGGCCCCGACGCACATGCTCGCCTTGTACCTCCAGCCGCCCCTCCTGGCCCTCCTGGGCGGGGCGGCCGGGGCGGTCGGCGGCCGCGTCTGGCCGGCCGTACCCGAACTGATTACCCCGGCCCCGGCGACCAAAACGCTCAGTTCGGTGCGGCTCCTGATCGAAAGCGACCCCATCGACCCGGGGAAGCCGACGCTCTGGCTGAAGGTCTTCCTCGGGGCCGCGATCATGGCCGGCGGCGTGCTCATGGCCGACCGCGCCCGCATGGGCATCCAGCGGGCGTCGGCCGGGGCGCTGCGGGTGGAGAGCGTGGGCCAGGGGAAGTTCGTGAGCTGGCAGCTGGCGACCCTCCTGGCCGCCGCCGGCGGGGCGGTGGCCGCGGCCAGCACCGGGGCCGGCGCCCGCCACGGCCTGTACGCCGGCCTCCTGGCCGGGGCCGGGGTGGCGGTCGTTCTGGGCACCCGGGGCGGGGACCTGCCGCCGCAGGTGTCGTACACGCTCGACCAGTTCTCCCTCCCGTCGAACAGCTTCGACGGACCGAACGGCATGGCCATCGCCCTCTCGGTGCTGGCCGTCGGCCTCGTCGGCGGCTGGCTCGGCGGCCAACTCTTCCTCCCCCTCGCCCCCGCCCACATGCGGAACCGCCGGCGGGTCTTCGACTGAGCTTTACCAGCCGTTACCGCATTTCACCGCTTTTTCGCGCACGTCGTAGCCGAGGGACAAGGCTGGGAAAGCACTTGTGGCTCGGACGGTAGGGTTTGCGGTAGAGTCGCCGAACTCGCTCCCGATTGCTTGACTCGTCCCATTTCGCCAAACGGAAGACCACCCCGAGCGGGTGGCCGGCCGCCTTTCGTGCGGGACGCCGTAAGGCCCGGGCCGCGGCGGCGAATGACTCCGCGGTCTTGGTCCCGGCGTCGCCTGGTGACACCCCATGTCCAAAGCCGGATGCCTTTTCATTAGCGTCGCGGCCACGGCCGTCATCGTCGCCTGTGCCGCCGTCTGGTACACCTCCCGCCAGGTCCTCCCGCCCGAGGTCCGGATCGCCGCCGGCCAGCCGGACGGGCTCTACCACACCTTCGCCCGGGCGTACGCCGAACGGCTCCAGAAGCGGATCGGCCGCCCGGTCCAGGTGATCGAGACCGCCGGGAGCGCGGCGAACGTCGGCCTGCTGCGGGACGGCGGGGCCGAACTCGCCCTGATCCAGACGACCTCCCTCAACCCGGACGGGGTCGCGGGGGTCGCGCCGCTGTTCCCGGAGCCGCTCCACCTGCTCGCCCGCCGGGGCCGGGGGATCGCCTCGCCGGCCGACCTCGCCGGGCGGCGGGTCGCGCTCGGGTTGGAGGGGTCGAGCATCCGCCAGAACTCCCGGGCGGTGCTGGCCCACTACGGGCTGACGGCGGACGACGTGCGGGACGCCGGGCACTTCGCGGCGGTCGGCACCGACCCCGGGGTCGAGGCCGCCCTAGTCACCACCGGGTGGATGAACCCCCAACTGGAGAAGCTCCTCCGGGGCGGGGACTTCGACCTCGTCGGCCTCCCGGACCCCGAGGCGGTGGCCGCCCGGCACCCGTGGCTGGCCCCGGCGAACATCCCACCGGGGCTCTACTCCGGCCGCCCGATGACGCCGCCCGCCCCGGTCCGGACGGTCGCGGCGACGGCCCTGCTGTCGGCCCGGTCGGACGCCCCCGACGACCTGATCCGGGAGGCACTGGCGGCCCTGTACGAGTCGGACCTGCGGGCGGCGTTCCCGGCCGTGCAGTCGGCGAAGGCGGCCCGGGAGTACGACGCGGCGGCGATGCACCCCCAGGTGGCGGCATACCACGACCCGGCGGTCCGGTTCGCCAAGCTGACCCGGGCGGCGGAACTCGCCTCGAAATTCAAGGAGGTGGTGTTCGGGGCGGGGGCGTCCGCCGTCCTCGTTTGGGGGTGGTTCCGGCGGCGGCGTGAGCGGCGGGTGGCCGCGGCCGACGAGGAGCAGAAGCGGAAGCTGGACGAGTTCATCGGGCGGACGCTCGCCGTCGAACTGGAGCAGATGGAGGTGACCGACCCGGAGCAACTCCGCCCGTTCCTCCGGCGGGTGACGCACGCCAAGCGGGAGGCGCTGCAGGAGCTGACCAGCGAGAGGGTCCGCGGCGACCAGTTGTTCGCGATCTTCCTGGCGCAGTGTGCCGCCCTGAGCGACAAGATTCAGATGCGGATGCTGTACGGCCGCCTGTCCGGGGCGAGGGCGTCGGACGGAATCGACGGGCGGAATGCGGGGGGCCGCCCCGACGTTAACGGGCCGCCCCCGGCGGAAGGGGCGTCCGCGCCCGCGGGTGGGGCCGAACCGTCCGCCGCACCGGACGGGCGGGGCACGTGAACGGGGTGGGACACACGGCTCACCGGTGCCCCCCTCTCTGCCGAGCCAGGTCGTTCGGCGTGGAACCCCCGAGCCGGCGGCCGGTATAATCCCAGCCAAACGGCGTTCCTCGGGAGGGTCACCCATGCAACCGACGCCGGACGGCACGCCCGAACAGCCTCCGCGAGAGCCGGCCCCGCCGGAAGCCGCTACCCCCGGTCCCGCCGAAGCGGGGGGCGCGCCGTTTCCGTACGAGCCGGTCCACCCCGATCTGCTGGCGTGGGCACGGCAAACATTGGACATGAAAGTGGTCTTGGAGGAACTGCACGATTTCGAGGTGAACGGCGGTTACTCGTTCGACGAGGTGATCGCGGAGGTCGAGGCCGTAGTACGCGGGTCGTGAGCGGCCCCGCCGACGGACCGACCCGGTATCACGTTTCCGACTCGCGGCGGTGCGACCGCGGCTCACAGAACTGACGGCTACCGCCCGGTCGCCCTATCTGATCCGTCCGTGTTGAAGCGTGCGAGGGGGTTTGCCCCCTCGCACGTGGGCGACTCGTTTCGGGAGCAACCTCCTTCATGTGGCTGTTGCACGGAACGACACGCGCCCGCGCTGAGAACATCGTTCAGAACGGCCCCAATCTCCGATTCGTCGAACCGGGGGGCGTGGGCGTCGCGGAGAATTTCTCCTTCACCGCCGAGGGCACGCCGTCCGCGCTCGGTGCCTCCGTGGCCTACGCTTCGGGCAAGGCCACCGCCTTCCCGAACGAACGCGGGCCGGCGCTCGTCGTGGTCGATGTCCCCGACGAGGTGGTGCGGGCGGCGGCCCTCGAACACCTCTCCCTGTTCGCGGGCCTCATAAAGTATGATGCGACGGCCGAAACGGGCGAACTCATCGCCCTCTGCGGCGGGGTGATCCAGTTCGACCCGGGAGCCGCCCTGAACAGTCTGACGGCGACGTGGGGAGCCCTCGTGAAAGAGATTCGAGGTGTGCCGTGACCCGGTCCCAAACGGTCGAGGATTGCCTGCGACGGGCCTTCGAGCCGGCGCGGCGCGGCGTCGTCGGGTTGACCGAGCAGTTGCTAGAGGCTTTCGCCGGTGGCGACGTTGAGTTCGAGCGGGTCGGGGACCGATGCGTTTGCCGCTGGGACGCGGACGGGGGCACCCAGGAGACTACCGTACCGCTTCCGCCCGCGGCCTTCCGAACGATCCTCGCCCGGATCGCTATGCTTTGCATTGAGCGCAGCCCCAACTCCGTGACCCCGTACCGCGGCGAGAGTCTGCTGACCGTTGATGGTGGCACGACGAAGGTCGTTCGCGTCGCATTCGTCAACACCCCGGAAAAACAGCAGCTCAACCTCAAAAGCGTGAGCGAGAAAGCATCCGCAGGGGGCGGCGATCAGCAATCCCTCGTCGAATCCTCCCGCATGGGGGTCTGAGGGGCGAACCCCGCCACTTCCCACCGCCCTCATGAAAGCTCCTTCATACCGTTCCGCTGCCCGTTGACGCGGCGGACGCCCGACCCTATCGTGCCACTGCCTACCTAGACACACACCGGTGCGACGGCCCACACCCTCTCCCCAAGCCCCGCCCCACGACCCACCGGCGCGACGGCCCCCAAGGACCGCCGCCGCCGCGAGTTGCGTTTCAGGAGCCGTACCGCGTGTCCGTCGCCCGCCGACCGAACTCCGCCCCTTCTCGCCGCACCTTCCTCCACGCCGGGTTCCTCGGCGGTCACACCCTCACCCTCGACGACTTCTTCCGCCCCCGGGCCGCGTCCGCCGCGGACGCCACCAAGAAGAAGCCGCGGGCCGAGGCGTGCATCCACATCTTCCTGCCCGGCGGGATGGCCCAGCAGGAGAGCTTCGACCCCAAGCCGCACGCCCCGGTCGAGTACCGCGGCGAGATGGGGCACATCGCCACCAAGATCGACGGCGTCCGCTTCAACGAGCTGATGACGAACACCGCCGCCGTGGCCGACAAGCTGACGGTGGTCCGGAGCATGACGCACGGCGAGGCCGCCCACGAGCGGGGCGTCCACAACATGCTCACGGGGTATCGGCCCAGCCCGGCCCTCGTCTTCCCGAGCATGGGGAGCGTGGTGTCGCACGAACTCGGGGTGCGGAACGACCTGCCGCCGTACGTGGCGGTGCCGACGATGGTCGCCAACCACGCCGGGAGCGGCTACCTGTCGAGCGCCCACGCCCCGTTCAGCCTCGGGGCCGACCCCGGCTCGCCCGGGTTCAAGGTGCAGGATTTGACGCTCCCCGGCGGCGTCACCCCCGAGCGGTTCGCCGCCCGGCGGACGATGCTCGACGCGGTGAACGAGCACTTCCAGGCGAAGGAAAAGAGCGACAACCTCGACGCGATGGACGCCTTCTACCAGCGGGCCTACGGGCTGGTGTCGAGCCCCAAGGCCCGGGCCGCGTTCGACATCGACGCCGAACCGGCCAAGCTCCGCGACGAGTACGGCCGCAACACCGCCGGCCAGCGCTTCCTGATGGCCCGCCGCCTGGTGGAGGCCGGGGTGCGGTTCGTGACGTGCCACTACGCCGGGTGGGACTTCCACGGCGGCGTCACGAAGGGCACGAAGGAGTACCTGCCGGGGTTCGACCAGGCGTTCGCCGCGCTGGTCCGCGACCTCGACGCCCGGGGGATGCTGGACACGACGCTGGTGGTGGTGTCCACGGAGTTCGGCCGCACCCCGAAGGTGAACGGGGCCGGCGGCCGCGACCACTGGCCGAAGGTGTTCAGCGTCGCCCTTGCCGGCGGCGGCATCAAGCGCGGCTTCGCCTACGGCAAGTCGGACGCGACGAGCAGCGAGCCGGAGGAGGACGCCCTCTCGGTGGAAGACCTGGCCCACACGGTGTATACGTGCCTGGGCATCGACGCCGACAAGCGGCTCATGTCGCCGGGCAACCGGCCGATCGACATCGTCCGCGACGGCAAGACGCGGCGGGACTTGCTGGCGTGAGGGCGGGCGCGGTGCAGGTCGACGGCGCTGGGTTTCAGCCCCAACGGGGCGACCGTCAATAGCCAGGGGTGTGAACCCCTGGTATGAGCATCCCCCGATGGGCGGAACCCCGAAGGGGTGGCAGTACGTCCGGCGCGGGCGACTGCTACCCCTTCGGGGTTCAACCTGTTACGCCGGGGCGGGTCCAGGGGTTCACACCCCTGGCTATTGACGGTCGCCCCGTTGGGGCTGAAACCCAGCGCCGCGACGACCGGGAGACTACCACGATGGCATTCGACGTGGCGCGTGTTGATCGGCTGACCCAGGAAGCTGTTTCAGTTCCCGTGTCGATGTTTAGCTCCTTCAAAGACGAGTGGCTGCCGTTGTGCGATCAGTTGGGCCTCCGGTCCGTTCCTCGCCTCGGCAACGCCGGCTGGCTCGACGAGGAAGGGCGTCTCAACCTGATTGCCGAACTCGTCCAGCTTCGGAACTATCTCGAAGAGCAAGATGACGAACAGGCTCGGATCGTGGCGCGTATTGGTCCGATACTCGAACTCATCACGGCGGGCACTTGCGACCAGTTTGAATATGTTCTCGGCTGATCGCGCGGGCCTCGAACTCGCATACCCTGATTGAATCCCGTCTGCCGAGCGGAACGCCATCATGTCTCCCCGCCTCCTCGCTTCCCTCTGTGCCTTCGGTGTCCTGTGTGGCGAATCCTTCGCCGCCAACCCCCAGCTCACGACGGTCCTTCCCCGCGGGTGGCAGCGCGGCACGGAGAAGGAACTGACCTTCACCGGGGCCAACCTCGGCGACGCCCAGGAAGTCCTCGTCTACTACCCCGGTGTCGCCGTCAAGTCGCTGAAGGTGATCAACCCCACCACGCTCGCCGTCGCCGTCAGCATCGCTCCCGACTGCCGGCTCGGGGAACACGCCGTTCGCGTCCGCACGGCCACCGGGGTCACGCCGCTGCGCACCTTCTGGGTCGGGGCACTGCCGTGCGTCGAGGAGGTCGAGCCGAACGACACCTTCGACAAGCCGCAGCCGATCACGCTGAACACCACCGTCCACGGCGTCATCGGCAACGAAGACGTGGACTCGTTCGCGGTCGAGTGCAAGAAGGGGCAGCGGCTTTCCGTCGAACTCGAAGGGATGCGGCTCGGCGACACCTTCTGGGATCCGGCGGTCGCCGTCCTCGACGCCAAGCGGTTCGAACTCGCCACCTCCGACGACTCGCCGCTGCTCGGGCAAGACCCCGGCTGCTCCGTCGTCATCCCCGCCGACGGGCGGTACGTGGTGCAGGTCCGCGAGGCGGCGTACCGCGGGGATGAGAAGTGCCGCTACCGGCTGCACGTCGGCACCTTCCCCCGGCCCACGGCCGTGGTGCCCGCCGGCGGGCGGCCCGGGGAGGAGATCGAATTGCGGTTCGTCGGCGACCCCGTGTCCGAGATTCGCCAGCGGATCCGGGTGCCGGTGAACCCCGGCCCGCACTGGCGGCTGCACTGCCAGACGGTGGACGGCGTCAGCCCGACCGGCTTCCCGTTCCGCGTCACCGACCTGCCGAACGTGGTCGAGTCGGGGGCGAACGCCACGCCGGCGGGGGCCACCGGCTGCTCGGCCCCCGGTGCGTTCAACGGCGTGGTGGGCAAGCCCGGCGAGGTCGACCACTTCAAGTTCCCCGCCAGGAAAGGCGAGGTGTTCGACCTCAAGTGTTACGCCCGCCGGCTCGGGTCGCCGCTCGACGCGGTGCTGACGGTGAGCCGCGGGGGGAAGGAACTCGCCGCCAACGACGACAGCCGGGGGCCGGACAGCGAGCTGCGGTTCGCCGTGCCCGAGGACGGGGAGTACGTGGCGGCCGTCCGCGACCACCTGCACAAGGGCGGGGCCGACTACTTCTACCGCGTCGAGATCACGCCCATCGCCCCGACGGTGACGATGTTCGTCCAGCGGGCCGACCTGGCGAACCTGGCCGACCAGGAGCGGCAGGCCGTCGCGGTGCCGAAGGGCGGGCGGGCGGCGGCCCTGCTGGTGGCCGACCGGCACGACTGCGGCGGCCCCCTCGTTCCCGGGTTCACCCGCCTGCCCGCCGGCGTGTCGCTCGCGGCCGACGCCATGGACCCGGCCCAGGGGGTGGTGCCCGTCGTCCTCGAAGCGGCGGCCGACGCCCCGGTCGGCGGCGGGCTCGCGGCCGTCACCGCCCGGCACGGCGGCGGGGTGCTGATCGGCAGCGACACGGGCCAGGAGGCCGCCTTCACCGTCGGCCCGAACCAGGGGGTGTTCGCCCGCCACGTCGCCGACAAGACGGCCGTGGCGGTGACGGAGGCGTGCCCGTACCGGATCGACGTGGTCGAGCCGGCGGTGCCGGTCCCGCAGGGGGCGGGCTACAACCTGCGGGTGGTGGCGACCCGCTCGGCCGGGTTCACCGGGCCGATCAACGTCCACCCGCTGTGGCAGCCGCCGGGCGTCGGCATCGCGGGGTCGGCCACCATTCCCGCCGGGGCGACGGAGGCGACGCTGGCCCTGAACGCGGCCCCGAACGCGGCCCCCCGGCGGTGGCGGACGGCCCTGCAAGCGGTGGCAACGGTGGGCGACGGGCCGGTGTGGACGTCGTCACAACTGTTCGCCGTGGAGGTCGCCCCGGCGGCCGTGTCGCTGGCGATGGAGCGGCCGGCGGTGGAGCAGGGGGGGCGGGCCACGCTCTTCACGAAGGTGACGGTCCACACGCCCTTCGCGGGCGCGGCGAAGGTGGCACTCGTCGGCCTTCCCCCGAAGGTGACGGCCCCCGAACTGGAGATCACGACCGGCACCACGGAGCTGGCCTTCCCGCTGACGGCCGAGCCGGGGGCCCCCGCCGGCAAGCACGGCGGCGTCTTCGCCCGGATCACGCTCGTGAAGAACGGCGAGCCGGTGTACCAGTCGGCCGGCGGCACCGAACTCCGCGTCGACGTGCCACTCAAGGCCGCCGCCCCGCCCGCCAACGTCCCATCAACGCCGACTCCGGCGGCCCCCCCGAAGCGGCTGACGCGGCTGGAGCAACTGCGGCTCGAACAGGAGGAGCGCGAGAAGGCGGCCGGCAAGCCGATGCGGTAAGATGACGGCGGGTTCCCGACCGGAGGGCGAGGCGATGAGCGCGAAAGACGCGGCGATCAAGGTGGTCGAGGCCATGCCGGACGACGCGACGCTAGAGGGAATCGAGGACGCGCTGCGGGAGTTGTTCGGCGTCCCCGAACCGGACGGCGTTTGGGCGACCCCGGTCGATCACGCGAAGGAAGCGGTTCTCGATGTCATCCGGTCCTTGCCGGATGAAACGACGCCGGACGTCATCCGGTGCGAAGTCGATCGGCTGCACGACGGCGAGGCCCTGACGGACGAGGAGTGGGAGGCCGAGTGGGGGGAGGAGATCGAGCGCCGCATCGCCGACCACGAGGCCGGGCGGACGGTCGGCGTCCCGTGGGAAGACGTGATGCGTCGTTTGCGGGAGAAGTTCGGGTGAAGCCGATCATCGCGGACCCTCCCGCCGAAGCTGAGATTTTCAAAGCTTTGACGGCGTCCCGCAACGCGGTCGCGTTTCAGCGGGCGATCGACGCCGCCGGGGCATTGATCACCGCGAACCCGGGCATCGGTGCCCCGGTCGGCCGGCTGGGCGTCCGTCGGTACATCTTGACCCGATACCCCTACAGCCTCATTTACCGCGAGGAGAGGTTCGTCATCCGCGTCTACGCTTTTGCACACCATAAGCGTACTCGCTATTACTGGAAGTCCCGCCTCCGCCCCTGACGTGCCCGAGACCGCTCATGCGCCCCGCTGCCCTCCTCCTCGTCGTACTCCTCGCCGGCCCCGCGGCCGGGCAGACGCTCGCCGTTTACCCGCCCGACGTGGGCCTCGACACAGGCCGCGACCGGCAGGCGTTCGTCGTCCAGCTCACGACCGCCGACGGGCTGACCCGCGACGTGACCGCCGACGCGAAGGCCACGCTCGCCGACCCCGCGGTCGCCGCCCTCGACGGCAACGTCCTGCGGCCGCTCGCCGACGGGGCCACCACCCTGAGCGTGACGTTCGACGGCAAGACCGCGGGCGTGCCGGTGCGGGTGGCGAGGGCGAAGGAGGAGCGGCCGGTGTCGTTCAAGCTCGACGTGATGCCGGTCTTCCTGCGGGCCGGGTGCAACAGCGGCGGGTGCCACGGGGCGGCCCGCGGGAAGGACGGCTTCCGCCTCTCCCTGTTCGGGTACGACCCGGACGGCGACCACCACCGCCTCACCCGCGAGGTCAGCGGCCGGCGGGTGAACCTGGCCCTGCCGCACGAGTCGCTCCTGCTCGAAAAGGCCGCCGGCAAGGTGCCGCACACCGGCGGGAAGAAGATGGGCGAGGGGGACGAGTACTACACCACCCTCGTCCGCTGGCTCGAAGCCGACGCCCCGCTCGACCCGCCGACGGTCGCCACGCCGGTGTCGATGCAGGTCTTCCCGCCGGGGGCCGTCCTCGACGGCAAGGGCTCCACGCAGCGGCTCACCGTGCGGGCCAAGTACAGCGACGGGACCGACCGCGACGTGACCACGCTCGCCCTCTTTTTCAGCAGCAACGACGCCGCCGCGAAGGTGGACGCGAACGGGGCCGTCACCGCCGGCGACCGCGGGGAGGCGTACGTGATGGCCCGCTTCCACACCTTCACCGCCGGGGTGCCCGTCGTCACGCTCCCCAAGGGGCTGACGGCGGACTGGCCCGACCCGCCGGCCGACAACTACGTCGACACGCTCGTGAACGCCAAGCTCAAGACGCTCCGCGTCGAGCCGTCGCCAGTCTGCTCGGACGAGGTCTTCGTCCGCCGCGTCTTCCTCGACGTGGTCGGGCTGCTCCCAACCCCCGCGGAGACGGCCGCGTTCGTGGCGTCGGCTGCACCGGACAAGCGGGCCAAGCTGGTGGACGACCTGCTCGGCCGCAAGGAGTTCGCCGAGCTGTGGGTGCTCAAGTGGGCCGAGCTGCTGCAAATCCGCACCACGAACGACGTGAGCCGCAAGGCCGTTCACCTGTACCACTCGTGGCTCCAGGACAAGATCGCCCGCAACGTGCCGACCGACGAGTGGGTGCGGGAACTCCTGGCCGCGAGCGGCGGGACGTTCAAGAACCCGCCGACGAACTACTACCAGACCGAGCGGGACGTGCTGAAGGTGACGGAGAACGTGGCCCAGGTGTTCCTCGGCATGCGGGTCCAGTGCGCCCAGTGCCACAACCACCCGTTCGACCGCTGGACGATGGACGACTACTACGGGTTCGCCGCCTTCTTCGGGCAGGTCGGCCGCAAGCCGGCCGACGACCCGCGGGAGGTGGTGGTGTTCGACCAGGGGGGCGGGGAGGTCAAGCACCCGGTCGGCGGCCGCGTCATGAAGCCGAAGTTCCTCGGCGGGGCCGAGCCGGACGTGGGCGGGAAGGACCGGCGGGCGGTCCTGGCCGACTGGCTGGCGTCGCCCGGCAACCCGTACTTCGCCCGCAACCTGGCGAACGTGGTGTGGGCCCACTTCCTCGGCGTCGGCATCGTCAACGAGGTGGACGACGTGCGGGTGAGCAACCCGCCGTCGAACCCGGAACTGCTCGACGAGCTGGCCAAGCGGTTCACGGCGTACCGCTACGACTTCAAGAAGCTGGTCCGCGACATCTGCCTGTCGCGAGCCTATCAACGCTCGACGCAACCCACCGCGTCGAACGAGGGGGACACGCGGAACTTCGCCCGCGGCCCCGTCCGCCGGTTGCGGGCCGAGACGGTCCTGGACGTGATCACGCAGGTGACGGAGACGACGAACAAGTTCCCCGGCCTGCCCGTGGGTGCGAGGGCGGTGCAGATCGCGGACGGGGCGCTGAGCACGTACTTCCTCACCACGTTCGGCCGGCCGGCCCGGGAGACGGTGTGCGCCTGCGAGGTCCGGCTTGAGCCGACGCTCGGCCAGAGCTTGCACCTGCTCAACGGCGACACCGTCGGCCCGAAGGTGGCCCAGGGGAACGCCGTCGGCAAGCTGCTGGACGCGAAGAAGCCGCCGGCCGAGGTGATCGAGGCGATTTACGTCCGCTGCCTGTGCCGCAAGCCGACGGACGGCGAGGCGAAAAAGCTACTGGCGCTCGTGGACGCGGCCCCGGACAAGAAGCAGGCGCTGGAAGACGTGTTCTGGGCGGTGCTGAACTCGCGGGAGTTCCTGTTCAACCACTGACCGCGGGCGGGGGCGCGAGGGGAACGCCCCCGCCGCGGCTCAAATGAAGTTCGGCTCGGCGTCCAGGTCGGCCGCCGCGAACTCGCCCCGCTTCCACCTCTCGACGGCCAGGGCCGCCATCGCCGCGTTGTCCATGCACAGGCCCGGCGGCGGGATGAACAGCTCGGCCCCCTCCCTCGCGCACATCGCTTCGAGGCCGGCCCGCAGCCGCTCGTTCGCCGAGACGCCGCCGCCGACCGCGAGGCGGGTGAGCCCCGTCGCTCGCAAGGCCTGCTTGCACTTGCCCACCAGCACGTCCACCGCCGCGGCCTGGAAGCTCGCCGCGAGGTCGGCCCGCTTCTTGCCCGGCGGGGGCGGGTCGCCGCGGCCCACGCCCTGCCCGTGGCACGCGTACAGGACGGCCGTCTTCAGCCCGCTGAAGCTGAACTCCAGGCGGGCGTCGGCCAGGAACGGGCGGGGGAGGGCGAACGCCTTCGGGTCGCCGGTCGCGGCCTCGCGTTCGAGGGCCGGGCCGCCGGGGAAGCCGAGGCCGAGGACCGCCGCCACCTTGTCGAACGCCTCCCCGGCGGCGTCGTCGCGGGTGCCGCCGAGGAGGTCGAGCGTGAGCGGGTCGGGGCAGCGGAACAGGGCCGTGTGCCCGCCGCTGACGACCAGCCCGACGCACGGGAAGATGTCCCGCCCGGCCGCCATCCGGCAGGCGTAGACGTGGCTGGCGACGTGGTTCACGGCGACCAGCGGCACGCCGAGCGCGAGGGCGAACATCTTGGCCGCGCTCACCCCCACGAGCAGCGCCCCGACCAACCCCGGCGTGTTGTGGACGGCCACGCAGCCGACATCCTTCAGCGTGACGCCGGCCCGCGTGAGCGCCTCGTCCACGACCGGCAGGAGGTTCCGCAGGTGGGCCCGCGAGGCGATCTCGGGGACGACGCCGCCGAATCGGGCGTGCAGGTCGGTCTGCGACGCGACGACGTTCGACAGGACGCGGAGGTCGTCGGTGAACACGGCCGCCGCCGTCTCGTCGCAGGAGGTTTCCAGTGCCAGAAAGTGGGTCATGGGGCCGTGTCGTTTCCGGGGAAGTCAAGCGGCCGGGGGTGGGAGCGCCCGGATTTCGCGGCCGCTCCCGCTCTCCCGGGGGGGCTGGTAGCGGGAACGCCTAACTGCCTGGGCCGGCGGCGGATCGGGCGAAACGCGCCGTTTAAAAGCGGGAGAATGCGGGGGGTCAAGCGTCTGCCTCCGCGTCGGCCGCCGGCGGGTAGAGGGCGCTGAGGTTCGGAAACCAGCGGCGGGCGGTCGCCTCGTCCGGGGCCGGGCCGCTCTTGGAAGCCGGGGGCGGGTCCGGGTGCCGCTCGGCGAGGCGGTCGAAGAAGTCGGCCTTGCCGGTGTTCGCCTCGTAGGCCCGCAGCGCCGCCCGGTCCAGCCCGAAGCCGTCTACCGGTTCGCCGTCGAGTTCGCCGGAGAGCGTGTCGGGGTCGCGGAGGGCGGCCTCGTAGGCGTCCTTGCCGCGGGCCACCAGCCCGATCCGGAAGTGGCGGAACCCGGCGTCCGAGCCGTCGCCGTTGACCACCACGGCGGCCGCCCGCAGCCCCGGGGTGTCGGCCGCCGCCACCAGTTCCTCGAACCGGGCGTGGAAATCGACGGCCTGGAACCAGGGCAGGGCGGCGAGGGCGTCCTTGAGCAACTCGGCGTGGTCGACCGGGTCGGCCCGGAACGACTCGCGGAGGGCGTGCCAGAAGAGGGCGTCGTCCACGGCGGGCTCCGTCAGTCGAGGTACATCTTCGCCAGCCGCGGGAGCCGCCGGCGGACCTCCGCGTCGTCGTCGAAGTCCCACCGCCCGGCGAGTTCGGGTAACGACGGTGACTGCGGGTGGCGGGCGTGGTAGGCCGCGTTGAACGCATCATACGCGGCGTCGCCCGGCTTCTGGCGGGTCGCGGCGCAGTAGGCGTCGAGGTCGGCCCGGCACTCGCACTCCAACTCGCCCTCGCCGCCGGTTACGCCGGCGAGGGAGTCGGGGTTGTCGAGTGCGGCCTCGAACGCCGCCCGCCCCTGCATCAGGAGCCACGAGCGGAAGTATTCGAACCCGTCGTCCGAACAGCCGCCGTTAATCAGGTACGCGGCCCCCCAGAGGTCGCGGAGGTACGCCTTCCCGCTCAGGACGTTCCACCAGTGGGTGAAGTCGAGGATTTCGGCGGCGGGCAGCTTGGCGAGCCGCGCCCCCAGCCGGTCGCAGTGGGCCTCGCAATCTCGCCGGCGGGTCGCCCGGATGTGGTCCCAAAACTGGTCTTCGCTCACGGCTCAATACCCCGCCTTCGTCGCTCGCGGCGCGGCCCCGTTCGCCCCCGGCGTCGCGGCCGGCTCCCGCCAGTTGTTCGCCTGCCGCCAGAAGGCGAGCGGGTTGTCGTACACCACCTTGCGGATCGCCGCTTCAGGGTGGCCGCGGCGCTTCATTTCCTGGATCAGCTCCGGGATCGCCAGCGGGTCGGACTTGCCCCAATCGCCGGCCGAGTTCGCCAGGATGCGGTCGGTGCCGACCATTTCGAGGATGTCGACGGCCCGGGCCGGGGTGCACTTGGTGGTCGGGTAGAGCGTCATGCCGCACCAGAAGCCGCCGTCGAGGGCGAGCCGCACGGTGTGCTCCTCGACGTGGTCGACGCACACCCGCTCCGGCTTCACCCGGGGGTCGTTCTTGAGCATATCGAGGATCATCCGGGTGCCCTTGTACTTGTCCTCCAGGTGCGGGGTGTGGATCAGTACCAGCTCGTTCGTCTTGGCCGCGAGGTCGAGGTGTTCCTGGAAGATCGTGGCCTCGTTGGCCGTGTTTTTGTTCAGCCCGATCTCGCCGATCCCGAGGACGTTCGGCCGCTTGAGGAACTCGGGGATGAGGGCGATGACCTCGCGGGAGAGCGAGACGTTCTCGGCCTCCTTGGCGTTGATGCAGAGCCAGCAGTAGTGGCGGACGTGGAAGAGGGCGGCCCGCTTGGGCTCGTACTCGGTGAGCTGGCGGAAGTAGTCGTGGAAGGCGGCCGCGGTGCCGCGGTCGAACCCGGCCCAGAAGGCCGGCTCGCTGACCGCGGCGCACCCGGCGTGGGCCATCCGCTGGTAGTCGTCGGTGGTCCGCGACACCATATGGATGTGCGGGTCGATGTAATCCATGAGGCAAACCCTCGATCTCGTGCCAGCCCCGTGCTGGAAGTTTAGCAGAATTCGCCACCGCCTGGAACCGGCCGCCCGCCCCGTTCGCCCCCACGTGACCTGACAGAGTAAGGACGCGGCGCACGCATTCCGGAGGTCCGCAAGAAATCGCTCATTGACAAAGCGTACCACGCCGATCATCTTTATCAGCGACTCGACGATTCGTTCCGCCACTGCACAGCAATAAAGCCGACCGGGCGGCCCGCCTCACACGGGTCAGCTTTCACTTCTCTCCGACGCGAGCGCACCCCACCAGGGCGGGTTGCCGCGTTGGCCCGCCCACGACACGATTCGTCCACACCAGCGGGGATTCTGATGCGAGCGACGTTCCGACTCCCGGCGGCCGCGGCCGCCCTCTTGATCCCCCTCGCCGGGGCGTCCGGGGCCGACGACCCGGCCAAGATCGAGTTCTTCGAGAAGAAGGTGCGGCCGGTGCTCGTCGGCCACTGCTCGGCCTGTCACTCGGCCGACACCAAGCCGGCCGGCGGGCTCCGGGTGGACGACCGCAACGGGCTGCTCACCGGCGGGAACACCGGCCCGGCCGTCGTCCCCGGGCAGCCGGACAAGAGCCTCCTGCTCAAGCGCGTGACGGTGGCCGAGGGCAAGAAGCGGATGCCGCTGGAGGGCGAACACCTCTCCGCCGAGCAGGTCGCCGACCTGACCGCGTGGGTGAAGGACGGGGCCGCGTGGCCGGAGGTCCGAGTCCCGTCCGCCCTCGGCAAGCCGAACCCCGAGTACGACCGGCTTCGCAAGGAGCACTGGGCGTGGCAGCCGCTCACGGCCCCCGCCGTGCCGGCCGTCCGGGACGCCGCCTGGCCCCGCGACGCGATCGACCGCTTCCTCCTGGCGAAGCTCGAAGCGAAGGGCCTCAAGCCGGTCGGCGATGCCGACAAGGCGTCTCTGCTGCGGCGCGTCACGTTCGACCTCACCGGCCTGCCGCCGACGCCCGCCCAGCTCGACTTCTTCCTCGCCGACGGTTCCCCGACCGCGTTCGAGGCGGTGGTCGACCGGCTGCTCGCGTCGCCACAGTTCGGCGAGCGGTGGGGCCGGCACTGGCTCGACGTGGCCCGGTACGGCGAGAGCACCGGGCCGTCCCGGAACATCCCATACCCGCACGCCTGGAAGTACCGCGACTACGTCATCGACAGCGTGAACGCCGACAAGCCGTTCGACCGCTTTCTCCGCGAGCAGGTCGCCGGCGACCTCCTGCCGGCCGCGACCGACGCCGAGCGGGACGCCAACAAGACGGCCACCGGGTTCCTCGCCCTCGGGGTCAAGGACGTGAACCAGCGGTTCAAGGTCCGCTTCGAGATGGACAACGTGGACGAGCAGATCGACGCCGTCACCCGCTCGGCCCTGGCCCTGACGGTGAGCTGCGCCCGCTGCCACGACCACAAATTCGACCCCGTCCCCCAGGCCGACTACTACTCGCTCGCCGGCATCTTCACCAGCACCGACAACTGCGCCGGGGTGCGGAACCAGATGGGCGGGGCCGGGCTGGCGTACTACGTCCCGGCCATGCTCGTGAAGGTCGGCAAGGAGGAGGAGGCCCCGGACGCGGCCGCCCGGGCGAAGGTCGAAACGCTACGCGAGGCGGCCGAGGAGGCGCAGGCGGCCTTCGAGAAGGTCCGCGGCACGCCGGAGGGGCTGGCCCTGGGGCCCAACGGGCGGCCGAAGCAGCAGGCCTTCCGCCAGAGATGGAACAAGGCCCAGGCCGAGTTGAACGCCGTCACCGACCCGGCCGCCCGCGGGCAGGCCGTCCACGGGGCCCGGGACGCGAAGGTGGTGGCCGACACCGCCGTCCGCGTCCGCGGCGAGGCCGAGAAGCTCGGGCCGGTGGTGCCCCGCGGCTTCCTGAGCGTGCTGAACGTGCCGGGCGCGGCCCCGGTCAATCCGCAGCAGAGCGGCCGGCTCGAACTGGCCGGGTGGCTGACGAGCCCGAACAACCCGCTCACCCCGCGGGTGGCCGTCAACCGCGTCTGGCAGCACCTGTTCGGCCAGGGGATCGTCAGCACCGTCGACAACTTCGGGGTCAGCGGCGACACCCCGTCGCACCCCGAACTGCTCGACCACCTCGCCGGCCGGTTCGTCAACGACGGCTGGTCGACGAAGCGGCTGGTGCGGGCGCTGGTCCTCACCCGGGCGTACCAGTTGGGGTCGGAGGCGACGGCGGCCCACAAGGCCGTCGATCCGGCGAACAAGCTCGTCTGGCGTCACGCCCCGCGGCGGCTGGCGGCCGAGGAGGTCCGCGACGCCACCCTGCTGGCCGCCGGCACCCTCGACCCCGCCCGCCCGGCCGGGTCGCCGGCCAAGAGCCTGCCGATGATCGAACTGCGGGACAACGGCCCGGAGGCGAAGGGCATCTACGAGGCGGCCGACGCCAGCACCCGCCGCAGCGTTTACCTGCCGCTGTTGCGTGGCGTCGTGCCCCGCTCGCTGGAGGCGTTCGACCCGGTCGAACAGACGCTCGTGACCGGCCAGCGCGACAGCACCACCGTCCCCGGGCAGGCCCTGTACCTACTCAACTCGGGCTTCGTGCGGACGCAAGCCCTGGCCCTCGCGGACAAGCTGCTCGCCGACCCGACCGCCGGCGACACGGCCCGCATCGAGACGGCGTACCGGCTCACGCTGGGCCGCTCGCCGACGGCGGCGGAGGCCGAGCGGGCGGCGGCGTTCGTGGGCGAGTACGAGGCGGCGTACCGGGATCAGCCGGTCGCCGCGGAGGAGAAGCCGACGGCCGCCGCGACCAAGCCCGAGGGGCCGAAGGGCCCGGCTGCCCCGATTGTAGACCCCGACCAGGCCGACCAGTCGAACGAGGCGGTGGTCGAAAAGGTGGTGAAGGCCAAGGACGCCCGCCAGGCGGCGTGGCTCGCCTTCACGCAAGCCCTCTTCGGCTCGGCCGAGTTCCGCTACCTGAAGTGACACGCACTGCTAAAGCCCAGGGGTGGCCACCCCTGGGCTTTCTCCACCCATAACACTCCCACTCACCCCACGGTTATTCCCATGCTCCCGTTCCAGCCGCTCTCGCGCAGGCAGGCCCTGAAGTCCGCCGGGGCCGGGTTCGGCTACGTCGCCCTGGCCGGGATGCTCGGCCAGCAGGCGAGGGCCGCGGCCGCCGCCCCCAAGCCGCTCGCCCCGAAGGCCCCGCACTTCACCCCGCGGGCCAAGCGGCTCATCTTCGTCCACATGAACGGGGCGATGTCCCAGCACGACACCTTCGAGTACAAGGCGGCGCTGCAGAAGAACGACGGCAAGCCCGGCCCCGGGGGCGGCACCCTGACGGCGTCGAAGTTCAAGTTCCGGCAATACGGCGAGACCGGCTCGTGGTTCTCCGAGCTGCTGCCGAACCTGGCGACGCACGCCGACCGCCTCTGCTGGCTCCGCGGCCTTCACACCGACACCCCGGCCCACCCGCAGGCGGTCGTCCAGCTCCACACCGGCAGCGCGAACGCCGCCCTCTCCCGGCCGAGCATGGGGGCGTGGCTCCTGTACGGCCTCGGCACCGACAACCAGGACCTCCCGGGGTACGTGACGGTCAACCCGCCGCCGAATTTCGGGGGGGCGGTGAACTACGGGAGCGCCTTCCTGCCGGCCCACTTCCAGGGGACGCGGATCACCGACGCCGGCTACCTGCCGAACCTCAAGGCGTCGGCCGCCGCCGGCCTCCAGCGGAAGCAGATCGACCTGATCCAGGCCATGAACCGCGACCTCGCCGCCGGCCCGGCCGCCCCGGACGCGGTCGACGGCGTCATTGAGTCGTACGAGCTGGCGTTCAAGATGCAGGGCAAGGTGCCCGAACTGCTCGACGTGTCGAAGGAGCCGAAGGCGGTGCTCGACCTGTACGGCGTGTCGGACGGCCCCGGCGGGGCGTTCGCCCGGCAGTGCCTGATGGCCCGCCGGCTGAGCGAGGCGGGGGTGCGGTTCGTGGAAATCTGCCAGCCCGGGTGGGACCACCACAACAACCTCCACAAGGGGCTGATCGACCGCTGCCGGTCGATCGACCAGTCGGTGGCGGCCCTGCTCACCGACCTCGACCGCCGCGGGCTGCTGGCCGAGACGCTGGTGATGTTCGGCAGCGAGTTCGGCCGGCTGCCCACGTCCCAGGGGCAGGACGGCCGCGACCACAACATCACCGGGTACCCGATGTTCCTGGCCGGGGCGGGCGTCAAGAAGGGGTTCACGCACGGGGCGACGGACGAGTACGGCATCAAGGCCGTGGAGGGGCGGATGCACACGAACGACCTGCACGCCACCCTGCACGCCCTCATGGGCCTCGACCACGAGAAGCTGACGTACAACTACGCCGGCCGCGACTTCCGCCTGACCGACGTGAAGGGACACCCGGCGACCGAAATTTTCTCGTGAAATAGTGGCGGTCGGGGGTGGGAAAAGTGCGCTTAACCCCCGACCGCCGACCGCTTTCACACGTCCCGGCACCGTATCGCCCCCGGATTCTCCCGCTTTTAAATGGTGTGTTTCGCCCGATCTGATGGTGGCGTAAGCACTTGCCTTCCCCCGCTCCCACCCCCTCCGGTAAAGCGGGAGCGTCGCCCTATTCCGCCACGAATTCCAACTCCGACCATGCCCTCTGCCACGAGTTCTCTACCACTTTCACCCGCACCGTCGCAATCTCCTTGACTTTACTTTACACTGCCAAGTATCCTACCGGCGTAAGCACGGAGGGGAGCGATGCACGTCCGCGAGGCGCTCGACCGGCTCGACGCCATCCACGACCACCTGGCCCGGGCCGAGGAGTACCGCGGCTTCCGCACGGCGGCCGTCGCCCTCACGGGGGCACTCGGGCTGATGGCGGCGGCCGTCGAGCCGCTCCTCGCCGGGCCGGGGGCGGAGGGGTTCGTCGTCTACTGGGTCGCGGTCGCGGCCGTGGGGGCGGCCGTCAGCGGCGGGCCGGCCCTGTTCGCCCACGCCCGCACCGAAGACGACTTCGCCCGCCGGCGGACGCGGCGCGTCCTCGGCCAGTTCCTCCCGTGCGTGCTGGCCGGCGGGGCGGTCGCGGCCGGGTTCGTCCGCGGCGGGCCGGACCTCGTCGCGTTCCTGCCCGGCGTGTGGGCCGTGGTGTTCGGGCTGGGCGTGGTCGCGGCCCGGCCGTTCCTGCCGCCGGGGGTCGCCCTCGTCGGCCCGTTCTACCTCCTCGCCGGGTGCCTGCTCGTGGGCCGGCCGCCGGCCGCCGAACAGATGGGCTGGGCGGTCAGCGGCGTGTTCGGCGTCGGCCATTTGGGAACGGCCCTGGCCCTGGCGGGCGGCCGGAAGGAAGGGTGCGACGATGCCTGACCCGACGCCGACCGACGGCCGGTACGCCTACGACGGGCTCGACCGCGTGCTGCACGAGAAGGCCCGGCTCGGCGTGCTGACGGCCCTGGTCACGCGGCCGAAGGGGGCGTCGTTCACCGACCTGGCGCGGCTCTGCGGGCTGACCGACGGCAACCTGAGCCGGCACCTCGACGTGCTGGCGGAACACAAACTCGTGGACGTGAAAAAGGGGTACGACGGCCGCCGGCCGCTGACCACCTGCACGCTCACGCCCCTCGGCCGGCGGCGGTTCCGCGAGTACCTCGGGGCGCTGGAAAAGGTCTTGCGGGACGCGGCCGAGGAAGCCGGCCCGGCCGCCGACGCGGACCGCCCGCCCGGGTGGGCGACGGCGTAAAGGGTGGGGGTTCAACCAACGCGTCAGCGAGGCGTGAGGCTCGGCCCTCGCTGACGCGTCGGGTTGGTGGGCCACACGAGAACGAATTCAAGGCGGGCATGTGCCCGCCGTTTTTCTCGCCGCAGAACTTGGCATTGCCAAGTAGTCGGCACCTTCAAGCGGAGCATCGACATGGCCACCGAAACGTCGTCGCTTCTCGTCCCTCCCCGCTCCGGGCCGAAGCCCGCGTCCCGCGCCCCGAGCCGCGGCACAATCTGGTCGTCGGCCCAGTGGGTCGCCTACTTCCGTGGCAACAACGAACGCCGGATGCCGGTGCCGTGGGAGGCCGGGGCGGGGGTGACGCCGGAGGAACTGGCCGCCGTCGCCGCGTCGCTGCGGGCGTGGCAACTCGGGGAAACGTCCGACGGCCGCCGGCTGGTGCGGACCGCCGAGCGGTACGCGGCGTGGGCGGGCGACCCGGAGTTCGTGGAGGCGACCCGGCTGTTCATCGGCGAGGAGCAGCGGCACGGGGCCGAACTCGGGCGGTTCCTCGACCTCGCCGGGGTGCCGCGAGCCACTTGGAACTGGGGCGACGCCCTGTTCCGGTTCGCCCGCTACTGGCTCCCGGGGGTGGAGGGGTGGGCCACGCCGGTCGTCATGGTCGAGGCCCACGCCATGCTCTACTACGCGGCCCTCCGGCGGGCGACCGGCTCGCCGGTGCTGCGGGCCGTGTGCAAGCAAATCCTGGCCGACGAGGTGCCGCACCTGCGGTTCCAGTGCGAGCGGCTGGCCGCCGCCCGCCGCCGCCGGCCGCGCGTTTTTCTGGCGGCCACGGTGGCGGCCCACCGCCTCTTCTTCGCGGCCACCACGCTCGCGGTGTGGGTCGGCCACCGGCGGGCGCTGCGGGCCGGTGGGTACTCGCTCCGGAGTTTCTGGCGGGCGTCGTGGGCGACCATGCGGCCGCTCTGGAAGCGGATGGACCCGCGGGGCTACGACTGGCCGGCCGACGTTCCGCCGGCGGCCGGTTGACACGCCCTTTGCCCGGGTGCAAACTGGAGTCGCCCCCACGTCTCCGGAGCGCTGCCATGTTCCGCCCCGCGTTCGGCCTCGCCCTCGCGGCGGTGGCGGCCCTCGCCGCCCCGGCCGCCGCCTGCCTCAACGACAGCGAACTGGTCGGCCACGAACGCGAGTTCCGGTCCGACTACCGCGGCCCCGCCGAGCCGCCGGCCGCGTCGCCGCCGGCCCCCGAGCCGGTCGGCCCGATCGTCTGGGCGTGGGGATCGGGCGGGGTCGGGGTCGTCCTCCTGAGCGTCGGCCTGTGGGCCGCGTGGCGGGGAGCGCCGGCCCGTGGCTAGCCGCGGCTTCCGCGTGGGCCTCACCGGTATCGCGGCCTTCGCCGGGTTCTTGGCCGGGGCGGGGCTCGCCGGCAACTCCCTGCATCCCCCGGCACAACCGGCGTACTACCGGCTGCCGCACCACGTCCCGAAGTCGCCGGGCGAGCTGTCGCTGCGCTTCGCCATGGTCCACGAGGTGGTCCACGAGCGCTTCCCGAAGTTCGGCCCGCAGCACTACGAAGCCCGCAACCGCCTCACCCGCGAGAAACTCACCGCCCTCGCCCCGGACGACGCGGCGGCGTGGCCGCTGGCCGACGAACTGGCGGTCGGCCTCGTGCGGCTCGGGAAGCCGGACGAGGCGACGGCGATCCTGCGGGAGAAGCTCGCCCGCCAGGAGGCCCGGGGGCCGGGCGGCCGCGACCGGTACAGCACCTACGCCAACCTCGGCACGTCGCTCATGCTCGGCAGCTTCCGCGGCACGGTGGCCGGCGACCCGGCCGCCCGCGAGCGGTTCCGCGAGAGCGTCGAATACGTCCGCCGGTCTATCGCGGTCAACCCGGACGCCCACTTCGGCCGCGAGGCGTGGCAGGCCGTCCTCGGCGACTTCGTCCTCGCCGCGAGCGAACGCCCGGCGTTGCTGCGGGAGTCCGACTTCGTCGGAAACAAGCTGGACGAGGACGTGGACCCGCTCCACGGGCGGGCGGCAAGACAGGGCTACGGCTATTACGCCCGGCAGTACGCGGACCGACTCCGCGATCCCGACACGATCGCCCTCAAAGAGGAGTGCGACCTCTTCCGCGACCACGTCACCCGCGTCGGCTACTTCGACCCGAAGGACGCGCCGAAGGACGGCTGGAAGCCGAAGGCGGTGGCGTTCGACGAGCCGGTGTTGGGGATCATCGGGATGTGGCGGCAGGGGGGCGGGGCGAACCCGCACTTCGCCCTGGCCCTCGGCGAGATCATGCTCCGCGTCGGCCAGCGGTACGTCGCCTGGGAGGCGTTCGAGCGGACGTACCGGCTGGCCGACGGCTTCGGCCCCGACGCCGCCTCGCACCAGTTCCTCCGCGACCACTGCCGCAAGCGGCAGGCCCGCATCGAAGCCACGCTCCCGCCCGCCGAAGTGGCGACGTTACGCCCCCGCTTCGAGGCCGAACTCGCGGCCGGCGAGGGCTACCAGAAGGCGTACCAGGACTACGAGGCGGCGAAGCTCGCGGCCGGGGCGTCGGTCGCCGACGAGCACCTGTTCGACGACTTCCACAAAGGCCGCCCGCCGATCGCGTCGCCGACCGGGCCGGAAGAGTGGTACGCGGTGGACATCGCCTCCCCGCGGGTCGTCATCCGGCTGGCCAGCGTGGCGACCGCGTGGGGTTTGCTCGGGGCCGGGCTGGCGGCGCTGCTGACCGCCCGGCTGGTGCGGCACCGGGCCGGGCCGCCTGCGTTGGAATTACGCGAGTGCGATGAGGACGCTAAACTGACCCAGTGAACGCCATCGAACGAGTCGAGGAACCCCCATGTCCGCGTCCGTGACTGCCCTCGGGATCGACCGCCTGAGCGTCGCCGAGCGGCTCGACCTGATCGAGGAAATTTGGGACACCTTGCCGGAGCAGGTCCGCCCGGAAGATGTGCCCGCCTGGCACCTCGCCGAACTCGCCCGTCGCCGGGCCGAGGCCGACCGGCGGCCCGCCGAGGGCAAGCCCTGGCGTGAAGTGTTGGACTCGTTCGGGCCGGGGTCGTGAGCCTCCCGGTGATCCTCCGCCCGGAAGCCGAGGCGGATGTGCGGGAAGCCCACGACGCCCTCGAATTAGCCCGAGCCGGATTCGGAGGCCGGTTCGCGCGGCGGGTCCGCGAGGTGTTAGAGCGGATCGAAGTGCTGCCCGAGTTGTACGGCGTCGTCTGGCAGGACGTGCGGGCCGCACGGTTGAAGAAGTTCCGGTACGTCGTCTATTATGTCGTCTTCCCCGACCGGGTCGAAGTCCTCGCCGTCATGCACGGGGCCCGCGACCCGAACGAGTGGCAAGCCCGGGCGTGAGGCTTCACCCGGCCCCCTCGTCCCGGAACGGCTTCCCCTCGCGGTAGATTGCCAGCCGCGCCTCGTACTCCGCCTTGTTGTCGTCGGCCGCGAGCGCGACGGCCTTCTCCTGCCACGTCACCGCGTCCTCAAACTGTCCCGCCTCGGCGTGGGCGGCGGCGAGCGTGTCCACGAACCCGGGCAGGGCGTGGCCGGTCAGGGCGTTCGCCCGGGTGGCGTCCCGCACGGCCTGTTCGCCGTCGCGGACGGCGTCGTCCGGGCAGGTCGCCCGCAGCCAGGCCATGTGGTTGAGGGTGTGCGGGTCGTCGGCGTCGAGTTCGTGGGCCTTCGCGTGGTCGGCGAGGGCGGCGGCGTACTCCTTGCGGCGGAAGTGGAGGCCGGCCCGCAGGCTGTACGCCGACTCCATCCGCGGGTCGCGGTCGAGGGCGGCGGTGGCGTCGGAGAGCGCGGCGTCGAGGTCGCCGGCCCGGCGGTGGGCCATCGCCCGGGCCAGGTACGCCCGCGGGCCGTCGGGGCGGAGGCGGATCGCCGCCGTGAAGTCGGCCACCGCACTGGCGGCGTCGAGCAACTCGTGGTGGGCGTACCCCCGCTGGACGTAGCCCGCCGGGTCGTCCGGGGCGAGGCGGATGGCCTCCGTGAAGTCGGCGACCGCCCCGGTGTAGTCCTTCGCCCGCACCCGCGAGAGGCCGCGGTTGAAGACGGCCGCCGCGTCGTCCGGGTCGAGCTTCGCCGCCGCCGTGAAGTCGGCCGCCGCGAGGTCGTGCCGGCCGGCCTCGGCGTGGGCCACGCCCCGGAGGTTGAACGCCCCCGCGTGCCGGGGGTCGAGGGCCAGCAGCCGCGTGTAGTCGGCCACCGCCTTCGCCCCCTCGCCGGCCTCCGCCCACAGCCGGGCGCGGTGCCAGTACGCCTCCACGCTCTGCGGGTTCAAGCGGAGGACGGTGGCGAGGTCGGCCAGGGCCCGGTCGGCGTCCCCGGTCGCCTCGTGGGAGAGCGCCCGGTACAGGTACGCCTTGGCGTACCGCGGGTTGAGCCGCAGGGCTTCCGTGAAGTCGGGCAGGGCGTCGTCGTGCCGGCCCTCGGCGGCGCGGGCGTTGCCGCGGTTGAAGTAGACGCGGAACGCCCCCGGGTCGGCGGCGAGGGCGGCGTCGTAGTCGGCGTGGGCGTCGGCGAACCGCCCGAGCCGGCTGAGGACCGCGCCGCGGCCGTTGAGCGGGTCGGGGTCGTCGGGCGTCAGGCGGATGGCGTCCGTGTAGTCGAGGAGGGCGGCTTCGAGGTGGCCGGCGTCGACCCGGGCGGTCGCCCGGTTGTGGAACGCGGCCGCGAAGTCGGGGCGGAGGCGGACGGCGTCGCCGAAGTCGTCGATCGCGGCGTCGAACTGGCCGGCGGCGGCGTGGACGTTGCCGCGGGCGAAGTACAGGTCGGCGTCGAGCGGGTCGAGGTCAAGGGCCCCGGTGAAGGCGGCGGCGGCCTTGGCGAATTCCCCCCGCCGGGCGTAGAGTTGCCCCCGGCGGACGAGCATCGGCACATCGGGCGGCGGGAGGTCGTCCATACCGGAATGATACGGACCGCCCCGGCACGCGGGACGCTGGTTCCGGGGTGCGGTTGACGCGATTCGACCCCCACCCCGGGGCGGGGCCGGCGACGGCACGGGCGGCACTCCCGGCGGCGCGGGCGGGTTCGTATTGTCGTCCGAATCGGGGCGTGATACCGTCCCGCCCGCCGCCCCCGGCCCCGCGACGCCCGAACCGGGGAGTCTCGCGGGCGGCCCGCCCCTCAGGACGCCCGCACATGCCGCGCTTACTTCCCCGACTCGCCGTCGCGGCCGCCGTCGCCCTCGGGTGGCCGGCCGCCGCGCCCGCCCAGGTCATCGTGAACGAAGGCTTCGAGGTCGACCCCTACGCGGGGTTGCCGTACCCCTTCCCGCCCGGCGGCCCGAGCCTCCAGCGGAGGACCAACGGCGTCGCGTCCGCGGGGTCGGCGTCGTACTACATCGCCGGGTCGAACCTGGCGACCGGCGAGTGGGCGTTTCTCAACCTGTACACCGGGTGGTTGCCGCCCATCCCGGCCGGCACCGCCCGCATCCGCTTCTCGGGCGACGTGCGGATCGACAACGGGTTCGCGTCGCGGCCCAACCCCTTCTCCGACCTCATCCGCGCGAACCTGCTGGCCCTCGACACGCAGTACCGCCCGCTCGCCGCGGTGTCCGCGTCGGCCGACGGCCACGCCTACGGCGGCACGGCGGCCGGCGGGCCGCCGCACCGGAGCGCCGGGCCGGCCGCCGCGGGGGCGTTCCACCGCCTCGGCATGGACCTCGACTTCGCGGCCGGCACCGCCCTCTTCACCCTCGACGGGGCGACCATCGGCACGGACCAACTCGCCCCCGGCCTGACGGCCCAGGACTTCGGGTTCGGCGTTCTGGAAATCGCGGGCGAGCCGGCGGCCGGCGGCTACGACCCGCGGTGGTATTCGGCGTTCTTCGACGAGGTGCGGATCGAGGCGTTCCCGGCCGCCGCGGCGGTGACCACCCCGGAGCCGACGACGCTCGGGCTGGCCCTCGCGGGCGGGCTGGGTTTGGCCGCCCGGCGGCTCCGGCGGCGGGGGTCAGGAGTATGAAACGTCTTTTGCTCTCAGCCATGGTTGCCGCCGCGTTCGTTTTGACCGTGGGATGGGCCACGTGCAACCGATTCGTTGTGACGAACGAGTCCGGTCGCCAGGTGTGCGTGATGACCGTGGAAGTGTGCGGGGAAACGTTCCGCTTCGTGAACGTCCCACCCGGGGCGACCGTGTCAGCCCGCTTCGAGACGCCGGCGAGCGAGTCCGGCTTTTACGTGGAAACCCTGTCCGACGACGGGACGCGGGTCAACGAGAATTGCGGATACGTCGTGTGGGAAGACTACGCCCAGCGTTTCAACCTCACCCTCGGGCCGAACGGCGAAGTGAATTGTCGATAGCGGACCGGCTTCACTCCCCGACTCCGCCGTCGATCCGGGCGGGGCGGTGCCGCTCGTACAGGTCGAGCCGCTCGCGGTAGTCGGCCTCGCGGTCCGGGTCGGCGAGCGTCAGGGCCTTTTCCTGCCAACGGACGGCGTCCTCGAACTCGCCGTTCTCGGCGCACGCGGCGGCGAGCGTGTCGAGGTAGCCGGCCTCACCCCACTCGGACAGCTCGCACGCCCGGGTGGCACACTCGCGGGCGCGTTCGCCGTTGCGGACGTCCGGGTCCGGGGCGGTCGCCCACACCCAGGCCAGTTGGTTGAACGTGCCGGCGTTCCGGGGGTCGCGCTTCAGGGCCTCCATGTGGTCCCGCACGGCCGCCGCGTACTCCCGCCGGGCGTAGTGCAGGCCGGCCCGGTAGTTGTACGGCATCACGCTGTTCGGCGCGAGGGCCACCGCCCTGTCGAAGTCCTCCAGCGCCCCGGACAGGTCGCCGAGTTCCTTGCGGGCCGCCCCGCGGAGTTCGTAGGTGCGGGTCACGTCGGGCAGCAGGGCCGCCACCCGGTCGCAGTCGGCGACCACGGCCGGGTAGTCCTTCCGCTGGAAGTGGCAGACGGCCCGCCCGAGCCGCGCCCACCCGTGGTCGGGCTTGAGGCGGATCGCCTCGCCGAAGTCGGCGGCCGCCGCGTCCGGGTCGCCGCTCGTCTGCCGGGCCATGCCGCGGACGTGGTACGCCTCGGCGAGCGCGGGGTCGAGCCGGAGGGCCTCCGTGCAGTCGGCGTCGGCCCGGGCGAAGTCCTCGCATTCGAGGTGCAGCTCGGCCCGCCAGAGGAGGTACTTGGGGGCGTTCTCGGGGTCGCCCTCGGCGGCCCGGGCGTAGTCGGCGAACGCGGCCGGCGAGTCGCCCCGGGCGGCGTGGCAGCGGCCCCGCAGGCCGTACATGGGGGCCCGCCCCGGGTCGGCCGCTAGCACCCGGTCGCAGTCGGCGACGGCCTGGTCGTAAGCCTTCTGGGCGAACAGCTCGGCCGCCCGGTCGGCGTGGGCCTGGGCGTCGTCGGGCTTCAGGCGGATGGCCTGGTCGAGGTCGTTGAGGGCCCGGACGCGGTCGCCGAGTTCGCGGTACGCGTACGCCCGGTAGCGGTAGCCGACGGCCACCTCGGGGCGGATCTTGATGGCCCGGGAGAAGCAATCGACGGCGTCCTTGAACTCGCCGGCGTCGAGGGCCTGGTGGCCGCGGTCGAACAGGTCCTGGGCGTCGTCGGCGAGGCGGTCGCGGGGCATGACACATCCCGGGCGGGAACGCGGGGCAATCTCCTGATCGTAGCTCCGCGGCCCGCCGCCGACCAGCCCGGGTGGTGGTCCGTCCCGTAGGGTGGGACAGGGCTTCGCGCAGTCCCACCGCGAACCACGCCCGCGCCTCACGCGGTGGGACTGCGCAAAGCCTTGTCCCACCCTACAAAAGCGTCAACCGTAGGGGGACCGCGATGCACCCGATCCGGTATGTGGTGATTCTGTACTGGAGCAAGGCCGACGGGGCGTTCGCGGCCGAGGTGCCCGAGTTGCCCGGGTGCGCGGCCGACGGGGCGACCTACCAGGGGGCGCTGGCGAACGCCGAGGTCGTCATCCGCGAGTGGATCGAGAGGGCCACCGAACGCGGCCGCCCGATCGCCGAGCCGAAGGGGAGATTGCTGTTCGCATGACAAGGCCCGTTCGCGCCCGGGGCAAAATCTCGGTCGGCCGGCGGAAGCCGTCGCCCCGCGTCGCCTGTTTCCCCGTGCCGGGCGGGAGTTCGCCTTGCGTCCCCGTTCTGATCGGAGTAATTGTTGGGAACCCTCCCCAACACACCCCGCCGGACGGAGTCGCCGCAATGGACGCCGACGCGTTCTTCGACACCCTGTACAGCCAGTTCTGCGTCCACTTCCCGTGCTACGCCCTGTACGGCCCGGGCGTCGGGTTCCGGTCCGAGCCGGCCGACGACGACACCGCGTCGCTCGTCCTGTTCACCGACGAGGACCTGATCGAGCGGTATTTGAAGGGCCGCCGCGGGAAGAAGCCGATGCCGGTCGGGTTCCACGACCCCGTCGCCCTCTCCCGCGTCCTCGACCGGCTGCCGCGGAAGATCACCCACGTCACGTTCGACCCGGCCGCCCGCGTCCACCGCCGCTACCCGCTCCACGCCGTCCGCGAGTCGCTCGCCCGGGCCGCGACCGAGGTGTGACGGCGCTTCCCCGCCCGCCCGTTGGGACGGGCGGGCTCCCACCCCCTCACCGGGCCACCGCCACCGTGATCGGGTGCTTGGCCGTCGGGTCCGACCACACGCCCTTGATCTTGGCCGTGATCTGCACGTAATACTCGTCGTACCCCTTCTCGCTCGTCAACCCCTTGGCGAACGAGAACGCCTTGGCCGCCGTCCCGAGCACCCCGCCCTTCTGCTCGAACCAGTTCCGGAGGTCGTACGGGAAGGTGAAGTCTTCCGTCTTCTCCTCCCCCGCCTCCAGCACCACCCCGATCAGGACCGACATCTCGCCGAGGGTGGTGGTGGACACCTTCTTCTCGTCCCCCTTGCCGGTCGTCGTCTCGCAGATCAGCTTGTACGTCACCTCACCGAACACGTCCCGGCCAGAGCTGTAGGCCACCTGCCCGGTCACCCAGCCCTCCGGCTCCTTGATCGGCTGCACGTCCACGATGGCGATCTTCAACCCGCCGATGTTGAACTTCTGCTTGAACCAGCCGACGACGCCCATGAGGCCGCTCCGGGAAGGGTGGTCCGAACCGCAAGGCACGAGCGGACCAGCGTAAACGGCGGGGCGGCCGGGATCAAGGAGCGGTTTCCCACTAAATTAAACGCTCCTCCCGCCCACCCCCCGAGGTTCCCGCGAATGTCCCTGTCCCGCCGCGCGTCCGTGCTCATCACCGGGGCGTCCGGGGAGATCGGCCACGGGCTGATCGACCGCCTGGCGGCCGCCGACCGGCCGGTCATCACCCTCGACCTGAACCCCCTCCCGGCCGGGGTCGCCCCGAAGGTCCGCCACCAGTTCGTCGGGTCCGTCCTCGACGCCCAACTGCTCGACCGGGTGGTGGCCGAGTACGAGGTCGACCGCGTCTTCCACCTCGCCGCCCTGCTGTCCACCCGCAGCGAGTTCTCCCCGGCCCTGGCCCACAAGGTGAACGTCGAGGGCACGCTCAACATGCTGGAGTTCGCCCAGAAGCAGGGCGAGTCGCACGGGCGGACGGTGGTCTTCTTCTACCCGTCGAGCATCGCCGCGTTCGGGCTCCCGGACCTCGCCACGAAGGCGGAGGCCGGGCGGGTGAGGGAGGACGACTACAACGTGCCGACCACGATGTACGGGGCGAACAAGCTCTACTGCGAGCACCTCGGGCGGTACTACAGCCGGCACTTCAAGCAGCTCCTGGCCGAGCGGCACGGGAAGGTCGACTTCCGCTGCCTGCGGTTCCCCGGGCTCATCTCGGCGGTCACGGTTCCCAGCGGCGGCACGTCCGACTACGCCCCGGAGATGACCCACGCGGCGGCCAAGGGCGAGCCCTACGCCTGCTTCGTCCGGCCGGACACCCGCATCCCGTTCATGGCCATGCCGGACGCGGTGGAGGCGGTGCTGCGGCTGACGGCCGTGCCGCGGGAGGCGCTCACGCGGGCGGTCTACAACGTGGGGGCGTTCGCCCCGTCGGCCGGGGAGGTGGAGGCGGTCGTGCGGGCGGCCTTCCCGGCGGCCGACATCACGACGGCGGTGGACGTCAAGCGGCAGGGGATCGTGGACACCTGGCCGGCCGACGTGGACGACGCGGCCGCCCGCCGCGACTGGGGGCACGCCCCGGCGTGGGGCTTCGAGGCGGCCTTCGGCGACTACCTGATTCCGACCATCCGCGAGCGGTACGCCTGACGCCGGGGGGCCGGCCGCGACGTCGGCGTGGGCGTCGAAGTGCCCCCGGATTTTACCGCATCATCGCGACCGCCCCGGCCCGATCCGCCGGCCTCGGAATGACATCGGGAAACCGCTCCCACAAAGAGCGGTAACGCGGGAGCGGCAAGCCTTTTTCACCGTTTTCACCTTTCCGACATTGCCCCCGTCCGCGTCTCGACAGGCCGCCCGCGGTGGCGTAAGATCGGCACCCGGGCCGACTCGCCCGACACGGAGGGGACCGAGATGAACGAGCCGCGTGGCCGGGTGCTGTGCGTGGACGACGAGCCGGACGCCGCCCTCATGCTGACCACCCTCCTGTCCCTCCAGGGGTTCGTCGCCCGGGCCGCCCACGACGGCCCGGCCGCCCTCGCCCTCGCCGAGAAGTTCCGCCCCACGGCGTGCGTGGTGGACATCCGCATGCCCGGGATGGACGGGTACGAACTCGCCCGCCGCCTGCGCGAACTGCTGGGCGAACAGACGGTGCTACTGGCGGTCAGCGGCCTGAGCGGGGACGAGCACCACCAGCGGGCGTGGGACGCCGGGTTCGAGTACGTGATGGCCAAGCCGGTCGACCCGGACGAGCTGCTGGCGACGCTGACCGCCCACGACGAGGAGGCCCGCGATTTAGAGGGCGAGAACGTGGAGAAGCCGCCCGGCGGGCGGGCCGCCGGCGGGGTGGAGAAGAAGCCCGACCCGGCGTGAGGAGTGGTTGCGGCGGGGGGGGGGGGGGCGCCCCCCGCCCCCAAAACCAACCCCGCCCGCCGGGGGGGGGGGTCAAGGGGGGGAACCCCCCCCCCCCCCCCGGG
>JANPKP010000098.1:0-1851 GCA_031426095.1 Gemmataceae bacterium
GTGGTAGCAGATCGCGTTGACGACCTCCCGGCGGTCGGTGGCCGGCCGCCCGCCCTTGCGGGTGCCGGACTTGGGCCGAGGGAGGAGTGGTTCCAGCCGCTCCCACTGAGAGTCGGTCAGGTCGGTCGGGTAGGGCTTGCGTGTCATGCCCGAACCGATAACCGAACGCCGCCACCCGTCGAGCCAGGTTTTCAGATGCCCTGTCAGCCTGGTAGCCTGCGCCGGGTCAGGCGGTCGCGCTTGCGCCCGACCACGGCTCGAAACTGGTTGCGGCCCGCGCATACGAGATTACGATGCCAGAGGTCGAAACGTGATGGCCTGCGCCTGTGCAGGTGAGCGCCCGCCGATGGCGTAGGCTAATAGACGTTCTTCACGTTAAGGGCGGGTCGACACCGCCCCCTCCCCGCCGCCGGCTCACGCGGCTAACCGCTCCCGGACTTGGCGGTTGACCAACCCCGCGACCGCCTGCACCCGCTCGGTGTGCATCGCCCGCCAGTGCCGGTCCTGCTCGGCCACCGCCTTGTACCGCCGGAGCCGCCCGATCGCGTGCTCGACCACCACCCGCCGCCGGGCGAACGCCCGGTTGTACGCCCAGTCGGCCGCCGGCCGCGGCTTCTCCCGCGGCTTCGGCCGGGGCCGGGCCCCGACCCCGCGGCGGACCTCGGCCGCGATCCCCGGGTACCCGCTGTCCCCCAGGACCGTCAGCCCCGGCGGCAGCAACGACTTGACCCCGGACCGGCGGAACACCTTGATGTCCGCCCACGGCCCCGGCCGGGACGGCCCGACGTGGCACACCTCCCCGGTCCCCTCGTCGGCCACCACCTGGCTCTTCACCGTGTGCCGCTTCTTCTTGCCCGAGTAGTACGCCCGCTGGCGGCGTCCCGGCCGCTGGACCGGCTGCTCGAACGTGTCCACCACCGCCGCCAGACCCGGGCAGTCGGCCAGCAGCGACGGCAGCGGCTTGCGGCGGCCCCGGCCGGGGTCGGGCATCCGCATGCCGTCCCGCCCGGACGCGGCCAGCGGCGGCAGGCACCGGCGGGCGGCCCGCAGGGCGGTCGAGTCGGACACGCCGAAGAGGAAGCCGAGGCACTCCTGGGTCGGGTAGTGGCGGAGCCAGACGACGGTCAGCAGCAGCTGGTCGGCCACCGCCAGGTCGAACGCGTCGCCGCCGCCGACCGCCCGGCGGCGGCCGGGGCGGGCCAGCGCCCGGCGGCGGGCCGCCTCGACGGCCGGCACCAGATCGGCCGCCAGGGCGTCGAACAGGCCGACGGTCAGACCGGTCAGGTGGCGGAACACGGCCGGGCGGGTCCGCAGGTTCTCCAGCCGCGCGATCATTGGCCCGGCCTCCGGTGGCGTCGTTGCTATACCTGCCGGCGACCCTAACGTGAAGAAGGTTTAGAGACCCTAACTTTACTTGCCGGGAGGCACCGGTTCCCCGACTCTGACGGCATCCCGCGTCGGAGGAACGGCCGTGGCCCGCAAACTCTTGCCGGACGGCCTGTGGGCGGTCATCGAGCCGCTCCTCCCGCCGCACTCGCCGAGCCCGAAGGGCGGGCGGCCCCGGCTGGACGACCGGATGGCCCTCGCCGGCATCCCGTTCGTCCTCATGACCGGCCTCCCGTGGGAGGACCTCCCGGCCGATTTGGGGTGCGGGTGCGGCATGTCCTGCCGGCGGCGGCCGGCCGCCTGGCAGGCCGACGGGACGTGGGCCCGCATCCACGCCGCCCTGCTCGACCGGCTGGCCGGGGCGGGCAAGCTCGACTGGTCCAAGTGCGCCATCGACTCGTCGGGCGTGCGGGCCGTTTTTGGGGGGCCGATACCGGCCCGAGCCCGACGGATCGGGGCAAAAGG
>JANPKP010000099.1:0-2433 GCA_031426095.1 Gemmataceae bacterium
GGGTCGGGTCGTTCAGTTCCAAAGTGCCCGTGCCGTTGACGGCCGACTGGGTGTACTCGCCGCCCTGCACGCTGCTCACGTGCCAGCGGTAGGTGCCGCCGCCCTGGAACCGGACGGCGCCGGTGGTGGCCAGGTTGCCCGGGCTGGTGACGGGCGTGACCGCCCCGCCCAGCGACGACGGGGCCAGCGTCCCGCCGGTGGCGATGACCAGCGTGCCGTTCACCGTGCCGTTGCCCTGGAGGGTCGAACCCGGGCCGACGGTCAGGTTGGCCGCCCCGCCCACGTCCAGGGTGGCCCCGCGGGACACCTGGTACGTCAAGGTGTTCGTCGCCGACAGGTCGCCCGGGGCGACCGCGGCGGTCAGGGCCAGGGTGCCGGCGTTCACGGCGACCGTCCGCGGCCCGCTGGCGGCCGACAGGTTGACGGCCCCGAGCGTCAGGGGCCCGGCCCCGTTCTTCGACACGTTGGCCGCCGCGACCGGGGCCGAGAACGTCGCCGCCCCGGTCGCGGTGAGGAACGCCGTCCCGGTCGCCGGGGCCCCGAAGGTCACGGCCCCGGTGCCGGTCACGTTGCCCCCGCCGGCGTTGAGGAAGGCCCCGCTGGTCAGGACGAGCCCCCCGCCGCCGACGGCCACCGACCCCCCGGTCGTCAGCCGCAGGGCGTTCGCCGTCGTGTCGTTGGCGGCCCCGGCCGTCGCCAGCGAGACGTTCTCGGCCGACACCCCGAAGTCGAGCGCGTAGTTGGCGTCCTCCAGCCGCCGGACGCTCCCGGCCGTGGTGATGGTGGCGTCGTAGGTCACGAACGTGGCCGGGGCCCCGCCGGCGGCCGCCGAGGCGACGGCGAACGGGAAGATCAACAGGTTCCGGGCGGTGGGCCCGAACGTCGCCGTCCCGCCGGCGTTGACCCCCAGGAGGGCCGTCGGGGCGGTCGTGAAGGCCACGTTCGCCGCCCCGGTGTTGGCCGTCGTGGAGGCGGCCACGCCCAGGTTGTTGGCCTGGAAGAAGAGGGTCGCCCCGGCCCCGGGGGCGGCCAGGGAGGCGAAGCTGAACCGGGCCCCGCTCGTCCCCCCGGCGTTGGTGGCGATGGCGACGGTCGATTGGCCGGCCGCGGCGGACAGAACCCCCACGACCTCCGAGACCCCGCCGGCGGCGGTGACCCCGCTCGCGTCGAGCCGCAGCGTGCCCCCGGAGAGGGTGACGGCGGCGTTGTTCTGGAGGCGGCCGTTGGTGCTCGTCCCGGTCACCGCCCGGAGTTCAGCCCCGGCGGCGACGGCGATCGGCAGGCCGCCCGCGGGCGGCGTCGTCGAGGCCGACCCCAGGTTGCCCGACCCGGACAGGACGACGGTCCCGTCGCGGACCGAGAACTGGCCGGTGAGGCCGCTCGATGAGGCCGTCAGGGTCAGGGTGCCGGCCCCCACCTTGCCGAAATGGGCGACCGGCCCGCCGCCGGTCACGGTGGAGGCGTTCAACTGGCCGGCGAACGTCGTGGCGTCGGTCGTCAGCGTCTGGTTGAACCCGACGAGGACGGTCGACCCGGCCGTCGCGTTCCCGAACGTCAGCTGGCCGGTCCCGGTCAGACTGCCGAACTGCTGGTTGAAGGCGGCCGCGGTCGGCTGCTGGCCGCTGGCCCCGGACACCGACGTGTTCACCCCCGCGAGCGCGGACGACCCGGTGCTCAGGGCGACCCCGCGGCCGAACACGTTGACGGCCCCGAGGATGGTGATCCCCCCGCCCCCGCCCCCGTTGTCGAAGGTACCCGAGAAGGTGCCGTTGGCCCCCCGCAAGAGCAGGTCGGTGGCCAGCGACCCGGTGTTCGAGCGGGTGATCGTCCCGGTCCCGGCTAGCCGGCCACCGACAATCACCTCGTAGAACGTGCCGGTGCCCGAGAGGCCGTTGATAGCAATCCCGACGGACGCCGCCCCGAAGTCGAGGTCGGTGTTGAGGACGAGGGCGGAACTCACCCCGCTGCCGGCCCCGGTGTACGTAATCGTCGGGGCGGCTCCGGCGAACTGGAGGCGGCTCCCGTTCGACGGGTTGACGACGAATCCGCCCGTCGCACTGTTGGCGTCCATGGCCAGCGAGTTGAGCTGGAACGTCGGGGCGATGTCCTGGACGGTCGTGGTCTGGGTGGTCCCGACGAGGACGATCGCGGTGGCCGGCGACGACGGCGGGACGACGTTGCCGGCCCAGTTGAGGGGGTCGACCCACCCGTTGCTCGTACCGCCCCCGTCCCAGGTGAATTGGGCCGCGGCGGGGGCGGCCGGGGCGAGGACGAGGGCGGCGACGAAGGCGGCCCGGAACAGGTGCGGAGGCATGGGTGCGGGTCCTCGAGTGGGTCGGGGTCGGATGCGGGCACCGCGGCCGGGCGGGGGGTTACCCCGCCCGGCCCCCGGTTGGGGAGGGGGGCAGGCCGAAGCGGCGGGGGTACACGGGG
>JANPKP010000100.1:0-2291 GCA_031426095.1 Gemmataceae bacterium
CACCACGCGGCCAGTTCGACCAACGCCGTCACGTCGATGATAACCGATCCGCCGGGTGCCGACCCACCTCCTCCTTGAGGGGTAGTCTGCTTGGCTCTTCTCGATCGACCAGCGAGTCCCGGCGACGCGGACCGAGTCGGCCAGTGTCGTCGCCGGCGGGCCGCCGCCCGCGAAGTAGGCGACCTCGTCCGGGTCCGCCACGCTCCGGCGGATCAGCAGCCACGGGCGCACTCGTCCGGCTCGGGGCTGTGGGTCCGCGGATCGCCCAGCCGCAGACGCGTGGCCCCTTCGACCCGGCCCCGCAACTCAGCCGGTGCTACCCGCCCGCCGGCGCCTCAGCGAGTCGGGCCTTCGCCCGCACCGAGCGGAACCCGGAGGCGGTGGCGAAGTCCGCCCGCACCCCGACCGAGTACCCCAGGCCATGGCCCTCGACGGCGACGCGGAAGTGGCAGTCGGACCCGTACACGGCGTCGGCCGTCACCCACCGGGCCGGCACCCCGGCGGCCGCCGCCCGGTCGAACATCCGCCGGCCGAACACCAGCTCGGTCGCGAACGCGACCTCCGGCGGGGACACCGGCCTCCTCCCGCCGCCCATCGTCCCCCACCCGGTCCTTCGGCAGATGCAACTCGCGGTCGAGCAGCGCCCGCCCCTTCTTCATCGCGTACCCGAGGAACACCCCGAACTGGCAGCTCTCGACCCGCCCGGCGGTGCCCGAGTACTGGCGGGCGACGCCGCACGACTTCCTGCCCTTCTTCAGGAACCCGGTCTCGTCCACCACCAGCACGCCGCCGCGGTGACCCTGGTGCTCGGTCACGTACCGGGTTAAGGTCGTCGTGGGCGGCGTCGGCGTCCCGGTCGGACCGGGCCAACAGGTGTTGCACCCCGTCGGGCGTCGGGTCGCCCATGTGTTCGGCGAGCTGCCAGCCGTTCTTCCGCTCGGTGCCGCTCAACAAGCCGCGGACGTACCCGACCGCTCGTCGGCGCGGCTCGCTCCGGGCGAAGTGGCGCCCGATCCGCTCGCCGACCGCGCCCACTTCATCCGCCCAAGCCGCCACCTGCTCGCGCGTCGGTCGTCCTGACATGGCTCGCCCTCGCTGGCAGTCCAGGCGGAGGCAGTTGTAGTAACTCCGGCTGCAGGACTGAAGACGCCGTATTGAAGGCGGCTTGGCAGAAGACTTTCGATGACCTCCCGGCCGTACCGATGGCAATCGACGCCAAAACGGGTAAGAAGCACCTGATGCCGGGAGAAACTTTCGCGAGTAAGCATAACATTGAACACGTTGAGCTCTATGCCATTTTCCCGTACCGCCTGTACACGCCTGCCGCCGGTGATAACGAGTGAGAGATCGGTAACGAGTCCTGGTCGCTGCGGCGGCAAAAAGACAATCGGGGCCGGCATCAGGACAGCATTCAAGCCGCGCTTTTAGGCCGTGCTGTCGATGTGCAAGGCCATGTTGCGTAGTCCGCTTCCGCCGTCGCCAACGGCTTCCGCATACCAGCGATCTGGGGGCCGAACTACGACTGGATGCCCGACCAGGACCACGGCTGCGTCATGCTCGCCGCCTTCCAGCGCGTGCTCCTTCAATACGAGGGCGACACAATTATCCTCCTCCCCGCCTGGCCGATGGACCGGGACTGGACCTTAAAACTCCATGCGCCCAAGAATGCCGCCGTCGAGGGCGAAGTCATGGGCGGCAAGCCGCTCGGCCTCACGCTGACGCCCGAATTGCGGCGTAAAGACGGGGTCGTCCACTCGTCGCAGTAAACGTGGGACCGTGGAGTCGTCCGTGAAGAGGCTCCGATCACCGCCCCCGTGGTATCATCCGGGTAGGAACTCGAACCCCAAGGCCGTCATGACCCGATACCTTCTGGCGCCCCTGGCACTCTCGTTCGCCGGCGCCGCCACGCCCGCCCGCGGGGCGGACGCCCCGGTCGATTTCAACCGCGACGTCCGCCCGATCTTAACGACCCAGTGCTACGCCTGCCACGGGCCGGACGAGCGGGCCCGCAAGGCCGGCCTCCGGCTCGACACGAAGGCCGACGCGATCGCCGGCAAGGCCGTCGTGCCGGGCAAGCCGGCCGAGAGCGAACTCCTCAGGCGGCTCACGTCCGAGGACCCCGACGAGGTCATGCCGCCGCCGCGGAGCAAGAAGCCGCCGCTGTCCGCCGGGCAGATCGACCTGGTCCGCCGCTGGATCGCCGCCGGGGCCGACTACTCCGAACACTGGGCGTTCGCCAAGTTGACACGCCCCGCGCTCCCGGCGGTCCGCGGGCCGGCGTTCCCCGCGGC
>JANPKP010000101.1:0-3787 GCA_031426095.1 Gemmataceae bacterium
CGGGTTGACTGGAGGGTAAGTCAGACATGAATGAACACCGATCCAACAGCGAAGCCGCGGAGACTCGAACCGGCAGCCGGCGACCTCCGCCTGCTCGCCGCGTTGCAGGCCGGCAAGCCAACGGCAGTGCTCTACCGCGCCGTGGTGCCGGGCACGGGTCGGCCGCGTGGACTTTGATCGGGTCGAAGTGGTCAGCGCTAAAATCGAGCTGGCTCAGCGCGGAGGCGATATTGAGCTATCCATCCCCCTCGCCGTGCTCGGAATGAACACGGTCAGCGACGGCACGCTCCTGCAAGGCGATCTCGGCCTGCTGCGCGGCAGCGGTGCCATGACCAGCCAGCGTCTTTACTGGAACAACCTCGACACCGCCATCTGCAGCGACATCCCGAGCGAAGCCCGCCTCATGCCCGCCAACTGGGGCACCTGGCGTCTCATCCCGCAAGCCATGCTCGGCCGCATCGAGGCGACCGCCTCACCGAAGGACTTGGTCCCCGGCCTGGCCTGGCGCTACGTTGAAGGGAACTGGAACGCCGCGACCGACCTCTCCAAGCAGCCCGTTATCTCCAGCGGCAACGCCCCGCTTCCCGACCTGAAAGGGTTCAAGGCACGCCCGGAAAACTTCGGCGTGATCTACGAAGGATTCATCGACGTTCCACGCGCGGGCGTTTGGACCATCTCCGGCATGGTGAACGACAGTTGCCGGGTCTGGGTTTCCGGACTCCCGTTCGTGGACGACACCGGTGCCGCCGGCAACGGCGGCCATGACTACGAGGGCAGCGCCATGCGGCTATCAGCGGGCCTGCACCCGCTGCGCATCGAATACATTCAAAAGGGCGGCGGTTCGGGATTCCGGCTCGACTGGACTGGTCCGGAGCAACCCAAAAAGCAGATCCCCGCCGCAGCCTTCAAAAGCAAGCCGTGAGGGTGCACCTCGGTCGTTCAGCTTCACCCCCGAGAGACTCCATGCAACTCCACGCACGACCTTTTTTCTTCATCGCCCTGGCCGTCGCCTCGTCGACCGCACCCCGGTCGGGTCACGCCGCCGAGCCGCCGGTGAACATCATCTTCGACACGGACATGGGCGCCGACTGCGATGACGTGGGCGCGCTGTTTGTGCTTCACGGGGCGGTCGAACGCGGCGAAGCCAGGCTGTTGGCCACGATGGGATGCGTCTCGGCGGACGCGATCGCCCCGGCCTTGGACGGGATCAACACGTGGTTCGGACGCCCGGAAATCCCGGTGGGAACGCTCAAGGATCCCGGCTTGCTGGTCGGCCCTCATTACACGACAGAACTCGCGAAAAGGTTTCCGCATCGTTTTCGAAGTGGCAAAGATTACCCGGACGCGGTCACCCTTTACCGCCAAATCCTCGCGAAGGAGCCCGATGGCAGCGTGGTCATCGTGGCGGTGGGTCCGCTGCGCAACATTGCCAACCTGCTCAAGTCCCGCCCGGATCGCGCATGCACACTCGACGGCAGTGCCTTGGTCGCGAAGAAGGTGAAGCGGCTCGAGGTCATGGGTGGGAACTACCCGCCCTCCGCGAGCAAGAAGGACGCGGAATGGAACTTCAAACAAGACCCCGCCTCGGCGGCGCTGGTCGGTTCCGACTGGCCGACGCCCATCCTCTTCAACGGCGAAGGCGGCTCGACCTGCTCGGGTCGCCGGGTGACCTACGAGATGCCCGAGCACAACCCGTTGACGATTGCGTACAAGGCCGGCGCGAGCGCGGGGTTCGCGGGGGATCGCCTGAGCTGGGACCCCGTCTCCTGCCTTGTCGCCGTGCGGGGCCCCGCACCGTGGTACCGGGTCGAGAAGGGCGGGACGAACGCCGTCGATCCCAAGACGGGGATCAACACGTGGAAGCCCGACGCGGAAGGGAAACACAGCTACTTGGTTCTCGATCAAAAGCGACCCAAGCGGGACGTTGAGACGGCGTTGGAAGACTTGATGGTCGCCGGCAAGGGTCGGCCGGCGCATCTCACTTTCAACACGGCCTATTACGCCACCGCCGGCATGTGCCAGATCTCCAGTAAGGGCGCGGCTGACGTTAATGCGACGGCAATCAAAGCCTTCGACCTCGATGACAAGACGGCCTGGCAGGACAAGGGCGCATCGAGCTGGATTCAATGCCAGTATGTGGACGGCAGGAAGTACCTCGTCACATCGTATGCGTTCCTTTGCCCGGACCCTCGACGCCAACCGCGCAGGGTGGAATTGGCGGGCTCGAACGACGGCGGGGCCAACTGGACACCGCTCGATCTCCAGGAGACCCCGGGTTTTACCGGGCAGGTGTTGCGCCGCGAGTTCACGCTCGCCAAGCCGGCCAAGTGGAACATCTACCGCCTGGGCGTGACGGCGGCCGATGAGAAAGAGGGCGTTCAGATCGCCGAGGTCGAACTCAACGAGGCGATTCAGTCTCACGCGGGGACCAGACCGACTGCGCTGACCCTGGACGGCACTTCCATCACGGTCGCGGCGCACGGGCGGCAAACGCTCAACGCAACGGTCTCGCCGTCCAACACCTTCGAGCGGGCGGTGGCCTGGACCAGCAGCGATCCTTCGGTCGCGGAAGTTAGGCGTATCGGCGAGCAGGTCGCCGTCGTCGTCGGCAAGACGCCAGGGAAATGCACGATCACCGCGTGTGCGGGCAAGGTGACACAGACCTGCATCGTAACGGTGACGCAGTCGACGCTTCCGGTGGGTTGGCAGTACGACGAACTCAACGCTCCGACGATCCCCGGTCTGGTTGATACGCGCGATGGCACGTTCACCCTGACGGGTTGCGGTCACGCGATGAGCTCGTTCTGGGAACGTGTCCGCGATCAGGGAGTATTCGTCAGCGAGCGCGCGCCGGGCGATTTCGAGACGTCCGCCCGGCTGGTGAGCCTGTCGCGGAACGCCGGCGGGCCGAAAGCCTATCACGCGGACAACCGCCCGCCGACCGCCTCGGGACTCATGCTTCGCGAATCCCTGGACGAGAAGGCCAGCCGCTTTTTCCTGGTCCAGGTCGAAGCCACGGGCGATCTCGTCTGCCGCTGGCGCGACAAGGGCGGCGACCAGGACGGCGGCCGGGCGAAGTCGCTTGGGAAGGTCGCGGTGCCGAGCCACCTGCGGCTCGTCCGCACCGGGAAACTGGTCGAGGCGTTCGTGTCGGCGGACGGCAAGGACTGGGGCAAGCCGGTGATGTCGCACACGTTGACAATGGACGCAGGGCGGTGCGGGATGTTCGTTTGTTCGGGCAACACCTTTTCTTCCGCCACCGCGGTGTACGATTCGGTGAAATCGCCAGTCGCACCCAAATGATCCAAAGATACCTCTACCTCGATCGAACAAGTGCATCGAGCGATTGTCTTCACCGATGCCGGACTCTGGCCGACCCTCGTAGCCCGCGTCGGCGGGGTCATCGAACTGCACAACGGGTTGGGGCAGATCATCCGACCGAGAGGCGTTCAGTGCCCGTTAATGATCGCTTCTTTTGTTGCAATTCGGCAAAGCTTACTCCCCCCCCGCTTGGCGGGTGTGCGGGCGTCGGTGCCATAAAGCACAGCCCCCAGAATCGAAGCGGCCACGGCGGCCCCGACGAGGCAGTCGAGCCACTGGTTGTCGCTGCGTACCGGACGAGCTCGTCCCGGGCGGCGTCGGCCGACCGGTCGGCCCGGCCTAGCACTACAGCGCGGGTTTCTTGACGGTCGATAGAACTGGTATCGGGAGGGAATCCGATGACCGAGCAGGAAATCGCCGCCCTCGGGCCGGCGTTCGCCGCCGAACTCCGCGCCTACCGCGGGTG
>JANPKP010000102.1:0-15703 GCA_031426095.1 Gemmataceae bacterium
GCGCGGGCCGGGGCGAGGAGGGGGGGGGCGCGCTGGGGGGGTTTTTGGTGGCGCTGGGGGGGGGCGGGGGGGGGGGGCGTACGGGGGGGGGGGGGGGCGGGGGGGGCCGCCCCCCGATCCGGTCGCTGCGGTCGAGTCACGGGGTGGTGACGCCGTGGACCCGGTTGAGCGACTTGAAGTACTCCTCGATCATCGGCTTGTACTTCGGGGGCAAGTCGCGGTTCACGTCCATGATGGCCTGGGCCCGCTGGTCCGGCGGCAAGCTCCCCCAGTTGTCGGCCAGCGACCGGAGCTTCTTGTCGACCGACTCGCCCTTCCCGGCCCCGCCCATCAGCACGCTGTCGCCGGCAGGGGCGCTCGGGTTGGTGGTGTTGCCCGGGCTGCTGCCGGGCGTTCCGCCGCCGGGGCAGTTGCCGCCGTTGGGCGGGCCGCCGCCGCCCTGGCCTTGCTGCTTCTGCTTGTTCTCGGCCTCCTTGATGATCTCGTCGAGGCGGAACACGATCTTCTTCTGGATGTCCTGCGTCTTCTCCCCGCCGCGGGCCAGGTCGAGCCGGCGGCCGCTGTTGTCCATCAGCTTCTCGATGTTCGACAAGTCCTTCGGGTCGGCCGACCACGCCTGCATCTCGAAGAACATGAGGGTGGCGACCATCTTGTAGCGGTCCGGGGCGTCGGCCACGTCGTCCAGTAGCCGCACGATGGAGCGGGTAGCGAGGTCCTTCTTGGTCAGGGCGTGTTCGGCGACCGCCTTGTAAAAGAAGAACGCGGCCGGCTCGACGGCGTGCTCGGGCGGGACGGCGGCAAGGGCGTCCAGCGCCTCCTCGTAGACCCGCTTGGCCGACAGGCCCTTGGCGAAGGCGAGGGCGAGGTTGGTGCGGACGAACGGGTCGAGCTTGGCGTCCTTGAACAGGCCGGGGGCGTCGGTCGGGGCCGGGGCGTCGGGCTTGCGGGCGTTCGCCAGCAGGGCCTCGGCCTCGGTGTTGCCCAGGGCGATCGAGTCGGCCACGCGGTCGAGGACCGAACGCTCTTCCTTGTCCCAAATCTTCTTCACGGCCGCCGCGTCGAGCTTATCGATCGACTTGAGCCACGCCTCGACCCGGGCCCGGGCGGCCTCGGCGGTCATCGGCTTGAGGGTACTGAAGGCGTACACCGGCTTGCCGGCCGGGGCGCTCTCGGCGGCGGACGCGGGGCCCGTGTTCGACCCGGCGACGCCCGCCGTCAGGGCCGCGGTCGCCAGCCATCTCCGAAGGGTCATGGAAAGTCTCCGGTATCCGGAAGGTGGGACTATTCGGGGGAGGCCGGGCGGGGCGTCGGCCCGCGGCCCGGATCATTCAACACTATATTATGGCGTCGCCCGGCACAACCACTACTGGTTCGCCCCGGTGGCGATCTTGTGGAGCATGTCCTGAATCTTGGCCTGCCGCTCGGACAGTTGCCGTAGTTCCGCCTGGATGATCGGGTCGTTGGCCTGCTCGCCCTTGTACCGCTCGGAATACGTCGTCGTCCGCTTGTTGACCGTGTTCACCTGGAGCGACCGGATCAGCTTCAGTTCGGCGAGCATGTCGATGAGCTTCTGGTCGCCCGGCTTCGATTCGCCCGGCTTCGATTCGCCCGGCTTGCTCTGCATGTCCTGCTGGGCCTTCTTGAGGGCGGCCACCATCTCCTTGAGTTGTTCGATGATGTCCTTCTCGATCTGCTGGGTGTCGGTATCGACGTAGGTCGAGTTGAGGCGTGTCTTGACGGCGAGCATGTCCTGGCGGACCTCGGCCAGCACCCCGGCGAAGGCCACCGCCGACCCCTCGCCCTCGAGCATCTTGAGCGCCTTGTCGGCCTCGACGACGATCTCGTTCTCTTTGTCCGACTGGGCCTGCGACTTCTGCCGGTCGGCCGTCGTCTTCTCGCCGTTGTTCTTGACGATCGTCCCGTGAATGGCCACGGTCTGGTTGTACACCTCGACCTGCATCCGGTACATGTTGTTGCACCGGGCCTCCAGGTTGGCGAGGAGCTTTTGCATCTCCTCCTCGCGGAGCTGCTTGAGCCGCTTTTCCAGCTCTTTGATGGCCTCGGCGAGCTTCTTGATGGCCTCGTCTTCCTTCTTCGACGCTTCGGCGTTCTCGCCCTTCTTCAGGTCGGGGACGGCGCTCTCCTGCTGCGGGTAGGCCTCCTGAACCTTTTCGCGGCCGGGCGTCTGCTCGCCGGGCGGCTTGGGCGGGCCGCCGGCCGACCCGCCGGGGCTGGGCTGGCCGCCGCCGGACGGGGGCGACGGGCCGCCGCCCTTGCTCTCGCTAGCCTGCCCTTCGCCGCCCTTGCCGCTCATCGGCTTGCCGTCGCCCGCCTTGCCGGCGGACGGCTTGCCGTCACCCTTCCCCTGCCCCTGGGCCTTGCTGTCGCCGGCCTTGCCGCCCTTCGGCTCGCCACCCGCCTTCGGGTCTTTGCCGGCCGCGGGGTCGCCCCCGGCCTTGGGATCGCCCCCACCCTTCGGCTCCCCGCCGGCCTTGGGATCGCCGCCACCCGCCTTCGGATCGCCCCCCGCTTTCGGGTCACCGCCCGCCTTCGGGTCGCCACCGCCCGCTTTCGGATCGCCACCCTTCGGATCACCGCCCGCTTTCGGGTCGCCACCGGCCTTGGGATCGCCGCCAGCCTTGGGGTCGTCGCCGGCCTTCGGCTCGCCGGACCCCTTGCCGCCGCCAGCCTTCTCATCGCCCATGCCGGCGTCCGGGCCGTCCTTGCCGGCCCCGTCGGGCTTTTTGCCGCCCTCGCCGCCGGCCTTCGATTCAGCCCCGCCCTTCGGGTCGTCCTTGCCGGCCCCATCGCCGGCCTGGGCGTCCTTCCCACTACTCTTGCTCTCCTTCGCGTCGGGCTTGGCTTCGGCCGACTGCTCGCCCGGCTTGGCCTCGCCCTTCGGCTCGGCCTTCGTGTCCTTCTCGCCGCCGGCGGCCGCGTTCGGGTCGCCCTTCTTGGGGTCGCTCCCCTTGTTGCCCATCCGGGCGGCGAGTTCCTTCGTCCGGGCCGCCTCCTGGGCCTGATCCTTGGCGATCTGATCCTTGTCGCCCTTGTTGATGTCGGTCCGGGCCCGGAGGATTTCCTGGGCCTTCTTCCGCTCCGCGATCTCCTTGAGGAGTTGCTCGTAAGTCTTGATAAGCTCCTTCCTCCGCTGCGATTCGTCGTCCGTCATGAGGATGGCGAGGATTTCGCGAAGGGCGGCGGCCAACTGCTGGTCCTGGCCGATGAGCCGACTCAGGTCGGTGGAGTTCGGCGTCCGGTTCCCTGCGAGGTCGGCGATAAGCTTCTGAAACTGGTTGTCCACGCCCTTCTTCTCGGCCAGGTCGAGGGCCGCCCGGATCGTCTTGGCCCGCTCCTGGTCGTCCGGCTTGTCGCTCTTTTCGAGCCGCTGGGCGAGCCGCAGCATGGCCTGGGCGAAGTCCTGGTAGAGCTTCGCGTTCTGCTGCTGCTGCCGCTTAATGGCCGCCCCGGCGGGGTCGTCGGCCGGGGCAGCCGCAGCCGCCGGCTGGGCGGGGAGCGACGGCGTAAGGGCGAATAGCCCCACCGCCGCGGCGAGTGAAAGGTTCAGGAAGACTCGTAACCGGAGCGACATGGACGACCCTCCCACAAGACCGCGTGAGCCGTTGATTTCGGACAGCTATTGGACGATTGACCCGACCCCGCGTAACGCTCGCCGGCAAGAATCGGCCCGGAAGCACTGCCCGACACTCGCCCCGGCCGCCGACCGCTACCGCATTTTATCGCATTGGCGTGAGTGGGGGCTCCCGATCTCCGTGACCCGTCAGCAGATCGGGAGTCGCTACCGAATTTTGCGGTAACGCCCACGAGTTTCCGCATTCCACGTCGATTCCCCGCTCCGAGATTAACCGGCCCGACATGACGTTATCGGACCGTCACCCGCACCACCACCGGTTTGCCGACGGCCGGCGTCACCGTGAGCGTGTACTCGCCCGCCTTCTGCCCGGCCGTCACCTCGTACTCCAACTCGTTCTTGTCGCTGCTCAGCTTGACCTCGGCCGGCACCGTGAGGGCGTCGGCCGAGGCCGCGAACCGCACCACAAGGTCGTCCTTGTCGTACAGTTTCCAGTCCATGACGTGCTTGACCGCCTTCTTCTCGCCCTTGGCCAGCACGAGCGGGCCGACGGGGCGGACGGACGGCTCGAAAATCTCCTTCTCCAACCGCCGCTTCAACTCCGCGAGTTCGGCAGACACCAGGGTCTGCGTGTCGAGAATCGAGCGGAGTTGGTTCCGTAGCTTATCGAGGCTCAGGGCTTCGCCGAGCCGGTCGCGGACGGCCTGGAGGTCGGCGATGAGCAGTTCGACCTTCTGCCCGGCCTCGAACACCAGCTGAACGTCCGGCTTGCGGCCCTGGGCGAACGGGGCCTGCATGTCGGACTGGGCCTTCTCGGCGTTCGCGAACGACCGGTCCAACACGTCCGCGAGAGGGGCCACGATGTCCCGGGCGTAGTGGTCGATCGTCCCCTTCTGGAACTGGTTCGCCTCGCACTCGCGGAGGATGCGGCGGTAGTCGACGTGGACGGCGTTGGTGAAGTCGCGGGCCCGGGCCACGTCCTGCGTCATGCCGATGCCGCGGCTCTTGAGATTGTCGATCTCGTTGGCCGGCACACCCGCGATCGTCCCGGCCATCTCGGACAGGTTCGCCCGGGCGTTCCGCAGGGCGGCCAGGGCCTTGTCGAGCGTCAAGGTCAGGGCCTCCTCCTCCTTGCTGATCTCGGCCAGCAGGTCGGCCTCGGACACGACGAGCAGGCGGACCGGCTCCGGGTTGGTCCCCGTCTTCGGCCCGCCGGCGTTCTCCACGTTGGTGTCGGTCGCCAGCACGTTCAGGTCGATGCGGTACCGCGGCTGGATCTCCGTCGCCGGCACGGCCAGGGCCGGTAGGGCCTTGCGGATGTCGAAGTAATCGACCTGCGAGTTCTCCAGCCGGACGCCCGTCACGAGCGGCGTCCGTGCGGCGAGCGGCCGGACGAGCAGCCCGTCGAGCACCTGCTTCGTCTCCCGCCGGAGGTCGCGGTACTGGCCGTCGAAGCGGCCGACGAGGGCGGCCCCCTTCTGCTTGCTGTCCCCCTTCGTGACGAGGCGGACGAGGGTGGCGTTGAAGGCCGGCATCAGCCCCGACGGCAGCCCCGCGAACACGGGGGCCGGGGCCCACACCCCGGCCGCCACCCGGGCCTGGAGCCCGACCACGGCCGACGCCTCGACCTGGGAGTACTCGAAGACGTACTCCACCCGGCTCAGGCCGGCCTCGTCGCGGACGGCGCTCTCGGGCACGAACGGCACCCGGGCGGCGGGGGTGACGAGGAAGAGGTTCCCCTGCTTCCGCAGCACCTCGGTGGCGATTTCGACCGTCGGCGGGGCGTCGTCGGCCTTCTGGATCAGCACCGGCCGGCTCGCCGTGACGCCGTCCGTGTCGGTGAACTCGAGGTCGAACTCGACGTTCTCAGTGACCCGGAAGGCCCCCCGGAACTCGGCCGTGAAGCCGTCCCCGCTCGGGGTCAGCGGCAGCGGTACGGGGTCGGCCGAGCCCGGCTTGGCCCCCGGCACGCGGCCGGCTTTCGGTCGGATCGCGGCCTCCCGCAGCGGCTTGGTGGTCGTGGCCGTGAATAGGACCTCCGTACCGAACGGCACGGAGAAAACGGAGCGGTCGCCGGTGAGCGACGCCGTGGTGTCGGGCATCCGCTGGGTCTTGCCGCGGAGCCAGTCGGCGTCGCCGTCGCTCGGCGGCGGATGGAACAGGTACGCCGGCTGGTATTCGGAGCGGACGAGCAGCGACAGGGCCGGCGGCGGCACGAGCGTGACGGCCCGGCGGGGCGTCATGAAGTCCTCGGCCGACGCCCGGAAGGAGACCGACTCCTTGAGGTCGGTGAGCGACCCGACGAACTCGCCGCCGGCCTCCGGCGACATCGACCCGCCGCCGCTCGTCTTGAGCCCGTCGTACTGGAGGACGACCGCCTCGGGCACGTCGAGCCGCCGCACCCGGCGGGCCATCGCCGGGTCGTCCGCCAGGGCGTTGAGGGCGTCGAGCGCCTTCGCCACCGCCGGGTCGCCCTTCCCCTCGCGCTCGACCCGGTCCACCGTGAGGGAGTCCGCCTTGGCCGACGCGGAGGGGGACGCCGGGGGCACCGGCCCGCCGGCCATGTCCGCCGTCACGTCCGACCACATCATGGGTCGCCATCCGAACGTCTCGGCCGGGTCGGCGACGACCCACTTGACGGCCCGGACGCGGACCTGCGGCGGGTTCGCCAGGGCGGCGTCCTTCCCGACTTTCAGCTCCTCTTCCGCGAAGCCGACGAGTTCAAGGTGTGCCCGCCGCGGCCACGGGGTGTTCATGACCAGCAGGTTCCGCTCGGCCCAGATGCCGGACACGTGCGCCGCCCGCCAGCCGAACGCCTTCGGCGAGGTGCCGCCGGTGCCGAGCGCGAACGCGGCGAACGCGGCCACCCCGACGGCGGCCCCGGCCCCGACGAGCACGGCCGCCATGCGCCACAGCCGGCCCCAGTTAAACACCTCCGAGACGGGGGCCCGTGCTACCCGCTCGCGGGCCTCCTCGATGGTCGCCCGGATCATTTCGCCGGAGTAGCCGTACCGCTCGGCCCCGCCCACATCGGCCAGTTCTACGGCCGTGATGAGCCGGTCGCCGAGGACGGCCGGGAAGCGGCGTTCGAGGACCAGGGCGAGCGACGGGTACGACAGCTCCCGCGTGAGCCGGAAGGCGACCCGCCGGGCCACGAGGGCGGCTAGGAGGAGGAGCATGCCGGCGAGGGCGGTCCCGCGGACCCAGCGGGGCACGTCCACCACCCAGTCGAACCCGGTGGCCTTGAACAGCCCGAAGTCGAGGACGAGGCCGAGGGCGAACCATAGGACCACGAACAGCCCGGCCGCGAGCAGCCCTTCGACGACGACGTACCGGCGGATCGTCCCCCGCATCTGGTCGAGCGGGCTGGACAGGCGAACGTCGAGCCGGTCGGGCGGGGACGCTTGGCGGAGGTCGGTGGCCATGTCGTGGGATCCGGGTGTATTCGCGTCGTGAGTCGTCAGCAGGCAAATTCAACCCAACGAGCCCGCCCGTTGCCAGGGGCGGGCTTTCGACAGCGTCACGCCAGTCGCAGGAGCTTCCGCGTCAGCCATTCGAGCGAGAGCAGGCCGACGATCACGAACAGGACGAACCCGATGCTCACCGGCAGACTGAACGTCGGCTTCGTCATCGCCAGCGCGACCAGCCCGCCCCCCGCCGCGACGGCCAGGGTGCCGAACAGCGTCAGCGCGAATCCCCAGTGGAGCCGCACGACGAACGCCTGGACGGCGAGCAGCCCCGACGCGACGAGGACCGTCGCACGGTCGAACTCCCAGACCTCGGGGGTGAGGTACATCTGGGCGTAACCCGCCATCGCTCCGGCGGTCACGGCCAGCGCCGAAACCCCGGCCGCGCCCGAGCCGAGTGGGCCGACGAGGACGCCGTAAGCCGCCCGCCCGGCGAGCAGTCCGACCGACGCGAAGAGCACGACCGTGAGGGCCGCCCGCAGCCAGTCCGGCGTCAGGAGGAATTCGACGAGGCTGACCGGCCGGCCCTCGTACTCGGTCCGCAGCGGCTGGTCCCACAGGTCGGTTACGGCCCCGCGGTTGCGGGCGTGTTCCTGCTGGGCCCGCAGACAGAGCGGGATGCGGGCCACCGATTGGGGGTCGGCCAGCCGGAAGGCCAGCTTCGGTTTCCCGCCCTCCTTCGGCAGGAGGGCCTCGAACTCCTTGTCCGCGTCGGTCCGCGGGTCGTTCGCCCGCACCCGCCCCCGCACTGCGTCGTCGAACTCGCCTGCCATCGCCAGGAGGGCCGCCGTGTCCGGCCGGGGGTTGTCCAGCTCGGGGTCCGACTTGCGGACCATGAACTCGCCGTCGAGCGTGTCGCCGGGGCTATCCGGCACGGCCATCACGACGCGGTACCGCGTGTCGCCCGGCGGTATCTGGCGGGCGTCGGCCACCACCTGCCCGGCGTAGTAGCCGTCGAACTCGCCGGCCCCCTTCTTGGCGACCAATTGATACGGCCCGAACTCGACCTTGATCTTCTGGTGCGTCACCGGGTCTTCGCGGGTGAGTTGCTCGCCGGCCGGGGTATACGGGACGATGCGGAACTTCGGGTCGATCGCGCCGACCGGGTACGGCTGGCCGTTCGGGGCCAGGAGCCGGGCCTGCACGCGGACCGGCGAACCGGAGACGTACTCCTTGTTGAGGAGCACCCGCCCGCGGGCCGCCTTCACGTCTCGGTTCGCCGAGACGTACCGGGCCAGCTTGACCCAGAACCGCTGGTAGAATTCCGGCCCGATCACCGGGTCGTAGGCCCGTAGGCGGTTGGTGTCGCCGCTGGCGAGGAAGGCGGTGCGGCCGCGGGCCGGCTGGGCCGTCACCAGCCACGGGCGGGTCGCCTTGTCGCCCTTCTCGTCGAACTCGGCGAACTCGGCCAGCACGGCCGCCCCGGGCTTCACCTGCTTGACCGGGTACGCCGAGTAGAAGCCGCGGGCCGGGTTCAACTCCTTCCGCACGTCCGCGTCCGGGGCGTACCGCTCGCGGTTCGTGAAGAACTTCTCCCACCCGGCCGTCGGGTTGTCGCCGGGCGGGCCTTCCTCCAGGTTCAGCACGTCCGAGTCGGGCGTCGGCTTGAGGTAGAGCCGGCGGGGCGTCCGCGGGATCGGCCGGGCCTGGAGGACGATGATGTCCTCGGGGATGACCGGCAGGACGTTCAGGATGGGGCTGAGCCGGCTGTCGGCCTCGGCCCGGGCGAGCTGGAACGTGTGGTGCGTGCCGGCGACGTAGATGAGCCCGCCGCCGAGGTTGTCGATCCACGTCTGGACGTTCTTCACCTGCTCCTCGGACAACTCGCTCCAGTCCGGGTCGAAGGCGATGATGAGGTCGTACTCGTTCAGGTTGTAGAACCGCTCCTCGGGCTTCGACTTGTCGGTCGTGTCGAGCCGCGTGGGGAAGCGGCTCAGGAGCCGCTCGGGCGGCACGTCCTGGGCGATGTCCTTCCCCTCGTTCTTCGTCACCGCCTCGTTTTGAAGGAAGATCGACAGCTCGGCCCGGTTCTCCCCGACCTCCCGCACGAGCAGCGTCTTGAGCGTCTGGTACTCGCGGGTCGGGCCGCTCGCCACCATCAGTACCCGCAGCGGCTTCTTGAGGACCTGAATGCCGGACCGCTCGCGGACGTGGTCCTTGTCCGGAAACGCCTCCCGCTTGTCCTTGGCGATGCGGGCGACGACCGCCCACGCCCCCTCCTTGAGCTGCCGCCGCTTCCCGCCCGCGCCGGCCGCCTCCTCGGTGAGCGCGTCGGGCAGCTTGGTCGGGTCGATCACGAACTCGGCCTGCCCGTGCGGCGGGTCGCCGGGGGCGAACGTGAGCTTGGCCGTCAGCTCGTGGTCGGGGGCGTCCTTCTTGGTGTCGCGGCCCGGCAGGTACAGGCCGAGCCGGGCGTCGACCTCCTGGTTGGCGAGGTTCACCCCGTCTGCCTCGACCACGATCTTGAACGGCTCGTCCGGCGGGGCCCGGTCCGGGGCGACCACGTCGGTGACGACGATGGAGACCGTCTGCCGGTCCTCGCCGACGGCGACCGTGAAGACGGGAATCTTCTCCCGCGTGGCCCGCTCCTTGAGTTCCGCGTACGACGAGTCCGACCCAAGGTTGCTCCGCCCGTCGGTGAACACGACGAGCCCCTGCACCATGTTGGCCGACTCGCGGTTGATCGCCCCCGTGATCGAGTCCGGGGCGTTCGTGCCCAGGGCGATCGACTTGGCCACGTCCACCCGCTTGTCAAGCTTGCCGCGGTTGTCCTTGAGTTTGGCGACGTCGGCCGGCGTGAGCCCGGCGGGCACCACCTCGTCCTCGGCCTTCCGCAGCCAGTCGCCGGCCCACTCGGCGGTCCCGGCCGCGTCGCCGCCGAACGCCGGGCTCGCCTTCACCGCCGCGCGACCCTCCGGGGAAAGCCCGCGGAGCAGCCACGGCTTGAAGTCGTACCGCACGAAGGCGTCCCACTCGGCCTTCGCCCACGCCGCGTCGCCGGCGGCGAGCGTGGCCGTCTCCTCGTCGAGCCGTGTGCCGAAGCGGTAGACGTGGACCGGGTTCTGCTCGGTCAGCTTTTGGACGAACGCCACCTTCTCGTCGGTGAGGAAGTCGATCACCTTCTGGATCCGGGGCTGCGGCTTGCGGGCGGAGTCGCCGCCCACGTCGTCGCTCACCTGCGTCAGGCTCGGCGACACGTCGAGCAGCACCAGCACCCGCGACCGCTTCTCCGTCCGCTCCCAGACCTGCGTGGCGGGCAAAAGGAAGACGCCGAGCAGTACGGCGTAGACGCTGATCCGCAGCGTCGCGAGACCGACCGCCCAGTACCAGCGGACCGAGTGGGCGTCCTTGACGTACATGGCGACCACGAACGCGACGGCGAGCGCGAACAGCCCGCCGGTGAGGACGTACCACGCGAACAGGTTGAGCGGCACCCCGCCGGCCGACACCGGCGGGCCGCCGGCCCCACCGTCGCGGACGACCGCATTGGCCAGGCACCGCACGAGCAGAGCGGCCGACGCGGCGACGGCCGACCAGCGGACGAGGGCGTTGTCCATGAGCTTGGCGAGGGAGTAGGCGATCATCAGTACGGCTGCCGCCGCCCCGGCGAGGAGCGGGCCGACCGTGGGGAAGTCGAGCGCCCGAAATTGGGGACCGTCCGCCGCCCCGCGGCCGACGCCCGACGTTTCGCTCAGGAACAGGTTGACGAGGGAAACCCCGCACGCGGCCGCCCCGCCGAGGACGACGAGCCAGCCGAGGCCGGCCCCGACCGCGTTCCCCTTGCGGGGCGTGCGGCCGGCGTGGGTGAAGTGCCGGTAGGCGAGCAGGGCCGCCACGGCGACGGCCGCCGCCGCGACCAGCCAGAGCGGGCTGCTGGCCCGCAGGTCGGACGCGAACGCGGGGAACGACTCCCCCAGCCGGCGGAAGACGTACTCGGTTTCCTGGGTCGGGCCGTTCGGGTTCATCGCCGTCTCGTCGGGGGTGCGTTCACGGTGTCTGCGTGTCGTCTGCGGACTCAACGGGCGTCAGGCGACGCCGGCGGGCTCCGGCTCGGGCCGGGCGGCCTGTTGCCGGCCGACAACCGCTGCCGCCGTCGGGGCGTGGGCTTCCAGGTCGTTCGACCGGCCGTGGTAGCTCAGCCGCACGGCCATCGCCTGCTCGACCACGAGGACGAGGAGGATGACGAGGTACAGCCAACGGGTGCTCGACAGGTCGGTCGTCTTCTGCTTCAGTTCGTCGAGCCACCCGGCGTCGTCGGGCGAGTGCATCGGCACCTTCTCGGCGTACTGGGCCACGTCGTCCCGCGTCACCCGCCGCAGGTCGCCTTCGCGGGCGGCGTCGACGTTGAACGGGTAGGCGACGGTCTCGGTCTGCTCGGCCGCGTCGCCGGGACCGCCGTCCGGCCCCTTGAGGCGGGTGAGTGTGAACAGGTACGCCCCCGGTACCGTCGCCTCGTTGTACTTCAGAAGCAGCCCGTCCCCGACGGCCTCCAGCGGTTGCTCGCCGAGGTCATTGACCACGACCGCCGACTGGCCCGGCTGCGGCTTGTTGTCCTTCCCGCCGTCGAACGTCAGCCGCGTCCGCTGGACGGTCGGCTTGTAGCGGGCCTGGTCGAGCGTCAGGCGGAAGTCGGACCCGGTCGTCAGGTTGTCCTCGCTCCCGCCGCCGGCCAGATACCGCTGCATCTCGGCCATCACGGCCACGAAGCACGACTGCGAGTCCTTGTTCCCGGAAGCCCACTCGTTCCACCCCTCGCCGGCCGTCGTCAGCACCGCCGTCACCCGCCCGCGGCCGAACTGCTTGGCCAGGTAGAGCGGGTCGCCGTACTTGACCGCGTCCCGCTGGCGGACCATGTCCGCCCGCAGGTCGGCCATCTCGGGCTGCGACCAGAACTCCCGCAGGACCGGTTCGCTCTCGTCCCCGCCGTTGGTCTGGTCGCACAGGAGCCAGTCGAGTTTCTGCGACAGGAGGGACATCGGGTTCGGGTTCGACACCGTGGTGCGGATGTCGCCCTTCAACTTGTCGAGGTACTTCTTGTACTTCTCGTACTTCGGCTCGTTGACCGGCAGCCGGTTGAGGAGGGCGATCACGGCCGCCTCCTGGGTATCGATCCCCTTCTCGTTCGGGAGGCAGAACAGCTCCTGGACGGACCGGTCCTCCTTCCACTTGCCGATACGCGACACCGGCCAGTAGCGGTCCACGAACACCTTGTAGAAGAGCGCCTCGATCTCGTTCACCTTCACCAGGCGGCCGAGTTCGTCGGAGAACATCGGCCGCACCGCCGGGTGCTCGCGGACGGCCGGCGAGCGGGGCAGGATCTTCATGTTGAACGCCCCGAAGCGGCGGACGAACTTCTGGTCCTCGGTCGACTCGTCGGTCGGCTTCTCGGGGAGCGGGACCGGGAACACCCCGCCGCCGTCCTTGTAGAGCACCTTGTTGTAGTCGGCCGGCTTCACGTCCGGGCCGAGGAACACGCCGAGCCCGCCGCCGCCGCGGACGTACTCTTCGAGTTTCTTGGCCGCCGGCTCCGACACCGACGGGACGTTCAGGAGGTAGACGCTCGAAAAGCTCCGGAGGTCTTGCGCCTCAAGGTCGCGGACCGTGCCGCTCGCCAGCCGCAGGCCGCCGAACGAGTCGTTGAGCATCCGCCTGAGGTAGAGCCCGTCCCCCTCCTTCTTGTCACGGAACTCGGGCCGCCCCTCGATGAACAGCACGCCGAGCCGGTCACGGACCTCGACCACCGTGTGCCGGACGTTGTCGGCCTCCAGCCCGCCAGCCTCGTTCAACTCCAGCCGTGCAGTGACGAGGTTGAAGGCGTCGAGCGGCTTCTGGGCCGTCCCGGTCTGGTTGAACTGGAGGTTGAAGGTGAGGGCCGTCTCCTGGTTGGCGAGCAGCGTCGGGATGAAGAGCGATTGCCCGCGGTTCTCGTCCCCGTTGACGAGAACCACCGTCCGCACGTCCTTCAACTCGGTGCCGCCGAAGTTCTTGACCTTGACCACGAACTCGACGGCCTGGTCCTTCGCCACCACCCGGGCCCGCGGCGTCAGCTCCGTGATGCCGACGTTCTCGTGGTAGAGCGGGGCCTTCTTGTCGTCCCGCCGGTACGGGTGGGCCACGTCGATCAGGTGGACCTTCACGTTCGCGGCAGCGAGATCCTTCATCGCCGCCCGGATCGGCTCCCCGTCCTGGGCCCAGTCGATGGCCCGAAAGTCGCTCAGGACGTGGACGACCCGGTTGAGGTCCTTCTCGGTCTCGGCGTCGAGCGACTCCTTCGCCTTCCGCAGGGCGTCCACGAGGGACACCCTGACGGTGGTGGGGGCGTAGGCCGCAAACTCATTGCGGATGGCGGGGCCGGTGTCGCCGTTCACCCGCGTGAAGTTGAACTTCTTCTGCCGGCCGGCGAGGTCCGAGGAGCGGAGGACGGTGATCGACTGCGGGGTGCTGGCCTGGGCGGCGGCCGGGGCGATCTGTTCGCTCAGCAGGCGTGTGGCCTGCCGGAACGATGTCGTCATCTGCCCGTCGGACTCGTTCCGCCAGAAGTCGGCCATGCTCGGCGAGTCGTCGAGGATCGCGACGTGGGCGGTGGCCCGCGACTCCTTGCCGCCGAACGGGTCGAACCCGAGGAACCGGCCGAGGAGCAGCCCGGCGAGCAGGACGAGGAGGCAGCGGAGGAGGAGCAAGAGCAACTGCTCGATGATCATCTTCCGGCGCATGCGCTTCTGCGCCTTGAGCAGGAACTCCATCGCCGCCCAGCGGACCCGCTTGAAACGCATCCGGTTGATGAGGTGGATGACGATCGGGGCGCTGACCAGGGCCGCACCGGCGATCATCGACCACGGGTGCATGAACGCTTCGAACATCGCGGCGGGTCTCGGGGGGTCGGTCGCGTGTCGGGGGTGCGGGCCGAATGTCTAGCGACGGACGGGGCCGGCCCGGCTCGCCATCCGCTGGTGGAGGAACCGCGACAGGACGGCGTCGAGGTAGTCGCTGGTCCGCACCAGGGTGTAGTCGACGCCGATCCGGGAGCAGCCGCGGCGGCACTCGACGAGGTACTCTTCGAGGGCTTCGAGGTAGCCGTCGCGGAGGGCCTTGGGGTCGCACAGGAGGTCGGGCTGGGCCTCCATCCCCTCGAACTTCGTCATGCCGCCGAATGGGAAGCCGAGTTCGTCGTCGTCGAGGACGTGGAAGACCATCACGTCCTGCCGCCGGTGGCGGAGCATCTCGAGCCCCTTGAACAGCGGCTCGCGGTCGCACAGGAGGTCCGAGAACAGGATGACGACCCCGCGGCTCGGCATGGCCTCGGCGACGCGGCGGAGGATCTTCAGCGGGTCGGTCTTCTCCCGCGGCGTGCTGACGTGCAACGCCTTGGCGAAGGCGTCGATGTGGACGAGCGAGCTGCGGGGCGGGATGACCTGCCGCACGTCCTCGTCGAACGTGATGAGCCCGACCGAGTCCTGCTGCTTGACGATCAGGTACGCCAGGCAGGCGGCGGCCGTGCAGGCGTACTCGTACTTGTTGAGCGTGCCGGCCTTGCGGTGCCGGGCGTCGCCGTACTGCATCGACTCGCTCACGTCCACGACGACGTTCGCCCGCAGGTTGGTCTCGGCCTCGTACTGCTTGATGTAGTAGCGGTCAGTCTTCGACCAGACCGTCCAGTCGACGTGCCGGAGGTCGTCCCCGCTGACGTACTCCCGGTGCTGGACGAACTCGACGCTCTGGCCGAACGTCGGGCTCTTGTGCATGCCCGTCAGGAACCCCTCGACCACCTGCTTGGCCCGCAGGTCGAGCCGCCCGATCCGGGCGATCGTGCCCGGGTCGAGGAACCGGCGGGGGTCGGTTTCGTCTCGCGCGACCATGTGGTGGGTCTGTCTCGGGGTGCGGGTGCGGATCAGCGACGGCCCCGGGACGGCCGTCCCGGGGCCCACTCTTTCAGGACGCGAAGACCTTCTTGAACCGCTCGTCCTTCGTCAGGTCGCCCTCCTTCTCGGGCGTCTCCTGGATGAGCTTCTTGATGACCGTGTCGGTCGTCACGCCCTCGGACGCGGCGGTGAAGTTGGTCAGGATGCGGTGCCGCATGACCGGCAGGGCGAGGGCCTTGATGTCCTCGGTCGTGACGTGCGACCGGCCGTAGAGCAGCGCCCGGGCCTTGGCCCCGAGGATGAGGTTCTGCACGGCCCGCGGCCCGGCCCCCCAGGAGAGCCACTCGCGGACGAACTTCGGCGTCCCCGGCTCGCCGATCCGCGTCTGCCGGACGAGGGCGAGGCAGTACTGGATGACGTGGTCCGTCACCGGCACCTTCCGCACGAGCGTCTGGATGTCCAGAATCTGCTCGCCGGACAGGACCGGGACGATCTCCTCCGTCGCCGTCCCGGTCGTCCGCCGGGCGATCTCGAACTCCTCCTGGAACGACGGGTACGTCACGAACACCTTGAACATGAAGCGGTCCTGCTGCGCCTCGGGCAGAGGGTACGTGCCCTCCTGCTCGATCGGGTTCTGCGTGGCGAGCACGAAGAACGGGCTGCCGAGCTTGTGCCGGTGGCCGCCGACCGTCACCTGCCGCTCCTGCATGGCTTCGAGGAGGGCGGCCTGCGTCTTGGGCGGGGTCCGGTTGATCTCGTCGGCCAGCACCACGTTGGCGAATAGC
>JANPKP010000103.1:0-12119 GCA_031426095.1 Gemmataceae bacterium
GTCAGCCGGCTGATCCTCCGCGCCGCGGCCGGCCCCGCGATCCGTCGCCGGGCCGGCCTTCCCGTTCACCATCAGCCGGCTGACGCCGGCCGCTCGCCCGGAGACACCATGACCCTCCCCAAAGTCGTCCTCAAGGCCAAGCGGGCCCAGCCCTTCTTCGCCCGCCACCCGTGGGTGTTCGCCGGGGCCATCGACGCCGTCTCGCACGCGCCCGCCGACGGCGACGAGGTCGAGGTCGTGTCGAGCGCCGGCAACTTCATCGCCCGCGGGCTGTTCAACGGGCAGAGCAAAATCCGCGTCCGCCTCTACTCGTGGGACGCCGACGTGCCGCTCGACCGGGCCTTCTTCAAGGGCCGGCTCGAACGGGCCATCCGCCTCCGCCGCGACGTGCTCAAGCTCGACGGCCCCGACAAGGCGTGGCGGGTCGCGTTCAGCGAGAGCGACGGCCTCTCGGGCATGGTGGTCGACAAGTACGGCGACTGGCTCGCGGTCCAGTTCACCTCACTGGCGCTGGCCGGCCGCCGCGAGATGCTCGGCGAACTGCTCCGCGAGCTCCTCGCCCCCCGGGGCATCTATGTCCGCACCGAGAAGGGCATCGGCAAGCTCGAAGGGCTGAGCCTGCACGACCACCTGCTGTGGGGCGAGCCGCCGCCCGCCGACCTGACGATTGAAGAGGGCGGCCTGCGCTTCCTCGTCAACCTCACGGAAGGCCAGAAGACCGGCTACTACCTCGACCAGCGCGACAACCGGCAGGCCGTCGCCGCGCTCTCGGGCGGCCGGCGGGTGCTGGACGCCTTCTGCTACACCGGCGGCTTCGGCCTCCACGCCGCGAAGGCCGGAGCGGGCGAAGTCCTCGCCCTCGACGCCTCCGAAGCCGCGCTGGAATTGGGCCGGCGGAACGTGGCGGCGAACAGCCTCTCCGGCGTGACGTTCGAGAAGGCGGACGTGTTCCGCAAACTCACCGACCTGGAGGCGGCGGGCGAGAAGTTCGGGGTGGTGGTCCTCGACCCGCCTAAGTTCGCCCGCAACCGCGACGCCCTCCCGGACGCCCTCAAGGGCTACCGCCGGCTGTCGCAGCTCGGCCTCAGGCTCCTCGGCCCCGACGGCATCCTGGTGTTCTGCTGCTGCACCGGCCTCATCACGATGGAAATGCTCGAAGAGCTGCTCTCGCAGGTGGCCGCCGAGGTGAAGCGGGACGTGCAAATCCTCGCCCGCCGCTTCCAGGCGACCGACCACCCCGTCGCCACCTCGTGCCGCGAGGCGGGCTACCTGAAGTGCGTCATCTGTCGCGTTTCGTGATTTCGTAGGGGGCGTCAAGGCCCGCGCTTGGGGCCGTAGACGCACCGCCTGCGGTCACGCGAATCGAAGCATTGACGGTGCGTAGCCCCACGCCCCGTGTCTGCTACTCACGCCGCCACCCGCCCGTCAGAACAGGAACTGCACCGCGACGCAGAGGGCGTACGTCAGCGTCACCGAGCACGTCACGATGACGACGATCAGCCGCGGGCGGAAGATGCGGAAGTACATCAGCAGCAGCTTGATGTCGAGCATCGGGCCGAACACCAGGAACGCCACCTTGGCCGAGATGTGCATGTGGGTGAAGGTGGCGGCCACGAAGGCGTCGGCCTCGCTGCACAGGCACATCAGGAAGGCGAACCCCATCATCACCGGGACGGCCAGGAGCGGGTAGTCGGTCGAGAAGGCGGTCACGTCCTCGGCCGGGACGAACAGCTTGGCGACCGCGGCCAGGATCGACCCGAGGATCAGGAACACGGTGATGTCCACGAAGTCGTGGACGGCCGTGCTCGACACCCGGCCGAGGCCGTCGAACACCCGCCGGGCCCGCGGGCCGGACGGGGCGGCCGGGGCGTCGTCCAGGACCGGCAGCCCGGTCGGCGACTCCGGGGGCGGGACGGCGGCCGGGGCGAGCAGGCTGTTCCCGTACTTGCTGTAGAAGCGCTGGACGACGAGCCCGGTGGTGACGGCCACCACGAACCCGAGGCCGACCCGCAGGCCGACGACCTCGGGGGCGATGCCGTGCGGGCCGAACGCGACCCACGTGCTGAGGATGACGACCACGTTGATGATCGGCCCGGCCATCATGTACGACACGCAGCAGGCCAGCGGCAGGCCCTTGCGGAGGAGCCGGCGGATGACCACCACGATCCCGCACTCGCACATCGGGAAGGCCAGCCCGAGCAGCGCCCCGGCCACGACCGCCGGGAGGACGCCGCGGGGCAGCAGGCGGGTGACGAGCTGCTGGGGCAGGAGTTCCTCGAGCACCCCGGCCACGACCGCCCCGAGGACCACGAACGGGAGCGCTTCCCAGAGGACCGAGCTAAAGGCCAGCACGAAGTCGGGGATCGTGTTCATGGGTTCCCAGGGGGCCGCGGCGGGCGTCTCGTAACTCTAGGGGTGTCGGGCGACCGCTCGACCGGGTGGCACGGGCGGCTCGTAAGTCGGCTTACGAGCGCCCCCGCCCCCGGGTTCGCGGGGCCGCCCTACTTCGACATCAGCTTCAGGTCCGGGGCCTTCTGCCCGGCCTTCACCTCGATCACGATGCCCGAGGTGGTCGTCGTCTGGTACTTCGCGGGGACCGCCTTGCCGGTCACGATCACGACGTAGCGGCCCGGCGGCGGGGCATCGGCGAACGAGTACGTGCCGTCCTTGTTCACCACGGCCGTGAACACCCGCGGCTTCGGGAAGTCGAGGCTCACCACCGTCACCTCGAACGCGGTCAGGGGTGCCCCGTCGACCGTGACCGTGCCGAAGGCCCCCCTCGGCGTCATGTCGGCCGGCGGCGGCGGCGGCGGCGGCTCCGGCTTCGGCTCGACCTTCGGGGCGGGCGGCGTCACCACCTTCGGCTTCGGCTCGGGCTTCGGCTCCACCTTCGGCGGGGGCGTGACCTTCGGCTCCGGCTTCGGTTCGACCTTCGGGGCCGGCACCACCTTCGGCTCCACCGGGGGCGGCGGAACGGGCTTCGGCTCGGGCTTGGGCTCCACCGGCGGCGGCACCACCACCTTCGGCTTCGGCTCCACGACCGGGGGCGGCGGCGTGGGCGTCACCTTCGGCGGCTCGGGGGCGGGCTTCGGCTCGGGCTTCACCTCGGCGGCCGCGGCCGTCTTGAGGTAGGCCCGCACCTTCTCGATCGTCTCGTGCAGGACGAACGCCCGGCGGGCGGGGTCGGCCTCGGCGTCGGCGGCCACCAGCCCGTCGGCGATGAGCTTCTGGGCGGCCGGGCGGTGGGCCAGGAGCGGGCGGACGGCCAGGAGCGACCCGCGGTAGGTGTGGAACGCCCCGGGGTAGTCCTTCGCCGCGTTGTACAGGTCGGCCCCGGCGTTGTGCACGTCCCGCAGGCTGTCCACCACCTGCTTGTCGAACGCCTTGTCGTCGGCGGCGGCGGTGGGGGCGAGCCGGGGGTGTAAGCCCCCGGGAACGACGAGGAGGGCGACGGCGGCCAGCCACCGGCCGGGTCGGGGGAGGGTCATCGAGGGGCTCCGAGGGGGGGAACGGTCGGCCCGCGGGCCGGGAAGGTGGGGCCATCTTACGGCCGGCGGGCGGCGGGTGCCAGCGGGCGCGGTCGGGGTTGAAACGGGGGTGGGCTTCCGATTACTTTGTCACGCTGGTTCAGTTGGCAGCGGCAGTTGGCAGGCAGCAGTCGGAAGAACTGCTCAGTCTTCAACTGCCTCCTGCCAACTGCCGCTGCCAACTGCCCAGGGTGTCTCGCGTGGCCGACAAGCTGACCCAGGCCGTCCTCGACGCCCTCTCCCGGGCCGCCGCCGACCCTTCCGGCCTGCCCCTGTACGCCGCCAAGGCCGACCCCGGCCTCTTCCCGGCCACCGCCGCCGCCAAGCCCGCCGCCCAGAAGTGCCTCGCCGACGGGCTCCTCCGCGTGGCCCGCACCGAGACCCGCGGCAAGGCGGCCGTCGAGTGCTACACGCTCACCGACGCCGGGTGGGACGCCCTGCTCGCCGGGGTGAACCCGAAGCAGGTCCTCGAAGACTTCGTGCGGGCCATCGAGGCCCGCGAGGGGCAGGTGGACGACCTCCTCGCGGTCGGCCGGCGGATGGCCGACGGGCTCCACGGGTTGAAGGACGCCGTCGCCCGGGTGCTGAAGCAACCTAACCCCCCCACCCCCTTCCCTGGGAGGGAAGGGGGGGCCGGATCGAAGCCCCCTCCCTTCTTGGGGGAGGGGGTTGGGGGAGGGGTTCTTCCTTCCACGAACGGGACGCACGCCATGACCGCCGTCGCCACCCGCCCGGCCCCCGCGACGGTGGCGTCCCCGCCGACGCCGGCCGAGGCCGCGGCCGAACTCGCGGCCGTGGTCGTCGCCCGCCTGGCCGACTGGGCCGCCGGGGCGACGGCCGGGCAGGACTGCCCGCTGTCCGAACTCTACCGCAGCCTGACGACCCGCGACCCGGCCCCCACGGTCGGCGAGTTCCACGACGCCCTTCGAACGCTCCACGCGGCCGGCAAGGTCTACCTCCACCCGTGGACCGGCCCCCTCTACGCCCTCCCCGAGCCGACCTACGCCCTGCTCGTCGGCCACGGGGTCGCTTACTACGCCAGCAGCCGACAAGGATGAAGGATGAAGGATGAATCCCGACGGATCGCCTCCATCCTCCATCCTTCATCCTTCATCCTTCATCGGAGGAATGGATGTCCTCGACCTCGACCGCCCTCGCCACCACCGACAAGCCGCTCACCGACCGGGCCCGCGACGTGCTCAAGCGGGCCGGGAACCCGTTCCGAAACTACTTCGCCCGCAACCCGGACGACGAGGTGTGCGCCCGCTACCACGTCCCCGAGCTGTTCGCCGCCGAGCGGGACTTGTTGCTCGGCGTCATCGACCTGTACCGGTACGACCCGATGACCCACTCGGAGGTCATCCCGGTGCTCGGGAACAAGGGGGCCGGCAAGACGCACCTCCTGCACTCGATCAAGCACGGGGCCGGCGGCGAGTGGCAACTGCTCGTCACCCCGGGGGTGTACCAGAAGGACACCGACTTCCTCGAATACCTCCTGTTCCAGATCATCGACACGCTCCTCGGCGGCGGCAAGCAGAAGGGCGTCCGCCCGCTGGAGTACGTCGGCGACGTACTCGTCCGCCGGCTCCTCGGCGTCGCGCTGCGTGACCTGGCCGCCGACGAGAAGGTGGAACTCTTCCCGCCGCCGGGCCTCGGCCGCTGGGGCCGCCGCCTCGGCATCGGCACGCAGCAGGCGCAAGAACGCTGCGAGTGGCTGGCCGAGAACCTGAGCGGGTACGCCAACTTCGCCCGCACCCCGACCCCGCTCGCCCAGGCGCTCGCCGAGGCGAACCTGAGCCCGCAGAAGGCGTTCGACCTGCTCTCGGCTTACGTGCAGCGGACGGAAGCCCACAACACCGCCGGGCTGATGCGGCGGGCCATCTACCAGGGCTTCGCCAAGGCCGCGCTGCTGAAGGACGAGGCCGACATCGCCGGCTTCCTCACCTACGGGTTCGCCGAGCTGGAGTTCCACGTCCGCCCCACCCGGCAGGACCTGGTCCTCGCCCTCTTCAAAGTGTTGACGGAGGTGTTCCGCACGCTCAAGACGCCGGTGGTGGTCGCCTTCGACCAGCTCGAAGACCTGCTCCTCGCCCGCCGCTCGGACGACGCCCACAAGACGGCCGAGGCGTTCTTCGCCGGCATCGTCCAAGTGATGCACCAGATCGACGGCCTGTGCTTCCTGATCTTCGCCGAGCGGGGGCTGTGGAACCGCTTCGTCCCGAGCCTCGACGGCTACATCCAGGACCGGCTGAACAACCCCGTCCACGTCCCCAAGCACGGGACCGTGAAGGCCCTCCGCCTCGAAGCCCCGCCCGGCGACCTCGTCCGCCGCGTCTGCGAGGCGCGGCTGCGGCCGGTGCTGGACGAACTCCCCGCCGGCGAGTCGTTCTCGGACATCGACCCGTTCACCGACGAGGCCGTGACGCGGATCGCCCGCACCGAGCCGACCCTGCGGGACATGCTCCAGCAGTACCGCCACCTGTTCGACCACCTGATCTACGGGCCGGACGACATCAGCCAGGGGTCAGGGGTCAGGGGTCAGGGGCCGGGAAGCAGGGGACAGGAGGCGAAGGCGAGCGGGTCGGAGTACGAGGAGGCCCCGTCTTCACTCACCCCCGACCCCTATCCCCTACCCCCTGCGAGCCGGTTCGACGCCTCGGCCGAGGGCATGGTGTTCGGCCGCCCCGCCCTGCCGGAAGGCCCGCCGCAGCCGCCGCCGGCGCTGCTCACCGGGCACAGCAGCCGGCTCAGCGCCCTGCTCGGCCACGACGACTTCGACGACAGCCCGCCGGCCGTCACCTTCAAGACGGTGACGGTGGTGGAAACCCCGGCCGACCCGCCCGCCCCGCCGGCCCCCGAGACGGACGAGTTCGCCGACGACGTGCCGATGGGCGTGCCTTTGGAAGACTTGGCAGTCGGCAGGATGCAGGCGGCAGTCGAAGACAAGGCTGTTCTTACTGCCGCCTGCCAACTGCCGCTGCCAACTGTCCCGCCGCCTGCCGCCTACCAACTACCGACTGTTCCCACGGCCCCGGGGGTGCCGTCGCGGGTGGCGTTTCCCGTGGCCGTCAGCCTGCCGACCGCCCCTGTGGTGACGGACGCGAACGGGTCCGCGTCCACGCTCACGCACGCCTCGCTCGTGGAGATGTGGGACACGGAGCAGCGGGCGGCCCGGCGGAAGCTGGAGCCCGAAGGGTCCGTGACCGGGGCGACGCGGGAGCTTCAGTCCGGCCTCGGGGCGTTCCTGGCCGTCTGCCACGAGCACGGCGTGAAGGTCGGCCCGTGGCGGCTCCAGCACGTCGTCCCCGAGTGGAACTTCGGCGACCACCCGACCTACGGCACCGTGACGCTCGCCCACTGGGCCTGCAAGGACGGCCAGCCGTGGAAGGTGGGCGTCGGCCTCTTCCTGGCCCGCGGGGCCGGCAAGCCGAAGGACCTGGAAGTGAAGCTCGCGGCGATGAACACGGAGCCGGCGGTGGTGGACCACCTGATCGCCCTCCGCCCGGAGGACGACCTGGCCCTCTCGGGCAAGAGCAAGACGCTGTGGCAGGAGGCCGAGCGCCGCGGCAAGCACGCCCGCCTGGAGCCGGTGTCGCTCGACGGCTTCGCCCTGCTCTACAGCTTCCCCCGCTGGCTGGCGGCCGTCCGCGAGGCGCTCCCCGAGGGCACCCCGCTGCCGAACCTGGCCGACGTGATCCAGGAGAAGTGCGAGACGCTCCTCGAACAGGTGTGCATGCCGATCCAGCAGTGACGTCGGAGTGGGCGAGAAACACGCGGCGGGGCCGAGGGATCGGCCCCGCCGCGGGCGTTTGACGGGGGCGATCTCCACCCCCGACGGGTGGCCGGCTTGCCGGCCCGACCACGTCGACAGGCGGTTGCGGGATCGGTCTTCCAACCCCGAAGGGGTGTCCGCCAATAGCCAGGGGTGAAACCCCTGGTAGGCATGGGGAAAAGGTCGTAGCCCCACCGGGGCGCGGGACGTGAGGCGAAGGCGGTCGGACCGGTTCGTACCAGGGGTTTCACCCCTGGCTATTGGCGGACACCCCTTCGGGGGTGGAAAACCCTTGAACGCTCTGCCTCACTCATGGGGAGCGGGGGTCCGCCGGTAATCGTTAGCGGTACGTCGCGCCCCCGTTTATGATCGGCCACCCATGGCCCACGCCTCGGTCGGCGACGGCCCGCCCCGGGGTCCGCCCGTGCCCCAGTCGCTCGCCTGCATCCCGCTGCACCTGATCTTCAGCACCAAGCACCGCGAACCGTCCATCGCCCCGGCGTGGGCCGACCGGCTCTACGAGTACGCCGGGGGCGTCGCCCGCGACCACGGCTGCCGCCTCCTCGCGGCCGGGGGCGTGCCCGACCACGTCCACCTGCTCGTCTCCCTCGGCCGCGAGATGGCCGTGGCCGACCTCCTACGGGTGGTGAAGGCCGGCACGTCGCGGTGGGTCCGCGAGACGTTCCACGACGCGGGCGGATTCGCGTGGCAGACGGGGTACGGGGCGTTCGCCGTCAGCTTCTCGCAACTGGGGGCCGTCCGGCAGTACATCGCCACCCAGGCCGACCGCCACCGTACCGTGTCGTTCCAGGACGAACTCCGGAGGTTCCTGCGGAAGCACGAGGTCGCGTTCGACGAGCGGTACGTCTGGGACTGAACGAATGGCCGTTCGCCCAGCGCCCCTGTGAGGCCGCGACGGAATCCCCCGAGTCAAGCGATCCGCCGCGATTTCGCCGCCGCTCCCGCAAACTTTACCGCGGGAAGAGCAAGTCACGCCACGCTCACGACATGTGGCGACACCACCGCGAAAAAGCGGTAAAAACCGGGGGAGGCTTCCCCGCACGGGCGTTCCGCTTTACCCTTGACGTATGACCTACGACGACGCCCTCGCCGTCTGGTACGCCCGCACCAACTTCGAGGTCCGGGCCGCCGCCCCCGCCGACCTCAAGCTCGAACGGATGCGCCGCCTCCTGCGCCTCCTCGGGGGCCCCCACCTCCGCACCCGCACCGTCCACGTCACCGGCACCAAGGGGAAGGGTTCCACGTCCGCCTTCCTCGCCTCCGTGCTGCGGGCCGCCGGGTATCGCGTCGGCCTCTTCACGTCGCCGCACCTCACCGACGTGCGCGAACGCATCCAGGTCGATGGCGTCCCCATCTCCCGCGAGGAACTGACCGCCCGCATGGGGGAGGTGGCGGCGGCCGCGAAGCTCATGGACGCCGACGGCGGCCCCGCGTCGGTCCAGGGGCCGGGGCCGACGTTCTTCGAGATCGGCACCGCCCTCGGGTTCCTCCACTTCCTCTACCGCCGCTGCGACGTGGCCGTCGTCGAGGTCGGCCTCGGCGGGCGGTTCGACAGCACCAACGTCTGCCGGCCGCTCGTCTCGGTCGTCACCAACGTCGGCCTCGACCACACGGCCCAGCTCGGCCCCACCCTCGACGCCATCGCCTACCAGAAGGCCGGCATCGTCAAGCCGCGGGTGCCGGTGGTGAGCGGGGTGACGCAGCCGGGGCCGCGGGCCGTGGTCGAGCGCGAGGCGAAGGCGGCGAACAGCCCGCTCCACCAGCTCGGCAAGGACTTCCGCCCGTTCTCGCGGGCCGGCGGGTACGACCCCGCGACCGGGAGGTGGGTGCCGACGCGGCTCGGCTTCTACCGGTCGCGGCACCCGTGGCCGGAGATGGACGTGGGCCTCCTCGGCGACCACCAGGCGACGAACGCGGCCCTCGCCGTGGCGGCCGTCGAGGTGCTGCGGGACGCCGGGATGCCGGTCCCCGACGCGGCCGTGGCGAAGGGGCTGGCGAACGTGACGTGGCCGGCCCGCGTCGAGGTGGTGGGGGTGCGGCCGTTCGTGGTGCTGGACACGGCCCACAACGTGCCGTCGGCCGAGGCCCTGGTCCACACGCTCGCCCACGCCCTGCCGGCGGCGGGGCGGAAGCGGCTGGTGTTCGCGGTGTCGGCCGACAAGCCGTACCGGGACATGCTGCGGGTGCTGGCCGGGTACTTCGACGACGTCCACGTCTGCCCGTACGCGGCCAACCCCCGGACGGTGCCGCCGGAGACGCTGCTGGCGGTGCTGGCGAAGCTGGCCCCGGGCGTGACCGCCACCGCCCACCCGTCGGCCGCGGCGGCGTGGGCGGCCGCCCGCGGGGCCGCCGGCCCGGCCGACGTGGTGTGCGTGACCGGCTCCGTCTTCCTGGCCGGCGAGCTGCGGGACGTGGTAAGAGGGTAAGGAGCGTCGGGTCGCGGAGAGGACAGCGGTCCTGCTCAACCTGTCACACGGCTGTACAAAGCGCGGATCGTGCCGTCGGCCGAGGTGATAATCCTCACCGTGTAGAAACTGAAAACCGCATTCAAATTCGACCCAGGCCACTTGTTGGCGATCACGTAGGTGAAAACTCGCTCCCCGTCGTTCCGGTCGCGCGGCGTCACCGGCGTCTTGTCCAGTCCCAACCCGGGGACGAGGCGCTCTTCCTCGTGGAGCGGCCGGCCGAGAATGGCTTCCAAGTCGGTAACTTTCTTGCCGATCGGGTCCCAGCGGCGGACCAACTCGTCGAGGGCCAACCGGTACGCCGCCTTTTGGCCCGGCTTCGGCCTAGTCTCCTCGCCAAACGGCCCGAGAATTTTGCCCTGGACTTGTGATCGCAACTCCTCGATGGTCGGCTTTCCCGGGGACGGGGGGCGCTTCTTGTGCCGCTCGACCAGTCGGTCGACGGCCGCCACCGCTTTGGCATAGACCTCGGAACATTCTTCCGGCGTGGAGTCCGGACGAACTTTGGGCATCTCCTCGCCGGTAATCATCTCGATGAGGGCGGCGGCCCGCCCGGGTGGCCGGTTCAAGTCGTGGGTGCCCGGCTTCCACTTGTACCCCCCGTCGAGCACGATCCGCTTTCGCATGAAGTCGTCGTTCTCGCGGATATGCGGGAGGACGCGGACAGCGAGGGACGTAGACACGGTCGCAGGCCCGTCTTTGATGGCCGCCGTATAGCGAACGTAGCGTTCGTGACTCGGGATGGCTAACACGGCCCGTTCCATGTTGTAGTCGAGAACACGGTACGGGATAAGCGGTTGAGCCACAATGGTGGCCATCATCATGAGTGGAGTCATGTCTTACTCTGCGAACGGCTACTGATGAAGCTTAATGGCGTACTTGCGCATCTCAACTTCGTCCCCCAGCCACTTTGCGAAAACGCGTTTTTGGGGAGTGGACACGCTCCCCACGACTCCCGCCGCAGCAGGATCACTCGGCTTGTATGGCATGATCCGCTTCTTGGCATCGACAGCAGCATCCGGGGATAGGCTGTGGTTGAAGAGAGAGTATTGATCCTCTTTACCTGACCATCCAAAGCGACGCATCTGTGGTGCGTTGTCCGCCGGGTCGGTGTCGTGCCCGATATTCATCAAGATGTGCATGATCTCGTGTGCGAGCTCCGGCGGTGCGAATGGTGTCGCGGGAATGATATCTCCCATGAGTATATTGTTTCGAAGGGTAACGCCATTGCCTTGCTGGTAAGTTGCCCGCACCCCGTCAGGGTAGAACGAAATGTCCTTGGGACTACCGGGACCATCATCAAGGATTGGAGTAAAAAACACATCGATCGAATATCGATCGGCATCCTTCTTTTTGAGTATCTCCACGAGTTCGGGGTGTGGAATGTTGTCCGTTCCGGACTTCTTGGTCAATTGAAGATCGTTTGTCCAATCAATGCCTGGAGTGGCAGGGTTGTTGGCCGCCGGAAGCGGGACGCCGGCGGGAACGGTCCGGCCCGTGACTTTCAACCGGAGCCCGACTTGGGCTAAAGCCCGGTTCGTGTCAGCGATGAGGTTGGTCAAAGCCTGATCCGCGATGTACGGCAGGTTGTTGGTCGGGTCTTGGAACACCACCACGTTGATTTTGACTTCCCGAATGTCCTGGTGCTTGAAGTTCCTGTCGGCGTCCGCCTTCGGCCGCTCTTTGTCCTTGAGTGTCCGTCCGACACTCAACTCGGCGGATGCGGCATCGCCGTACGTAACCTTCACCTTGTCCCCGAGTTCGACCAGGATGGTCTGGTCGTCGGGGTCTTGGGCTGGACCCACCCCGGACGCCTTGTCGTCTTCACTGTCCGCGACGAGGCGGAGGAACAGGCTGCGGAACTCGCCCCCGTCGGCGTCGGCGATCAGCGTGTACGTGTTCGTGATGACGACCACGCCGTTGCGTTCGACCGTGAGCGTGAGGGTGGGCGGCGGGGCGTTGGGGATGTTGAGGGCCGGGTCCTTCACGAACAGGCGGAAGTTCTCGGGGTCCTCGCTGGTGGTGTTCTTGCCCGAACCGATGAGTGTGGGCAGTTTTTCGGTCGTCAACCAGTTGCTAACGCCCAGGGCGTCGTCATTGGGAACGTACCGCTTGTTGGCGGCGTCCAAGAACCCCACGATCACGGTGGGAGCGGCTGCCGCGAACCGGACGAAACCCGCGTCGTACTTGACGCCGGTCGGCCCGGCCTAGCACTACAGCGCGGGTTTCTTGACGGTCGATAGAACTGGTATCGGGAGGGAATCCGATGACCGAGCAGGAAATCGCCGCCCTCGGGCCGGCGTTCGCCGCCGAACTCCGCGCCTACCGCGGGTG
>JANPKP010000104.1:0-2580 GCA_031426095.1 Gemmataceae bacterium
GGTGGTCGCCGAGTTGGAGCCGGGCAGCCCGGCCGAGGAGAAGTTAAAGCCGCTGGACGCCGTCGGCCGATGGCTCGTCACGGCGGTGGACGGCCGGCCGGTGCCGACGCCGGCCGCGTTCGCCGCCGCCACCGCCGGCAAGGACGGCGTCCGGCTGACGCTGTTCGACCCGGCCCGCCCCGACCAGCCGCTGGAGGTGACGCTGCCGTGAAGTACGCCATCTGCAACGAGACGTTCGGCGACCGCCCGCACGACCGGGCGTGTGCCGACATCGCGGCGCTGGGCTACACCGGGCTGGAGGTGGCCCCGTTCACCCTGGCCCCGCGGATCACCGACGTGACCCCGACGCGGCGGGCCGAACTCCGCCGCCAGGCCGAGGCGGCCGGCGTGCGGATCATCGGCCTCCACTGGCTGCTCGCCAAGACGGAGGGCTTCCACCTCACGTCGCCCGACGCGGCCGTCCGGCAGCGGACCGGCGACTACCTCGCCGACCTGGCCCGGGCGGCGGCCGACCTCGGCGGCGACATCCTCGTCCTCGGCTCGCCCGTGCAGCGGAACGTGCCCCCGGGCCACACGCGGGAGCAGGCCGAAGACTTCGCCCTCGACACCCTCGCCCACTGCCTCCCGGCGCTGGCCGACGCGAAGGTCTACCTCTGCCTGGAGCCGCTCACGCCGGCCGAGACCGACTTCAAGAACACGGCCGCGGAGGGCGTCGCCCTGATCCGCCGGCTGGCCCACCCGTTCGTCAAACTCCACCTCGACGTGAAGGCGATGTCGGCGGAGCCGGCCCCGGCCCCGGACGTGATCCGGTCCAACGCCGAGCACCTGTTCCACTTCCACGCCAACGACCCGAACAAGCGCGGCCCCGGCTTCGGGAGTACCGACCACCGGCCGATCTTCCGGGCGTTGAAGGACATCCGCTACACCGGCTGGGTGTCCGTCGAGGTGTTCGACTACTCGCCCGACCCGGACACGATCGCCCGCGAGAGCATCCGCTATATGCGCGGCTGTGAGGCCACCTGATGTGCCGCTTCCCGCTCGTGCTCGCCCTCCTCCTGCCGGCCGCCGCCCGCGCCGCCGAACCGCCGTTGACCGTCGGCTTCGCGGAGGTGGACGTCACGCCGCCGCTCGGCAAGCGGCCGGTCTTCCTCGCCGGCTTCGGGCACGACCGGCGGGCGACCGGCACCCACGACCCGATCACCGCCCGGGCCGTGGTGTTCGGCCACGGCGACCAGAAGATCGCCGTCGTGTCGGTGGACGTGGTCGGCCTGTTCCTCCCGACCGTCGAGCGGATCCGGGCCAAGGTGCCGGGCTTCCGCTATGTGCTCGTGTCGGCGACGCACAACCACGACGGGCCGGACACGCTCGGGCTGTGGGGCCCGAACCCGCTCGCGTCGGGCGTCGATCCCGTATACCTGGGCACGCTCGAAGCCGGCTGCGTGAAGGCCGTCGGGCGGGCCGACGCCGCCCGCAAGCCGGCCGCCGCGAGGGTCGGCACGGCGAAGGCCCCGGAGCTTCTACGCGACGCCCGCCTCCCCGACGTGCGGCACGACGAACTCGTGGCCGTCGCCTTCCGCGACCAGGCGACCGCCGCCCCGCTCGGCGTCGTCGTCCAGTGGAACTGCCACCCCGAGGTGATGGACGGCACGAACGCCAAACTCTCGGCCGACTTCGTGGGGTACGCCGTGAAGCGGCTGCGGGCGACGCAGAAGTGCCCCGTCGTCTACCTCAGCGGCACCGTCGGCGGGCTGATGACGCCCCTACAACTGGAGGTGAAGGACGAGAAGGGCGTCGCCCTCCGCGAGGGCACGTTCGAGAAGGCCGAGCGGTACGGCACCCTCGTCGGCGGGCTGGCGGAGCGGGCGTTGACGGACGCCGCCCCCGCCACACTCACGCCCTTCACCGTGCGGACGCGGCATGTCCTCGTGCCGGTCGAGAACACCCTCTACCGCCTCGGCTGGAAGGCCGGCACCATCGACCGCCCGCTCTACCAGTGGGCCGGCGACCCCGCCCCGAAGGCATTCACGGAGACGAAGGACGCGGCCGGCCCCGCCGCGGTGCGGACCGAGGTCGGCTACCTCCGCCTCGGCGACCTCGAAGTGGCCGTCATCCCCGGCGAAATCTACCCCGAACTCGTCCTCGACCGGGTGCAGACGCCCGCCGACCCCGGGGCCGACTTCCCGGACGCCCCCGCCGAACCCGCCATCGACTCCGGCCTGACGGCGAAGCACCGCATGGTCGTCGGCCTCGGCAACGACGAACTCGGCTACATCATCCCGAAGCGGCAGTGGGACGCGAAGGCCCCGTACTGCTACGGGCTCAAGAAGGCCCAGTACGGGGAGGGGAACAGCGTCGGCCCGGACGCGGCCGCGATTCTCTGCCGCACCTTCCGCGACCTCGCCGCCGGAAAGTGATTCCGAGAGAAAGCCAGAAATCGGCCGCGCGAACCGGAGCGACTCCGAGTTCCGTCGGTGCGCGGAGATGGCACATTTCCCACGTTACCGCACCCGTTGGGAGCGGTTTCCGCATCGGGTTGGCGGGTCGTGGGATGGGGCGATTTCGAGCGCCCCGCGCTGGGAG
>JANPKP010000105.1:0-2333 GCA_031426095.1 Gemmataceae bacterium
GATCGTGCCGCTGCCCGTCAGGTTGGTGCCGTCGTCGAGGTTCAGCCGGCCGCCCGGCTGGATCGTCACGTTCCCGTTGAGGGTGGCCCCGCCGTTCGGGTTCAGCACGGCCCCGCTGAGGACGTTCACCTTGGCGTTCAAGGCCGGGGTCGCGCTCGACCCGAGGGAGGGGGCGGAGACGGTCTGGAGGGTGGCCCCGCTGGCCACCTCGAACGTCAGGTCGCTGGTGTACCCGCCGGTCGTGTCGTTGAGCTGGAGGGTGCCCCCGGTGACGGTCGCCTTTACCGGGGTGCCGGCGACGGCCGGGGCGATCGCCGAGTTGCCGAGGATGAACGTGGCCCCGTTCACCCGGATGGTGAAGTCGCTGTTCGCGGTGACGGTGGCGTTGAACGTCCGGGACTGGCGGTCGTTGCTGATCCCGGCCCACGGCGTCCCGGTGCCGACGGTGACGGTGTCGGTGATGGTGGCGGCGACGCCGAAGAACCGGCTGGCGTCGTTGGCGAACCCGAACGTGGTGGCGATCGTGGCGTTCTGCCCGGCGGCCGTTTCGGCGAACGCGGCCCCGGCGGCGAACGTGGTGTTCGTGGTCGTCAGCGAATTGAAGAAGGCCGTGTCGCCGGACAGCGTGGACCCGGCACCGACGGTGTACGTGGAGGCGGCGGACGCGGCCCCATTCTGGGAGTACGTCGCGGCCGCCCCGGTCGTGGTCACGGCCACGTCCGCCCCGAGCGAAGCCGCCGTGCCCGAGTAGAGGCCGCCGGTGGTGACGCTCACGGTCGTTACGCCGGCGACGTTTGCCGCGGTGCCGTTGACGAACGTGTTGCCGGTGCCGGTCTTGGTAATGGTCCGGGCGCCGCCGCCGAGGTCGAGGGACGGGACGGTCAGGGTGCCGACCCCACCGAAGGTGGCGTCGCCGGCCAGGGTGACGGCATTCAGCGTGACCGCGTTGGTGGTCGCCCCGTTAACGATGCTGCCGCCGCTGACCGTGATCGGCCGCTGGCTGGTCTGGGTGACGCGGATGTCGTAGGTGGCCCCGGCGGCGATCGTGATCGGGGCGACCGTGGCGGCCGAAGTGCCCAGGACGCCGGCATTCCGGTCGATCCGCACGGTGCCGCCGTTGATGGTCAGGCCGCCGTTGAAGTTGAACCCCTGGTTGTCCAGGAAGAGCGTCCCGGCACCGGTCTTGGTCAGGGTGCCGGCCGTGGCAACGCCGGGGGCGTTGCCGAACTGGCCGGCGTCGTCGAGTTGGAGGGTCGTCGCGGCGGCGATGTCGAACGTCCCGCCGGCCGCCCCGACCCGGAACGCTTCTTCCGCACCGGCCGGGTTGTAGGTTGCCCCGCCCGTGAGCTGGAACGTCCCGCCGTCGACGATGAGAAGGTTGTCGTTGGTGCCGTTGGCACCGAGGGCCGCGTTGGCGTTTCCCGCGGTCACACTCAGGGTGCCGGCCGAGACGACGACGTTCCCGACGAAGGTGTTGGTCCCGGTCAGGAAGAGGGTGCCGGCCCCGGTCTTGGTGAAGGCCGTGTCGGTGGCCAAGGCCCCCCCGCCGGCGAGGGCCGACGCGATGGTGGCGCTGTCGGCGGCGTTCGTCACCGCGAGGGTGGACGCGGCCCCGAGGGTGATGGTACTGCCGGTGACGTTGTACCCGGAGGCGTTGAACGTGAGCCCGCCGGCGTTGACCGTGGTGACGGTGACGGTCCCGCCGGGGGCCCCGAACACGGCGACATCGGCGGTGGTGTTGCCCCAGGCGACGTTGCTCGTCCCGCCGTCGGTAGTCCAGTTCGTGACCGTCGTGTTCCAGGCCCCGGTCCCGCCGGTCACGCCCCCGCCTGGGACGACGTCCCACTCGTAAGTGGCGGCCCGGGCGGCCGAGCCCGACAGGCCCCAGGCGGCGACCGCCACGGCGGCGGCCTTCACGAACGGGCCACCGCCGCGGGCGAACCCCGGGGCCCCGGCCTTACGGCGGGCCAGGCGGTTGGCGGTGGCGTAGAGGTTGCGGACCCAGAAACCAGGGCGGGCGGAGCGGGAGAGGGGCATGGAGGGTGCCTTGTGTTAACTTGCGTGGGAGCGGTACGTTCGGCGTGGGCGATCCGCGGATCGAAAAATGCGGACTTCCGGTGACCGAGTGTGCGATTACACGCTCAACTTTCCCACCTACTATGACCGGCATGTCCGGCCGGGGCAACTCTCCTTTCCCCAACTTCTCAAAATCCCGAACGTCCGGCCTGGTCCCCGCTGACCCGCGACCCTGGCCGCCCGCAGGGCCCGCCGGCAGGCCGGCGGGGTGACCGGCCCGGGGCGGGCGGCCACGGCCGTCGTGACGGCCACGGCGG
>JANPKP010000106.1:0-2040 GCA_031426095.1 Gemmataceae bacterium
TGGCGCAACGAAATTCTATCGCGGCCCGCCCCTATCGGGCCGGCCCGCGGGCTGTTCACTTGTGCGAACTTTCCGCAACGAACGGTCGTAACGGATGATTCGGAAGGTTTACACCCTGGTGGCGAGACCGCCCGCTGCTTAGAACGTTAAAACGCGGTTGTCAAAACCCGGCGGCCAGTTTTCGAGGACTTTTCTCGCCGGCGGTGCGTTCACTCGGTTCAGCTCGACCGACCGCACCGTCGCCGGCACTGCGTGTGCAGTACGTTCACCGCCGGATGCTGCCCGCCGCCCCGGCCCGTGGGGAGTCCACGGGCCCGCGTCGCGTCCCAACTTGGAGCCCACCCCATGCGTTTCCGCCCAGTTACTTCCCCCCGCCGGCTACTCGCGGCCGTCGCCGTAGCCGCCCTCGCCACATCCCCCGCCCGGGCCGACCTCGTCTCGCTGACCTCGGCCGGCAGTTCGGCCGTCATCAACGGTGCCCTGCTCGAGCAGGCCGACCCGCACCCGACCGGGACCGGGGTCTTCGACCCGTTCGTCCGCATCCAGATGAACGGGTACGAGAGCGGGTTCAACACCGACGCCAAGAAGCCGGCCCTCGACGCCAAGGCCGGGACGTGGACCCGCTCGCTCCTCCTCTCCAGCCTGGTGGCGGACTCCTACAAAGGCACCAACTACTACAAGTTCGCCCTCGACATCAACGAGCAGGCGAACGCGGCGAACTCCCTGATCTCCCTCAATGACTTCCAACTCTTTCTGGCGAACAGCCCGACCATCAACAGCCTCGGTGCCCTGTCCGGGCCGGGTTCGGTCAAGGTGTTCGACCTGGACGGGGCGGGGGACAAGACAATCGTCCTCGATTACAACACGAGCGGCAGCGGTAGCGGGACCGGGGACTTGTTCGTGTACGTCCCGACTGCCAGCTTCCAGGGCCGGAACCCGTCGCTGAACTACGTTTACCTCTACTCGTCGTTCGGGAGCACCGACACGAAGAGCCCGCTCCGGAGCGACGCCGGCTTCGAGGAGTGGGCCCACATCCCCGGGTCGGGCACGACGCCGCCCCCGCCGCCCCCGACGAACAACCCGGTCCCGGCCCCCGCCGGGGCCGTCCTGGCCGCCCTCGGCCTGGGCTGTGGCGTCCTCGGCCGCGGGTTCCGCCGGCGGACCGCCGTCTGACCTCGCCGGTGAACGAGTCGAATCGACGCCCGCCGGGCTACCCCGGCGGGCGTTCGCGTTGACCCCCACCCGGCCGCGTACATTGACGGGACGCCCCCGTTCTCGCGAGGCCCGGCAATGCGTGTCCTGGCCATCGGCGATATCCACGGCTGTTCGGCGATGCTCGACGACCTGCTCGCGTGGGTCGCCCCGACGCCGGCCGACCTCGTCGTCACCCTCGGCGACTATGTCGATCGCGGGCCGGACACCCGCGGAGTCCTCGACCGCCTGCTGAGGCTGCGGCGGGAGGTGCCGACCGTCTGCCTGCGGGGGAACCACGAGGTGATGATGCTCGCCGCCCGCGACGGCGGCCGCGACGACAAGAAGATGTGGCTGTCCGTCGGCGGCGTCGAAGCCCTCGGCTCTTACGGCCCGAGCCCCGGCCGCACCGGCACCCTGGCCGACGTGCCGGCCGAGCACTGGGACTTCCTCGACAACGGCCTCGTCCCGTACCACGAGACGGACACACACATCTTCGTCCACGCCGGCCTCGACCCCGCGTTACCGCTGGCGGAGCAAACGGACGAAGTGCTGTACTGGCAGTTCTTGCCGGCCGCCCTCGAACACGAGAGCGGCAAGCGCGTCGTGTGCGGCCATACCTCGCAGCGGTCCGGCGTCCCTAAGGCCATCCCCGGAGCCATCTGCATCGACACCCGCGCCTACGGCGGCGGCTGGCTCACCTGCCTGGACACCGATACCGACCAGTATTGGCAGGTGGACATCAGCGGACGGCGACGAGACGGAGTGCTTCGGGTGCCGCGGTATTGACCACCGCCAACATGCGCTCGAAGCCCCGGTCTTGAGCCGCGGAGCGGCGGCCGTTCGTAG
>JANPKP010000107.1:0-12641 GCA_031426095.1 Gemmataceae bacterium
CGCGGCGGCCGCCGCCCGCGCCGCCGAAATGCTCGGCACGGGGCAGGCGGACCCCGCCGGGCTGTTCGTCGCCCGGGGCGCGGCCGGCGGGGTGTGCGGGGCGGCGCTCGTGCAGCTCCTACCGGGGGCGGCCGGGCTGGCGTGGCCGCCGTGGGGGGAATCGACTGACGCCGCCGGCGCGGCCACGGCGGCCGCGTGCGGGTGGCTGCGGGCCGGCGGGGCGAAGGTCTGCCAGGCGTTCACCGACGCCGACGACCGCGACGGCGTCCCCGCCCTCGAACGCCACGGGTTCCGCTTCGCCACCCACCTGGCGTTCTTCCGCCGCGACGCGGACCCGGCCCGCGACACCACCACCAGCGGAACGCCGCTCACGTTCGCCCCGGCCGTCGGGGCGGACGCCGCCCCCTTCCGCGACACGCTGCTCGCCACTTACGAAGGCACGCTCGACTGCCCCGAGTTGAACGGCACCCTCACGCCGGCCGAGGTCCTCGACGGCCTCCGCGGCGACGGCCCGCCCGGGGAAAGCGGCGGCTGGTTCCTCGCCCGCACGGCGGCCGGCGAGCCCGTCGGCGTGGTGCTGCTCGACGGCCGCGAGTCGCCGGCGGAACTGACGTACCTCGGGCTGGTGCCGGCGGCCCGGGGAAAGGGGTTCGGTGACGCCCTCGTTCGCTTCGCCGTCGGCCGGGCGGGGGCCTTCGGGGCGGACTCGCTCTCGGTCTGCGTGGACGTGCGGAACGAGCCGGCGTTGGGGTTGTACCGGCGGCACGGGTTCCGCGCCGTGGACCTGCGGGACGTTTACCTCGCCGCCTGGCCGGCGTAGCGGACGCGCCCGATGCGCCCGTCGCGCCCGCTGGCGCGACTGCGCCCGGTCCTTCCGGGAGCGCCACGCGCCCGGGCACCCCGGCCCCGGCTTCCCCCGCAAGCCCGCATTGGCGCTGCGAATCGGCGTCGCAAGATGACGATGTACGCGGCACACGCACCCGGTGCGGCATCCGAGATCGTGCGCGGCGGCCACGGAGGGCGACCGCGGCGTGGGGGAACGCGCTCTTGTCGGCCACCGCCAGGCACCCCAACCCGACCCCGCTGCCGTTCGAGCAGCGGATGGCCGCGGCCGTCTCGACCAAGGTCGGGCCGGCCCGGTTCGCCCTGTGGTTCCAGGGGCACGCCCGGTTCGTCGGGCGGGGGGCCGAGGTCGTCGTCGCCCGCAACCCGCAGTCCCGCGACTGGCTCGCCGACGCCTTCGGGGACGCCGTGGCGAAGGCCGCCGCCGAGGTCAGCGGCCGGCCTGTGGCGGTGACGTGGGCCGAGGACGAAGGGCTGTTCGGGGAGCAGGGGGCAGACGACGAAGAGGCCGGAGGCGCGGGGCCGGGTGGCACGGGCGGCTCGCCCGCCGGTGCGGGGGAGCCGTCCGAGGCGGGAGTCTTGTGGCCCGTCGGCCCCCGCTTCTCGCACGGTTCCTGAGGAAGCGGACCCCACCCCGCCGCCGGCCGCCGAGCCGCCGGTGCGGAAGTTCAACTTCCGCGAACGCATTCTGTCCGGGGCGGCAGCCCTCACAATCGCCCTGCCGCACCCGCCGACCGTGCCGGACGCCCCGCCGGCCCCGCAGCTCGACCTGTTCGGCGACCCCCTGCCGGCCCCGAAGGCGAAGCCCCGCAAGCCCGACCCGGACGCCGAGGAGGCCGCCCGCCCCGCCGCCCCGCGTACGACGCGCCGCTGGCGGAACCTCGGCGATTTCGTCGTCGGCCCGTCCAACCGCGTCGCCCACGCTTCGGCGTTGAGCGTGGTCGAAGACCCGGGATCGGGGGCGAACCCGCTCGTCATCCACGGCCCCGTCGGCACCGGCAAGACGCACCTGCTCGAAGGCATTTACGGCGGCCTCCGCAAGAAGTGGGCCGACGCCAGGCCGCTCTACGTCTCGGCCGAGGAGTTCACCAACCGCTTCGTCCAGGCCATGCGGCTCGGCAAGATCGGGGCCTTCCGCCGGCAGTTCCGCGAGTGCTCCGCCCTCTTGCTCGACGACCTCCACTTCCTGGCCACCAAGCGGGCCACGCAGGAGGAGTTCCTCCACACCTTCGACGCCCTCGTGAGCGACGGCCGGCAGGTCGTCGTCACCACCGACTGCCACCCCCGGCTGGCCGACGAGCTGATGCCCGAACTGATCGACCGCCTCCTCGGCGGGGCCGTCTGGAGCCTCCAGCCGCCCGACCCGGACACCCGGCTCGACATCCTCCGCAAGAAGTCGACCCACGCCCAGCCGGCGATCCCCGACGGGGTGCTGAAGTTCGTGGCGTCCCACCTCCGCGGCAACGTCCGCGAACTGGAAGGGGCCATCAACAGCGTCCGCCACTACGCCCGGGTGACGGGCCGGCCGGTCGACCAGGCGGTGGTGAAGGAGGCCCTCGGCGACCTCCTCCGGCACGCCGTCCGGGTGGTGACGGTGCCCGACGTGGACGCGGCCGTGTGCGGCGTCCTGCGGCTGGCGGCGGGCACCCTCCAGTCGAAGGCCCGGGCGTGGGCGGTGAGCCACCCGCGGATGCTGGCGACGTACCTGTGCCGGAAGCACACGGCGGCGACCTACGGGGAGATCAGCAAGCACTTCGGGTCGAAGACCCACAGCACGGCGGTGGCGGCCGAGAAGAAGGTCCGGGCGTGGCTCGACAAGGACGCGGCCGTGGCCATCGGCGACCGCGAGTGGCGGGCGAAGGAGCTGGTGGACCGCGTCGAGCGGGAGTTGCAGCGGTGACGCGACGTTCTGGCGAAAGCCTACCCGTTGCGACGAGAGGGCCTGGAAGCCCCTTCACCCTTGCGGAACGGCCGCCCGCCCCCTATCCGTGACTACACTTCTACCCGCCCGCCACCACCCGTAGGGCCACGACGTGCGAACCTTAATCACCGGCGGGGCCGGCTTCATCGGCTCCCACCTGTGCGAGCGCTTCCTGGCCGAGGGGCACGAGGTCGTCGCCGTCGACAACTTCCTCACCGGCAGCCTCGACAACCTCGACCACCTGCGGACGAACCCCGGGTTCAAGTTCATCGGGCACGACGTGTCCAGTCCCCTGCGGATCAAGGAGAAGGTCGACAACGTCCTCCACTTCGCCAGCCCGGCCAGCCCGGTCGACTACCTCGAACACCCGATCCAGACGCTCAAGGTCGGGTCGCTGGGCACCCACAACACCCTCGGGCTGGCGAAGGCCCACGGGGCGCGATACCTCCTGGCCAGCACGAGCGAGGTGTACGGCGACCCGCTCGAACACCCGCAGACGGAGAAGTACTGGGGGAACGTCAACCCGGTCGGCGTCCGCGGCGTCTACGACGAGGCCAAACGGTTCGCCGAGTCGATGACGATGGCGTACCACCGCGTCCACGGGGTGAACACGCACATCATCCGCATCTTCAACACCTACGGCGAGCGGATGCGGCTCAACGACGGCCGGGTGCTGCCGAACTTCATGTACCAGGCCCTCATGGGCGAGCCGATCACCGTCTACGGCGACGGGTCGCAGACCCGCAGCTTCCAGTACGTCTCGGACCTCGTCGAGGGCATCTGGCGGCTGCTGGCCACCGACTACCACGACCCGGTCAACCTCGGCAACCCGTCCGAGATCACCATCCTCCAGTTCGCCGACGAGATTCGCAAGCTGGCCGCGAGCGACAGCGGCGTCGAGTTCAAGCCGCTGCCGCAGGACGACCCGAAGGTGCGGCAGCCGGACATCACCCGGGCGCGGGCCGTCATCGGCTGGGAGCCGGTCGTCGGCCGGGCCGAGGGGCTGAAGCGGACGATGGACTTCTTCCGCAAGAAGATGGGGAAGTGACGCCGCGGCACTTTTGACGACTTCGGCCAAAAGCGGTACCGCATTTTGCCAGCGCGGGGAAAATGGGATTTCCCCATCCCCCGGCGGCGTAGGGGCATCGGGAAACCGTTAGCGGTCGGGCGCAAACCGCGGGGGCGGCCGCCGGAGTGCCCATTTCTGCCTCCCGCTTTCGCTCACGCCCCGGTCGTCTCTTCGAGCTTGCCGAGCCGCCATGCGCGGCGCTCGTTGTACCGCCAGAAGAGCTGGGCCAGCACCACCAGCACGGCCGTCGTCGCCCCCAGGGCGGCCGCGATCTCGGCGTTCGACCAGGCCGTGAGGAGGCTCCGCAGCATCGGCGTGTCGGCCGGCGGCGGGCCCATCAGCGCCCGCCGCATCCCTTCGAGCCAGTACGTCGTCGGCAGGCTCAGGCTGATCCCCTGCACCCACCCCGGCAGCACCGCGATCGGGAACACCACCCCGCTCAACAGGTAGACGATCCCCGCGATCCCTTCGCTGAGGAACATCCCCTGCCGCGACATGTTCAACATCGCCCCGGCGATCATCATGCCGCACGCCCAGAACATCAACGACCCGATCGTGAGGAACACGAGGAGCCAGCCCCACTCGATGCCGCCGTCGCGGCCGAGGGCGGCCCGCATCTCGGAAAAGAGTGTGAGGCCGACGACGATGTTGAGGACCCCGCCGACCGTGCCCTCCATCGCCCGGGCGAGGCCGCGGCCGAGGAAGTACGTCTGGAAGTGGGCCGGGCTGATGTACACGTACTTCATCATGCGGTAGTGTTCGCGGTCGCGGATGACGGCATAACTGAGGCCGAACATGACGCTCCCGACGAGCCCGTAGCAGGCGTTCGAGACGTACAGGTACGGGAGGAACTGTTGCGGCACCCGCCCGCCGGTGGCCTGCCCGGCGGCGTAGAACATGCACACGAGCACGAGCGACCCGCACACCGGCTTCACCAGCATGTAGATGGCGAACAGCCACGGGCTGGCCCAGTTGGTTTCGAGCTGCCACCCGAGCCAGGCGGCCAGGCGGAGGGTGCGGAGGTGGTCGCGGAGCATGGTCGAAGTTCGTCTCCGTGAACGGAACGCGGCGGAACGGCCACCGTCTTTGCGGCCCCACCGGGGCGACCGAGAATCGCCAGGGCCGTCAGGCCCTGGACCCCCGGCAACGATCATTTGTAGCCCCACCGGGGCGACCCATGTGGGCGTCACCGGGTCGCCCCGGTGGGGCTACAATCTTCCCCTCATCGCCATTCCAGGGCCTGACGGCCCTGGCTATTCTCGGTCGCCCCGTTGGGGCCGAAGACGGCGGCCGCCGACCCACTTCGTCGCCCACGACGCGCCGAGGACGACAATCGCTACGACGATTGCCCCCGCGAGTCGCCACCAACCCCACGCCGAGGGTAGCAGTGGGGCGAGTACCGCACACGTGATGGCAACGACGCCGAACCGGATAACGGGTTCCGTGTCCACGTCGTTGAAGGCCATCACTGCCACCTCACCGTGAGCTTCCCCTCTTCCTTCGCCCGCCGCTCCAGGTAGCGCAGGCACACCCGCGCCACGAAGAAGAACGCCACCGCCAGCGCCGCGAGCAGGGCCATCTCCTCGCCCACGCCCATGAAGCCGGGGGTGCGGAACAGCACCTGCCGCATCCCGTCCATGCCGGCCGTGAGCGGGATCACGGACGCGGCCACGGCCACGGCCTTCGGGAAGATCGACACCGGGAAGTTCGTCCCCGTCGCCAGGTAGACCGGCTCCTGCAGGAGGTTCACGAGGTGCCACGCCTCCCGGCCCCAGAGGAGGAACACCGACGCGAACATCATCCCCAGGCCGTACAGGGCCGCGAGCGTCAGCCCGAACACGCCGGCGAGGAGCCACCAACTCGTCGGGTCCACCGGCACGTCGAACGCGATCATGCCCGTGAGGGTGATGGCCCCGGCCCGGATCACGGTGGTGATCATGCCGCCGAGGGCCATGCCGGTGAGGACGGCCGTGATCGGGGCCGGCGACATGATGTAGAGTTCGAGGTTGCCGTTGTCCCGCTCCCAATAGAGTTGAGCCCCCATGCCCCAGAGGACGTTCATCCAGAACGTCGTCATCGCCGCCCCGAGGATCACGAACCCGGTGTACGACTCCGGGGCGTTCATCGCCCGGTAGGCGTAGGCGAACGCGGCCACGGACAGCACCGGCAGCACCGTCTCCTGGAGGAGCCACGTCCGGCTGCGGAACAGCCACGCCACGCGGGGGTAGGTGCGGGCCAGGGCGGTGACGGCGAAGAGGCGGAGCGAGGACATTACGTCTCCATGCGTCGCGGCTACGGGGTGGCTGTCGGCGCGTCGTTGAGCCCGTGGCCCACCAACTCGATGAACACGTCCTCCAGCGTCGGCTCCACCTTCTTGAGCGTGAGGATGCGGCCGCCGGCGTTGACGAGCTTCTGGACCACGCCGCCGATCGCGGGCTCCTCGGTGAGCGACACCTTCAGCTCCACCGTCGTCGGCGTCTCGGTGGTCGTGGCCTGGTGGACGCCGGGGAGCTGGCCCACGTCGGCCCAGCCGTTCGCGCCGGGGGCCAGGCTCAGCTCGAAGACGGGGTGCTCCTGCACCCGCTTCTTGAGGTTCGCCGGCGTGTCGCAGGCCAGCACCTTCCCCTTGTCGATGATCGCCAGGCGGTCGCACAGCTCGTCGGCCTCGGCCATGTAGTGGGTCGTGAGCAGGAGCGTGCGGCCCGGCTTCTCGGCGATCCACTCCTTCACGAACACGCGGATCGCCCGGGCGCTGGTCACGTCCAGGCCGAGCGTCGGCTCGTCGAGGAAGAGGATTTTCGGGTGGGTGATGAACCCGCGGCAGAAGTTCATCTTCTGCCGCTGGCCGGTCGATAGGTGTGTGATCCGGCTGCCGGCCTTCTCCTCCAGGCCCACTACCTTGAGCATCGCGTCGATCCGCTCCCTGGCGACGGCCGTGGGCACGCCGTAGATGCGGGCGAAGAGCCAGAGGTTCTCGCGGACGTTGAGGATGCCGTAACCGGACGACTCGCCGCCGCTCACCATGTTGATGAGCGGGCGGACCTTGTCGGCGTCCGTCACCACGTCGAGGCCGTCCACGTAAGCGGTGCCGGCCGAGGGGGCGAGTAGGGTGGTCAGGATTTTGATGAGGGTGGTCTTGCCCGCCCCGTTGGGGCCGAGCAGGCCGAAGAGTTCGCCGGGGCGGACTTCCAGGCTCACGCCGTCGAGGGCGGCGAAGTCCGGGGGGGCGTCCGGGGCGGTTTTCCGCCGCCAACCCTTGCGGGCTTTACGGTAGGTGCGGGTCAGGGAATCGGTGCGGATGGCAAGCGGGTGCATTATTCCTCATTGTACGGCAGGAGGCTGCCGATCAATGGGAAGTGGTCCGCCACCTTCACTGGCGATGCCCCGTCGCGCGAGCCAAGATCACAGGGCGACGTGGGTTTCAACGCGCGGCAAGGGTCTGCTTGACTCGTGTCCGACACGAGTTTATACGACCGCCTCATTGTCCGCCGGCCCGGACCGCTCCCCCCCAACCTGTGAGGTGCCACAGGCATGTCAAAAGCCTCAACGCCGGCCCGCACGCGGCTTGCGCTCGAACAACTGGAAGACCGGTCGACCCCGTCGGGGAGCCAGATCCCGGCCGGGGAGTTCAACTGGACCCAGGTGTCGCCCGGCGGGTCGCTCACCCAGCTCGTGTGGGAGGGGTCGTCGCTCGTCTACCGGGTGCGGGTCGGGGCGGGGTGGTCGCAGGAGACCGTCGCCGTCGAGAACGGGACGTTCACCCGGGCCAGCTACGACAGCCTCAAGCAGGTCGAGAAGGCGTCGCAGGTGGCCCAGCTCGTCTACACGGCGGACGGGACGGCCCACGCCCTGTACCTGGAATCGACGTGGGTGCCGTCGGCCAACGCCTTCCAGACGCAGGTCGTCCACCTGGCCCGGACGGCGGGCGGGTGGCAGCAGCTGGAGACGGTCACCGTCCCGTGGGTGAGCACCTGGGGGCCGAACAACCTGATCGCGGCGGCCGGGCCGAACGACTCGATCCACATGATCTTCACGGAGACGTATAAGGCCGCAACGAACGTCACGAACCAGGGGACGGGCATCCTCTGGTACGCTACCAACAAGAGCGGGGCGTGGACCTACGACAAGATCGCCGACACGGCCGACCAGCGGATCGACACCTGGTTCGTCGGGATGCGGTACGCCCCGCGGTTCATGTCGCTGGCCGTCGACTCGCAGGGGGCGGCCCACGTCACGTACACGCCGATCTTCTACGTCGCGGCGGCCTTCTCGACGGCGTACAGCGAGCTCCGGTACGCCTCGAACCGGGGCGGCTCGTGGCACACGGAGCTGGTGTACGCCCCGCCGGACGGGACGGGCGACGCCGGCCTCGGGGCGTCGATCGCCGTCGGGCCGGGCGACCAGGTCGCCATCGCCGGGTACTTCGTCGACCGCTTCGCCACCGGCTCGCCGCAGACCTCGCGGCTGAACTACTACACGCCCAACGGCGACGGCACCTGGAAGGTCCAGGTGGTGGCCGACGCACCGGACGGGTACGTCGCCGGGGACGGGGCCAAGTACACCGGGTTCGCCCCGCAGCTGGCGTTCGACGCGGCCGGCCGGCCGACGATCGTGTTCGAGGACGAGGCCGCCCAGCACCTGCCCGTGACCTTCGCGAACTCGGTGGCCGGGCAGATACGCGTGGCCACGCTCGTCGGCGGGGACTGGCAGCTGTCCACGGTTTACAAGCAGGACAACCCGCTGGTGAACGGCGTCTACTTCCCGGTCGGCGTGACGTACAACGGGTCGCTCACGTTCGCCGGGCTCAAGACGCTCAGCAACAACGACGGCGACGGCAACCCGGTACGCGTCGATTACGAACTCCTCGACGTGAACTCCCCGACGGTGCCGCCGCCGGCTCCGCCGCCGCCGCCGGCTCCGCCGCCGCCGCCGGCTCCGCCGCCGCCGCCGGCTCCTCCTCCTCCGCCGGCTCCTCCTCCGCCGCCGCCGCCGGTCATCGTATCGCCGCCCGTGGTGGTGTCGCCTCCGACACCGCCCCCGGCTCCGCCGGCCCCGCCCCCGCCGGTCGTGGTGTCACCCCCGGTCGTGGTGTCACCCCCGGTCGTGGTGTCACCCCCGGTCGTGGTGTCGCCACCCGTGGTCGTGTCGCCGCCGGTGTCGGCCCCGCCGCTCGTGGTGTCGCCGCCCGTGGTTGTCTCGCCCCCGGTCGTGGTGTCGCCGCCCGTGGTCGTGTCGCCGCCCGTGGTGCCGACGTTCAACCACCTGGCCTACGCGGCCGGGGCGGACGCCGGCTCGACGCCGGTGGTCGCCGTGTACACGTCGAACGGGACGCTCGACGGGGTCCTCTACCCGTTCGACGCGTCGTACACCGGCGGGGTGCGGGTGGCGACCGGGGACGTGAACAAGGACGGGTACGCGGACGTGATCGTCGGGAGCGGGCCGGGGAGCCCGAGCCGGGTGCAGGTGTGGAGTGGGCTGACCCACCAGCTGCTGTTCGACGTGAACCCGTTCGAGGGGTTCAAGGGCGGGGTGGCGGTGGCGGCGGCCGACTTCAACGCCGACGGGTACGTGGACCTCGCGGTCGCGGCCGACGCCGGCGGCGGCCCCCGGGTACAGGTGTGGAGCGGGAAGACGTTCACCAAGCTGGCCCCCGACTTCTTCGCCTACGACCTGCCCGACCTGACGACCGGGCTGCGGATCGCGGCCGGGGACGTGAACCGGGACGGGTACGCCGACCTGGCCGTGGTGCCCGGCCCCGGGGGCGGCCCGCGGGTGGCGATTTACGACGGGCGGACGTTCGACACCGGCCGCCTGCCCGGCCGCCTGACGCCCGACTTCTTCGCCATCGACCCGAACCTGCGGATCGGGTCGTACCTGACCATCGGGGACCTGAACGGGGACGGGTACGCGGACGTGGCCGTCGGGGCCGGGACGGGTGGCGGGCCGGTCGTTCAGGTGTTCGACGGGAAGGGGCTGGTGACGGGGGGCCAGAACACGCTGGCGTACTTCTTCGCCGGCGACGCGAACGACCGCTCGGGCGTGCGGCTGGCCACCTACCGGCCGGACGGGGCGACCCGCGACACCCTCGTGGCCGCCACCGGCCCGGGCGGCGGCTCCCGCCTGTCGTTCTTCGCCGGCGAGCAGATCGTCTTCATGCCGCCCCCGAAGGCCGCCCGCTGGTTCGAGGCTTATCCCGGGTTCGACGGCGGGGTGTTCGTCGGTTGAACGACGCCGCGGACCCCACTTGCGCCCACCCGCTCCGGCGGGTGGGTTTTTTCGTTCGTGCCCGGTGGCAGTGGCCCGACGGCCCGTGTAGGCTGAGGGAAGCCCGCCCCTTCCTCCCCCGCCGCCCGGAGCCACCTCCCCATGTCCGCCGCCCGCCCCCTCGCCCTCCTGCTCGCGGCGCTGGCCGGCCCGGCCCTCGCCGCCGACGTCAAGCACGGGTTCGTCACCAAGACGGTCGCCAACCCCGACGGCACCTCGTCGCCGTACGTCGTGTTCGTCCCGCACGCCTACGACGGGACGAAGCCGTACCCGGTCATCCTGTTCCTCCACGGGTCTGGCGAGACGAAGGGCGGGCCCAAGCAGCCGGTGGAAGTGGGCCTCCCGCTGGCAATTAAGAAGCAGGAGAAGACGTTCCCGTTCATCACCGTCATCCCGCAGTCCGAGAAGCGGACGTGGAAGGCCGACAGCGACGACGGCAAGCGGGCCCTCAAGGCCCTCGACGCGACCCTCGCCGAGTACAAGACGGACCCCCAGCGGGTCTACCTGACGGGCCTGTCGATGGGCGGGTTCGGCACCTGGGGCATGGCCGCCGCCTTCCCCGAGCGGTGGGCCGCCATCGTCCCCGTCTGCGGGAGCGGGAACCCGGCCACGGCCGAAAAGATCAAGGACCTTCCCTGCTGGGCCTTCCACGGTGACAAGGACACGGCCGTGAAGGTGGAAGGCTCGCGGAACATGGTCGAGGCCCTGAAGAAGGCCGGCGGCAGCCCGAAGTACACCGAGTACCCGGGCGTCGGGCACAACAGCTGGGACCAGGCGTACGGCACCGCCGGGCTCTACGCCTGGCTGCTGGACCAGAAGAAGAAGTGATTCCCCCGAGCCCAGGGACTGTCGTCCCCGGGCTTTTCACCTTTCAACCCCTCCCGGAGTTCCCCCCATGTCGAAGCCGAGCGTCCACCGCCGGGCCTTCCTCGCCACCTCGGCCGCGGCCGGGGCGGCCCACACGCTGCCGGCCAAGAGCTACGCCAAGGTCCTCGGGGCCAACGGCAAGATCAACGTCGCCTTCGTCGGCGTCGGCGGCCGCTGCCAGCAGCACGTCGACATCATCCTGAAGATGAAGAGCCAGGGCAAGAACGTCGAGCCGTTCGCCGTGTGCGACGTGTGGGACGGCGACCCGACGAAGGGGAAGGGGAAGGGCCAGGGCCTCCTCCCGACCGCCAAGCGGTGCGGCGTGCCCGAGGACGACAAGGGCCGGGTGACGAAGGACTACCGGGTGATCCTCGCCAACAAGGACGTGGACGTGGTGTGCATCGCCACCCCCGACCACTGGCACGCCCGCCAGACGATCGACGCCATGGCGGCCGGCAAGGACGTGTACTGCGAGAAGCCGATGACCCGGACGATCGCCGAGGCCCAGGCGGTGGTGGACGCCTGGAAGTCGTCCGGCCGGGTCATGTCGGTCGGCGTCCAGTCGATGGCCGACCCGACGTGGCTGAAGGCCCACGCCCTGATCGCGGCCGGGAAGATCGGCCACGTCATGCAGGCCCAGACCCGGTACTACCGGAACTCCGAGGTCGGCCAGTGGCGGTACTACAACCTGACCAAGACCATGAACCCGACGACGGTGGACTGGGACACCTTCCTCGGCCACAAGTTCGACGTGAACGGGGTGCCGCTCGGGCCGAACCCGAAGGACGTGCCGTTCGACCGGGCCGTGTTCGCCCAGTGGCGGTGCTACTGGCCGTTCGGCAGCGGCATGTTCACCGACCTGTTCGTCCACCAGGTCACGCACCTGATCTCGGCCATGGGCGTCCGCTACCCCCGCCGCGTGACCGGGAGCGGCGGCCTGTACCTGGAGTACGACGGGCGGGACGTGCCGGACGTGGCGATGGTGGCCGCCGACTACGACGAGGGCTGCCAGATGTTCGTGACCGCGACCATGTGCAACGACTACCCGATCGACGAGTGCATCCGCGGGAAGACGGGGACGATCAAGTTCCTCCCGAAGGCCGGCGACCTGATGAAGGGGTTCGAAATCCTGCCGCAGACGGCCGGGGCGGCCCGCGGCCCCGGCGACGCGGCCGACGCGAAGGGCGAGCTGGTCGAGGGCGGGTTCGTGCCCCCGGCCGGGACCGAGGACAACCCGAACATGATGCTCACCTACGCCCTGTGGGAGAACTTCCTGGAGCACGTGAAGGCCAAGCAGCAGGGCACCCTCAGCACGCCGGAGCTGGGGGCGGCGGCGTTCAGCACGGTGAACATGGGGGTGCAGAGCTACCGAACGGGCAAGGCCCTGTTCTGGGACAAGGAGCAGCGGAAGACGACGGAGGCCGACGCCTCGTGGGCCGCCCAGTGGGAGAAGCGGTCGAAGGAGCGGGGCAAGCCGAACCAGATTCAGGGCTGGAACGCGGGCGAGACCGGCAGCGTCCTGAAGCCGCCGGCCGACGCCAAGCTCGGCGGCCCGTGGGTGGACGGCAAGGACCCCGCCGGGGCGTGACGCCCGCCGGACGACGGGAGCGGGGCGCGGTTGTGTCCCCGGTTAGCGCCGCGACCAACGGTCGCGCACCCGCGACCGTTGGTCGCGGC
>JANPKP010000108.1:0-14932 GCA_031426095.1 Gemmataceae bacterium
GAGCGGCACCGTCACGCCCATCTGGATGCCCATCTGGAAGCTGTCGATCTGCGTGTCCTGCTGGAAGTAGAGGTTGTTTTGCAGGTCCGGGATCGGGCGGCGGCGTTCGAGCAGGAGGCTCCGGTCGGCCTGGGCGGCAAGGTTCTGGGCGGACGCCAACTCGGTGTGGGTGGCCAACATGCGGGCCTGGAGGGCGTCGTACTGGTAGCGGGGCAGCGGGGCGTCGACCCGGCCGGCGAGCGGGGTCGGCGGCAGGTCGGGGGCGCTGAGGGTGGCGGCGAGTTGCTTCCACGCCGACAGGTAGCGGTTGCGGGCGGCGATCAGGTTCGTCCGCGACTGGCCGACCACGGCCCGCAGCGCACTCGCCTCGAACGGGGCCGACTGCCCGCCGCGGACGTTCGCCACCTGCCGGCGGTAAACGTCCGCGCTGAACCCGGCGATGAAGCGGCTGACGCGGACGTTCTCGGCCGCGACGAGGGCCGCGAAGTAGTCCGCCCGCACCTGCCGGGCGAGGTCGATCTCCTGCCGGCGGAGCTTGAGCTTGGCGTTCATCCAATCGTAGTACGCGACCGCCTTCGCCAGACGCAGCTTACCGGCGGTGATGATCGTCTGGTTGAAGTAACCGCCCTGCTGGCCGGCCGTCCCGGAATTCGCCAACTGGTCCGCCTGGTAGCCGACGGTCGGGTTGGGGTAGAGCCCGGCTTGAATCCACTGGCCGCGGTTCCGCTCGACCTCGGCCGCCGCCTGGGCGATGAGCGGGCTTTGCCGCTTGGCCTGGGCGATCAGGTCGTCCACGGTCACGCCGCCGACGCCCGGGGCGGGCGCGGGCACGGGGTCGGGGCCGAGGTCGGCGAGGGGCGGGAACAACACCTCGATGGCCTTGAGCCGCTCGGCCCGCGAGGTCGGCGTGTCGGCCGGCAGGCGGGGGAGTTGGGCGTCCGACCCGGGCAGCCCGGCCGGGACGTCGAGCCGGCCCGTCTCGGCGGCGGGCGGCGGTAGGGGGGCCGGCGGCGGGGCGAACCTGACTTCCGAGGTCGGAGGTGCAAGGTCACTCGAAACGAGTTCGGTGGTCACGCTCACCTGCACGATCATCGGCGGCCGCCGCTTGCCCGGGAAGTTGCCCATGTCGGGCGGCGGGATCGACGGACCGCAGGCGGGGACGACGGCGACCGCCGGCTCCACTGCCGATTCGGGTGCCGGTGCGGTCTTGGTGACCGGCGGCTTTATCGCCGTGAGGCCCTCGATGCGTTCGGGTTGGGTCAACGGGACACGCGTCGGGTCGAGCCAAATCGCGGGCTGGGCGGGAGCGTCCGCTTTCGCGGCCGCAGCAACCCCGTGGCGTTTGGCCGGAGGGGCGACGGTCGCACAGCCGGGCAGGGTGACGAACAGACACACCTTCCACAAGCGGGACCGCGTCTTCCGATGGGTCTCGCTCATGCCGCCCCCTGCCTCACGGAAAACTCCCGGCTCCCGCCGACGGGCGAAGTTCGCCCGACCACCCGGCCTGTGTATCTGTATCGGTCGTCGGGGCGGGACGGCTTGAAGCGGATGGGTGGGCGGGCCGGCGGCCGTGGGGGGAATGGGAAAGCCCGCCCTCGTGCAAGGGCGGGCCTCGGGGGCGTCATCCGTTCGGCGGGCGGGACGGCCTCAGGGAGCGGTCTTGCGGAAGCCGGTGGGCACGGCCCCGTCCCGCCCTTGAAGCCTGGCGAGGTGGCCGGTGGCGACCTCGGCGTGGCGGGAGTTGGGGGCGAGCGTCAGCACCTTCTCCAGGCACGCGGTCGCCTCTTTCGGCTGGCCCTTTTTGGCCCACGACTCGGCCAACGTGAGATAGAGCGTGGCCGTCCGCTCGGTCATCTGCTCGCAGGCCGTGGCGAGGCGCTCCGGGTTGGCCTTCACCTCGGCCGCGAGGGCGTCGGCCTCTTTCGCCTCTGGCGTGTTGTCGCCGGCCGCCGCGACCTGCTCGCAGTGCTGGAGACAGTCGAAGTAACGCTCGGTGCGGAACTCCTCTTTCGCGGCCGCCAGTCCGTCCCGGGCTCGTTGCACCCGCCGCCGTTCGCGGGCCTCGGGGGCGTCGGCGAGGCCGGCCATGAGGACCGCGGCGTCGGCCGCGGCGTCGGTGCCGGCGTAAGCCTTCACCACCTCGGCGAGGGCGTCCATCGCGTCGGCCCCACGCCCCGCCCGGTCGAGGTCTTTCGCCCGGGCCACCCGCCCGGCGGCCTGCTTCTCGATCTCGGCGAGCACCTGCCTGGCCTTAACCCCGACCGGCTTGTCGGCGGCGTCGCGGGCCACGCCCTTGAGGAGCGTCGCGGCCCGCGGGTAGTCGGCGGCCGCCATCGCCCGGGTCGCCTCCTGGAAGTCGCGGCCGGCGTAATCGTTGGTCGAGGCCGCGAGGGAGGTCCGCTTCAGGTTGTCGGCGAGCCGGTCGGCATCCTGATAGCCTTCCAGGAACCCGTGAATCTTGCCGTCGGCCCCGGCCAGCACCAGGGTCGGATAGAGCTTCACCTTGAGGGCGGCGGCGAGGGCCGGCTCGCGGTTGGCGTCCACCTTGAGCGGGATGAAGTCGCCGGCCAGGAGTGCCGCGACGGCCGGGTCGGTGAAGGTGGTCGCTTCCAGCTTGCGGCAGTAGAAGCAGTTCTCGGTGCCGATGTCGAGGAACAGCGGCAGCCCCTTTTCCTGGGCCTCCTTGCGGGCCGCGTTGTAGTCGGTACGCCACCGGACCGGCTCGGCACCGACGGCGGGTTCGGCCCCACCCGCGAGGGCGGCAGCGACCAGGAGGGCGAACCGGACGGCCGGCCGTGTCGCGGGTGTGTGTCGCATTGGAATCCCTCGGTCGGGCGGCGGGCCGGGTCGTTCACGAGGCGCGGGGGTGGGCCTTGTCGTAGCTCTGGCGGAGGCGTTGCGTCGTCACGTGGGTGTACATCTGGGTTGTGACGAGGCTCTTGTGGCCTAGCAATTCCTGTACGCCGCGGATGTCGGCCCCGGCGTCGAGCAGGTGGGTGGCGAAGCTGTGGCGGAGCGTGTGCGGGCTCGTCTTCGGGTCGAGGCCGGCGACGCGGAGGTACTTCGTCAGGAGCCGACCGACGCTGCGAACGTTGAGCCGGCCGCCGCTCTTGTTGAGGAACACGGCCGGCGACTCGCGGTTTTTGGCGGCCAGCAGGGCCGCCCGGTCGGCGTACCACCCGCGGAGGGCGGCCACGGCGTCCGGGCCGAGCAGGGCAAGGCGCTCCCGTTTTCCCTTGCCCCGGACGGTGGCGATGCCGTCGGCGAGGTCGGTGCGGTCGAGGTCGAGGCCGACGAGTTCGCTGACGCGGACGCCGGCCGAGTAGAGCGTTTCGAGCATCGCCCGGTCGCGGCGGCCGGCCCAGTGGGCGTCGTTCGGTGCGGCGAGCAGGCGGCGGATTTCGTCCAGCGTCAGGAAGTGAGGCAGCTTCCTATCCTGCCGCGGCCCGCGCAGGCCGTCGGCCGGGTTGGCGGCCAGCACGCCCTGTCGGCAGAGGAACTTGCCGAACGACCGGACCGCCGCGAGCCGCCGGGCGACCGTCGACTTGGCGTACTTCTGCTCGTGCAGCCAGGCCACGAACGCCCGCAGGAGCCGGGTCGTCCAGGCGGCCGGGGCGACGTGGTCGGCGGCGAGCCGGCCGCGGGCGAACGTGAGGGCCTGGGTCAAGTCCTCGCGGTAGGACTTGACCGTCTGTGCGGACGCATTTTTTTCGAGGCCGAGGTGCGTGAGGAACTCGGCCAAGCCCTGTTCGAGCGTCACGGGAGACTCCCGGTGGCGAACTCGCGGCGTCCTGGCCGGCGGGGAACGGCTCTTGCCGATCAGGAGACGGCGGGCGGGGCTTCGTGCTCCGCCACCGGGCCGCGGACCCGGCGGGTCAGGACGGCCGCGTCGAACCAGTTGAGGACCACGGCCGGATCGGCGGCATAGTGGCGGAACTCATCGACCAGCGCGTCGCGGCTCTCCTCGTCGTACACGAAGATGAACCGCTCGCGGCCCTTGAACAGGGCGATGACGTTGAGTTCCTGGGTCAAGGCGTCGCCCCCGGTGGAGTACGCCGGGCGTGGCGACGAACCGCCCCGTCCCCGCCGTCGCGTCGATAGTCCGTCGTTCACCTAATGCATCGGCCTTCGCGCCGCGGGGCTACACTCTTTTTTCCCCGCCGGCCCCCGCCGCCGCGACCAAGGCGGCGCACGACCCCGACGACCCGAACGACCCGAACGACCCGGTTCGTGCGAACCGCGGTGATCGCGGCCGTTTTCCCTGGACAGGGGCCGACCGACTGCTACACTCGCCCCTCAGCGCCCTCGTGCCGACGCACCCCTCTTCCCCGGAGTCGATCCGTGACCACCGCGGCCGCACCACCCCCGCCCGGCACCGCCCCGAGCGCGAACGACAAGTTCCTCTTCTGGGCCAGCTTCGCCACGCTCATCGCGGCCGGGATCGGGTTCTCCGTCCGGGGCGTCGTCCTCGAGGACTGGGGCCAGCAATTCGGCTTCACGCAGAGCGAGTTGGGGACGATCAGCGGCGGCGGGCTCGTCGGTTTCGGGCTGGCGATCATCTTCTTCAGCTTCTGCGCCGACCTGTTCGGGTACGGTAAACTGATGCGGGCGGCGTTCTTCTTCCATGTCGCGTCGGCCGTGGTGACGTTCGCAGCCACCCCGGTCTACGCGGCCTATGGCAAAGCCGGGGCGTTCTGGTGCCTGAACGCCGGGATGTGGCTCTTCGCGTTCGGGAACGGGACGTGCGAGGCGGTCATCAACCCGTTGACGGCGAGCCTGTTCCCCCGCCAGAAGACGCACTGGCTCAACATCCTTCACGCCGGCTGGCCACTCGGGCTTATTCTCGGCGTCCTCATCACCCTCGGGTTCGAGCAGGCCGGCGTGCCGATCCGCTGGGAATACAAGCTCGGCGTCTTCCTCATCCCCGTCCTCCTGTACGGGATCATGATGTTCAACCGGCCCTTCCCACGGTCGGAAGCGTCGTCGGCCGGCGTGTCCCTTCCGTCGATGATGCGGCACATCGGCATGCTCGCCTTCACCCTCGCGGCGGCCTTCATCGGGCTCGCCCTGGCCGACCTCCTGCCGAGCGTGCTCGGGGCCCCGGGATGGATCGGGTGGGCGGCCGCCATCGCCATTTATCTCGCGTTCGGTTACTTCACCAACTTCGGGTTGGGGTCGTGGGTCCTCGCCTTCCTCTACCTCATGCACGCCCTCGTCGGGTACGTGGAACTCGGCACGGACAGCTGGATCACCAACATCACGAAGCAGGTCCTCAACAGCGGGACGAACGCCCAACTCGCCTTTATCTGGACCAACGTGCTAATGTTCACACTGAGGTTCTTCGCCGGCCCGATCGTCCACCGCATCAACCCCGTCGGGCTTCTGTTCGCCAGCGCCTGCCTCGGCACGGCCGGTCTGTACCTTCTCGGCCAGCCGTTCACCGACTCGATCTGGCCGTGGATCGCGGCCGTTACGGTATACGGGATCGGCAAGACGTTCTACTGGCCGACCCTCTTGGGCGTCGTGTCCGAGCGGTTCCCGCGGGCCGGGGCTCTGGCCCTTGGGATCAGTGGCGGTATCGGCATGATCTCGGCCGGGTACTTCGGCACCCAGGGGATCGGGTACAAGCAGGACTACTTCGCGGTCGAGAAGGCCCGCGAACTGTCGCCCGCCATGTACGAGCGGTACATGGCCCGCGACGACAAAGGCAACCCGGAAGTGAAGGGCTACCCGCTGGTGTCCGAAATCGCCCCGAACACCGCCCCGAAGATCGCCGGCCTCGACAACGCCAAGGTCAAGGTGTTCGAGGATTACACCGGGTACCTGGCCGCGGCCGCGGCGGCGAAGGCGGACGGCAAGGAGCCGCCGAAATTCGCCACGACGCTCGAATCCGACGTTGATACCCTCCAGCGCGAGAAGGCGGCCGGTAAGCCCGTGGAAGCCAAGCTGGAGGGGGAGTTGAACGCCCGGCTCAAGTGGTGGCAGACGGAGGGCCAGCCGAACTACGAGGCCGACAAGCCGATGCTCGTCGCGGCCCGGTTGTACGGGGCGAAGAATGCTCTGCTTTATACGGCCGTGGTGCCGGCCGTGTTGGCCGTCGGGTTCCTACTGCTGCTGCTCTACTACGCCGCCACCGGCGGTTATAAGCAGGTCCACCTCGAAGAGAACTTCACGCCCCACGGCCCCGGCGACTGATCGCAATTGCGAACACGCCCACCCGGCCGACCCGGGTGGGCGTGTTCGTCTCATCCGCCGTCGAAACCCTTCTACAATGTTCGCATGGACGCCGACCGCACTTTCACCTTCCTCGGGACCGGCACGTCGGTCGGCGTGCCCATGATCGGGTGCGAGTGTGGCGTCTGCCGGTCCGCCAACCCCCGCAACCACCGCTACCGCTGCTCCGTCCTCGTCCAGGCCCCCGGCGGCAACCTGCTCATCGACACGACGCCGGAACTGAGGCTGCAACTGGTCCGAGAGAACGTCGCCGTCGTCCACGCCGTCGCCTACACGCACTACCACGTCGACCACCTGTTCGGGCTCGACGACGCCCGGCTCTTCCCCGGCCGCATCGGCGGCCCGCTCCCCCTCTACTGCACCGACGAGGTCGAGGCGGTCATTCGCAAGGCGTTCGACTACGCCTTCGATCCCGGGACGGCCGACCTGCCGCCCGGGTTCCTGCCCAAGCTCGAATTCCGCCGCATCGCCGACCGGCCGTTCGACGCGCTCGGCGAGCGGGTCACGCCGATCCCGCTGCGGCACGCCCGGTTCAACGTCCTCGGCTTCCGCATCGGTGACGTGGCCTACTGCACCGACGTGAGCAGCATCCCCGACGCGAGCTGGCCGCTCCTCGAAGGGCTCGACGTGTTCGTGATCGACGCCCTCCGGCCGGCAAGGCCGCACCCGTCCCACTTCTGTCTGGAACAAGCCCTCGACGCCGTCGCGCGGGTGAAGCCGCGGCAGGCCTACCTGACCCACATGTCGCACGAGATGGACTACGACGCCCTCGTGAAGGTCCTCCCGCCGAACGTGGCCCCGGCTTACGACGGCCTGAGCTTCCGCTTCTGAACCGCCTCAAGAGTCGCCCAATGGCCGCCCCGCCCGACCTCGTCGCCCGCCTGAAAGCCCACGGGCAGGACCACGTCCTCGCCGGCTGGGATGGCTCGCAGGCGGCCGAGCGCGAACGCTTCGCGGGGCAATTCGGGCGGATCGACTTCGAGGAACTCGCGGCCCTGTTCGAGAAGCGGACGGAGACGCAGGCCGGGCTACCGACGCGGGAGCGGATCGCGCCGGTGCCCGTCGAGCCGCCCGGCGGGCCGGCCGCCGTCAAGGTTGGTGAGGAAGCCATGCGGCGCGGCGAAGTCGCGGCCCTCGTGGTTGCCGGCGGGCAGGGGAGCCGGCTCGGGTTCGACAAGCCGAAGGGGATGTATCCGGTCGGCCCCGTCACGAAGGCGTCACTGTTCCAGGTCCACGCCGAGAAAGTGCTGGCCCTCGGCCGGCGGTACGGCAAGCCGGTACCGTTCCTCGTGATGACCAGCCCGGCGACCGACGCCGAGACCCGGGCGTTCTTCGCGGCGAACGACGACTTCGGGCTGGCGAAGGGCGATGTCCACTTCTTCCAGCAGGGCACCATGCCGGCCGTCGATCTCGACACCGGCAAACTGCTACTCGAAGCGCCGGGATCGCTCGCCCTGAGTCCGAACGGGCACGGCGGCACCCTCACCGCCCTCGCGGACACGGGCTTGCTCGCCGCGTTGAAGGCCCGCGGCGTCAGGCACGTTTTCTACTTCCAGGTGGACAACCCGCTCGTGAACCTCTGCGACCCGGCCTTCCTCGGCCGGCACGTCGAGGCGGGGTCGGAGGTGTCGTCGAAGGTCGTGTTCAAGGAGCGGCCCGAGGAGAAGGTCGGCGTGCTGGCCCTCGTGGACGGCCGCTGTTCGATCATCGAATACTCCGACATGCCGCCGGCGATGACGCAGGAGCACGGGCCGGGCGGCGAGTTGAGCTTCCGGGCCGGCAACCCGGCCATCCACCTGTTCGGCGTCCCCTTCCTCGAACGGATCACGGCCAAGACCGGCGGGCTGGCCTACCACCTCGCCCGCAAGAAGGTCGCCCACTGGAACCCGGCCACGGGCCAGACCGTGACGCCCATCAAAGAGAACGCCCTGAAGTTCGAGATGTTCGTGTTCGACGCCCTGCCCCTCGCCGAGCGCTGGCTGGTTGTGGAGACGAAGCGCGAGGACGAGTTCGCCCCACTCAAAAACGCCACCGGGGCCGACTCGCCGGAGACGGTCCACGACCTCCTGGTGGGGCGATTCGCCCGCTGGCTCGAAGCCGCCGGCGTCGCCGTGCCGCGGGGTGACGACGGGAAGCCGACCCACCCCGTCGAGGTGTCGCCGCTATTCGCGCTGGACGCCGGCGAGCTGAGGCGTAAGTTGCCGGCGGGATTCACGATTGACGGCCCGGTGAAGTTGTAACGCCCCAACGCGAGACCCACGATCCATGTTGCACGCGATGATCCTGGCCGGCGGCGGCGGCACCCGGTTCTGGCCCCGGAGCCGGGCCAAGCGGCCGAAGCAGTTCCTCTCCTTCAGCGGCGACCGCACGCTCCTCCAGGCGACGGTCGATCGCATCGCCGCCCAGGTGCCCCCGGAGCGGACGTGGGTGCTCACCGGGGCGGCCTACCGCGAGGAGGCGGCCCGCCAACTCCCCGAATTGCCGGCCGACCACGTCGTCGGCGAGCCGGTCGGGCGGGACACGGCCGCGTGCATCGGCCTCGGGGCGGCACTGGTGGCGAAGTATGACCCGGACGCGACCCTGATCGTGATGCCGGCCGACCACGTCATCGAACCCGTCGCCGAGTTCGGCCGGGCGGCCCACGCGGCCGAGCAGTTCGCCAACGAGTTCCCCGACTCGCTCCTGACGTTCGGCATCCCGCCGACATACCCGGCCACCGGCTACGGCTACATCCACCGGGGGCCGGCCGTCGGAAGCCGGCAGGGCGTCCAAGCGTCGAAGGTGGCCGCGTTCGTGGAGAAGCCGCCGTCCGACGTGGCCGAGCAGTTCGTGGCCCGCGGCGACCACTTCTGGAACAGCGGCATCTTCGTCTGGAAGCCGGCCACCATCCTCGGCGAGCTGAAGCGGAACAAGCCGAACATCCACGCCGCCGTCGAGCGGATCGCGGCCGCGTGGGGCACGCCCGAGGGGCCGGCCGTGTTCCGGGCCGAGTACGAGACCATCGAAAAGGTGAGCATTGACTTTGCCGTGATGCAGGACGCCGGGAAGGCCGGCAAGGTGCTGGTCGTCCACGCCCCGTTCGGGTGGGACGACGTGGGCAGTTGGCTCGCCCTCGAACGCCGCAACCCTCAGGACGCGGCCGGCAACACGGTGCAGGCCCTCCACTGCGGGATCGATACCACGGGGTGCGTGGTCGTGTCCGACCCCGACCACCTCGTCACCACCATCGGCGTCAGCGACCTGCTCATCGTGCAGGACGGGAACGCCACCCTCGTCGCCGACCGCAAGAACGAGGAGGCCGTGAAGCAGCTCGTGGACAAGCTCAAGGCCAGCGGGCTGGGGCGGTTCCTGTGATGCCGGAACCCCTCCCCCCGGCCCCCTCCCTCAAGAAGGGAGGGGGGACAGAATCTTTCTCCCCTCCCTTCTTGGGGGAGGTGCCGGGGGAGGGGTTTCCCACCCGCGGCCGGCTCCTCGGGGTCGATTACGGCACCGTGCGGGTCGGGCTCGCGGTGAGCGACCCCGACCGCATCATTTCATCCCCGCTCGACACCTACGCCCGCCGCGACCCGGCGTCCGACGCGACTTACTTTCGAAAGTTGGTGGCGGCCGAGCGGGTGGTCGGCCTCGTGGTCGGGCTGGCGATACACACCGGCGGCGAGGAGGGGATCAAAGCCCGCGAGTGTCGGGAGTACGCCCGCTGGCTCGGTGAGGCTACGCGGTTGCCGGCAGTGATGTGGGACGAGCGATTCACGTCGTCGTATGCGGACGACGCGATGCGTGCGGTCGGGCTTTCGCCCCAGAAGCGGAAGGAGCGGCGGGACCGGGTCGCCGCACAGCTTATTCTCGCGGCGTTCCTCGAAGCCGGCTGCCCGACATCACGCCCGGATGGTGGCGAACACCCCCCCGAATAAACCCTACACTCGTCAGACCGACCGCAGACGGGGTCGACCACCGACCGATCGCGGTTGCAAATCGCGCAACATTGCCTAGATTGACATCCGGCATACTCTCCCGGTCTGGATCACCGATCACCCGCCTCACGGAAGGAGCGGGCGTCGGGGCGTTCGCATCCTTCCATTCCAACGAGGGTCGCCCAATGGCCGGCCGTTCGATCCGCACGTTCACCGTGCTGCCCCGCCTGCCCGATCGCCTCCGCCCGCTGCACAAGCTCGCGTACAACGTCTGGTGGTGCTGGAACGCGGACGCCGTCGCCCTCTTCCGCCGGATCAACCCGGACCTGTTCGAGGCCCTCGACCACAGCCCCATCCGCCTCCTCGGGGCGACCGGCCAGGGGCGGTTCGAACAACTCGAAACCGACGACGGGTTCCTCGCCCACATGGACCGCGTCAGCGAGAGCCTCGACCACTACCTGAACGCCCCGACGTGGTACCAGGAGGCGTTCCCCGACGCCCAGGACGCCCGCGTCGGGTACTTCTCGGCCGAGTTCGGCCTGCACGAGAGCATCCCGGTTTACAGCGGCGGCCTCGGCATCCTGGCCGGCGACCACCTCAAGAGCGCGAGCGACCTCGGCATCCCGCTCATGGGCATCAGCCTGATGTACCGCGAAGGGTACTTCCGCCAGTACCTGAACGTCGACGGGTGGCAGCAGGAGCGCTACCCGGAGAACGACTTCTTCAACCTCCCTCTGATTCCCGAACTCGACGCCGCCGGGCAGCCGTTACTCGTGAGCGTCCAGCTCCCCGGCCGCGAGGTCGCCCTGCGGACGTGGCGCATCCAGGTCGGCCGGGTGCCGCTGTACCTGCTCGACGCTAACATCCCGCAGAACCGCCCGGAGGACCGGGCCATCACGGCCCAACTCTACGGCGGCGACAACCACACCCGCATCCAGCAGGAGATCATCCTCGGCATCGGCGGCATCCGCTTCCTCAAGGCGATCGGCAAGATGCCGACCGTCTGCCACATGAACGAGGGGCACGCGGCGTTCACCGGGCTGGAGCGCGTCCGACTCTTGATGGAGGAGCACAAGCTCGACTTCGCCACCGCCTTCGAGGCCGTGAAGGCGGGCACGGCGTTCACCACCCACACCCCGGTGCCGGCCGGGAACGACGCCTTCCCGGTGCCGATGATCGAGCAGTACCTCGGCGACTACCTCGGCAGGATGGGCCTCGACCGCAACGCGATCGTGGCCCTCGGCCGGCAGCACCCGGGGAACGAGACGGAGCCGTTCGGGATGACGGTGCTGGCGATCAAGCTGGCGAACACCAGCAACGGGGTGAGCAAGCTGCACGGGACCGTGTCGCAGAAGATGTGGAAGGACATCTGGCCCGGCCTGCCGGCGACCGAGGTGCCGATCACGTCGATCACCAACGGGGTCCACACGCAGACGTGGATGTCGCCCGAGGTCGGCCAGTTGTGCGACCGCTACCTGGGCGTGCAGTGGGAGGAGAAGCCGACCGACTTCGCCATCTGGAAGCGGGTCGAACACATCCCCGACGCCGAGCTGTGGCGGACGCACGAGCGGGGGCGGGAGCGGCTGGTGGCGTTCGCCCGGATGCGGCTCAAGGCCCAGCTCAAGCGGCGCGGCTCGCCGCCGAGCGAGATCGAGGCGGCCGACGAAATCCTCGACCCGGACGCCCTGACGATCGGCTTCGCCCGCCGGTTCGCCACGTACAAGCGGGGCGACCTCGTGTTCCGCAACATCGAGCGGCTGGCGGCCATCACGAACAACAAGGAGCGGCCGGTCCAGTTCATCTTCGCCGGCAAGGCCCACCCGAAGGACCAGGGGGGCAAGGAGTTGATCGCCCGCGTCGTCCAGATGGCCCGGCGGGCCGAGTTCCGCCGGCGGGTGGTCTTCCTCGAAGACTACGACATGAACGTCGCCCGCCACCTCGTGCAGGGGGTGGACGTGTGGCTCAACAACCCCCGCCGGCCGCTGGAGGCGTCGGGCACGAGCGGCATGAAGGTGCCGTGCAACGGCGGGCTGAACCTGTCCATCCTCGACGGCTGGTGGGTCGAGGGGTACGACGGCGACAACGGGTGGGCGATCGGGGCCGGCGAGGAGTACACCGACCTCCACTACCAGGACGAGGTCGAGAGCCGCGCCCTGGTGGACCTGATCGAGCAGGACATCGTGCCGACGTTCTACACCCGCGGCAACGACGGCCTGCCCCGCGGCTGGATCCGCCGCATGAAGCGGTCGATCATGACCCTGGTGCCGGCGTTCAACACCAACCGCATGGTCGAGGAGTACACCGAGCGGTGCTACGTCCCGGCCCACACGCGGACCTCGAAGCTGTCGGCCGACACGCTCAAGGCGGCGAGGGAGCTGGCCGAGTGGCGGCGGCGGGTCGTCGCCGACTGGGGCCACGTCCGCGTCGAGGCGGTGGACGCCCCGACCGGCGACCAACTCCGCGTCGGGTCGGACTTCCCGGTCAAGGTGAAAGTGAACCTCGGCAAGTTCAGCCCGGACGACGTGGAGGTGCAGCTCTGCCACGGCATTCTCGACTCGATGGGCGACATCACCGAGCCGCAGGCGATGGCCCTCCGGCCCGAGGGCGTGAACGGCTCGCCGAGCGTGAATTTCAGCGGCAAGGTGCTCTGCCGGGCGAGCGGGCAGTTCGGGTTCAGCGTGCGGGTGCTTCCGAAGCACGCCAACCTGCCGCACCTGTTCGAACCGACGCTCTGCACCTGGGGTTGAGCGAGTTGTGAATGCGAAAGCCCGCCCGTTGCACCTGCAACGGGCGGGCTTTTTTCGTTCGCGGCCCCCGCCGTCAGTTCTTCTTGGGGGCGGGCGTGGGCTTGGTGCCGACGACGACGAGCCCGATGTTGCAGATGCCGGCGTCCGCCTCGTTGTTGCGCTTGCCGTGAATCCCGATCACCGGGCGGCCGTCGCCGACGACGGCGTGGCGGTGCCCCGCCTCCTCGCGGCCCATCCAAGGCGAGTCGTAGTTGTCGGCCGGCTTCAGCCCCTTGCCGTCGATCTTCATGAAGGTGATGAGGAACCCCTCCAGCAGTCCGCCGCCCTTGATCATCAGCGAGCCGACCGCGTACCCCGGCTTGGCCTTGACGGTCTGGGCCTTCACCCCCACGGCCAGCTTGCCGTAGGCCGCGCCGAGCTTTTCGCCCTTCGGGGTGAGGTAGATCGGCTGGAGGAAGCCCATGACGAGGTGGCTGTTGTTGTGCTGGCGGGTCGTGTAGTTGAAGCCGATCAGCACGGCGGCGTCGGCCGGCTGGTCGGCGTACTCCTTCGTGGTGAAGAACCCGCCGAGGGGCGCGAGGCTCTCCTGGGACTTGGCCCGGACCGCCGCCCGCACGGCCGCCCACAGGTCGTCGTACTGACTCTTGCCGTCGATCAGCTTTTCGAGTTCCTCCAGCCGCTTGTCGGCCTTCGTGCGGTTGAGCCCGGACAAGTCGGGGGACGCCTTGGCGTAATACGTCTGGGCTCGGGCGAGCAACGGCCGGCGGGTCGGGCCGGCGGCGGGGGCGGTCAGGAACCAGGCGTCGGCGACGGCCAAAATGTCGGCCGCGGTCGCGGGGCCGGCCGTCTCCTTTTTGGCCGCGTCACGGAGCGGGGCGTCGGACCCCTTGGCGAGGTGTAAGAGACCCTTATCCCATTCGCCCTTCTGGAAGCAAAGGTATCTGCCGACCGCCGCGTTCGCGTCCGGGTCGTCGGGTTTCTTGGCCAGCGTGGCGACCGCGGCCGCGACGGCCGGGGCGTCGGCCTTGAACCCCTCGACCTCCTTCACGCGGGCCGCCACGACCGCCGCCGTCCGCAGGCTCTTGGACCGGGCCGCAGTCCCGTCGGCCAGCTTGAGGACGCGGGCGGCCCCGTCGAGGTCGTCGGCCGCCACCGCCTCGTCCACGACCCGCAGGAGGTAGTTGGTAAGCGCGAGGCTCGCTTCGGGGGCCGCCGCCTTCGCGGCCACCGCCTTAAGGAGTGGTTCGAACTGATCCGCGGCGAGGCCGGCGAACTTGGCACGGAGTCCGTCGAGCGCCCGGACGGCGAGGTCGGCCTCGCCCCCGGCGGCCGCGAGTTCGGCCGTCTCGCGGAGCAGGACGAACAGGGCGGCGTTGTCGTCGCGGGTCTCGTCGGCCTGCTTGAACAGCTTCTCGGCGAGCGCCGCCTTGGCCTTCGGGCCGGGCTTGGCGTAGTCGTCTTTGAACAGGCTGCGGACGAGCTTGGCCGACGCCTCGATGTCGGCGGCCGGCGGAACCTTCACGCGGTCGTCGGCCGCCGCGACGACGACGAACAGGCAGCCGACTCCGAAAGCGGCCAACGACAGTCTCATGGTGTCACCCCGGGAGGAGGGTCGCAAACCCGGGGATAGCATAATCGTGGGCGACTCCGGTCGCAAGCGGCCCGACGGGGGTGGACGACCGTCGCCGTCGTTACATCCGCTCGCCCCGTCAAGGGCCTACGTTCCGACGTGCGGCGTGTCCCCGACCGGCTCGAAAGGGCGGACGCGGGCGCGGGGAGGCTCCGATAGTAACGGCACGTCCCGGGTCGAGAACACTCTCCCGACGCGGGGTTGCCGGTCGGCCAACGAGTGCCCGCCGGGCCGCTTCTCCTCACCCACGGAAGGGTCATCCGATGCGCACGCTCGTCCTCGGTCTCCTCATGGCCGCCGCCCTCGTCTCCGGCGTTTCGGGCTGCAAGTCGTCCGGCCGCTCGGCCGGTTCGAGCTGCCCGTGCTCGAAGTGATGCCGCGATAACGGGCGGGGCCGCCGAGGTTCGGCG
>JANPKP010000109.1:0-11969 GCA_031426095.1 Gemmataceae bacterium
GCCGGCGAAGGGTCGTAACCGCAAGGGGCTGTCCGCCAAGGAGCGGCGGGCGGCCGACCGGCCGGCCGTCCACGTCGGGCTCGTGCTGCAACTCCACCACGCCTACCGCGACCTCCGGCGGGAGTTGACCCGGGCCGGGGCGACGGTGGTGCGGGTGAACGAGGCCGACCCCGTCCGCGTCGTCCTCGACCGCCTCGACCGCCTCCGGGGGATGCGGACCCGCCGATGACCACCACCCCGCCGACCCCGAAGGACGCCCGCCGCGAGCACGCCGCCGAGGTGCGGGCGCTCTACCGCCACCCGGACGTGCGGAACTACCTCGTCACGTGCCTCGCGGCCCTGGTGTTCGTCTTCGCCATCCTCTTCGGCCGCGGGAGCGACCTGGGCGGGCTGCTCGTCGTCGTCATCGCCCTGTGCGGCGTCTTCTTGCGCTGGACGGCCGCCCCGGGGTTCGTCGTCGTGCTGGTCACGTACTTCCTCCTTTACCCCACCGGCCTGCCCGAGGTCGGCCCCGCCCGCCCGTGGGACGTGCGGGCCGTGTTCCGCGTCGAGGACGTGATCCTGGCCGCCGCACTGGTGGTGTACACCGCCTGCCAGTACCGCCTCCTCGGCTTCTTCTCGCGGGCGCTGCCGGCCGAGGGGCCGACCTCGCGTTCGGCGGTACCCCCCGCCGACCGCCGGCCGCCGGCGGCCGTCGCCGCCGGGGAAGTCGCCGCGCTGCTCAAGGCCGCCGTCGCCGTCGTGGTCGGCGGGCAACTCCTCTGGCTGGCGCTGACCGCGTTCGAAGTGCGGACCGACAGCGGCCTCACGCTCGGGGCGGCCGAGCCGGGGTACGACGGGCGCTTCGACACGCCCCGCCCCGGGCGGCTGTCGGCCCCCGGCTCGCGGTTCATCCTGGTCACCGGCGGCGTGTTCCTCGCCGCGGCCGTCGCACAGACGGCGTTCTGGTACTGGCGGCTCCGCACCCTCGGCCCCGACGAGGCCCGGATGGTGCTGCAAGACACGGCGTGGAACGAGACCCGCCGCGAGCGCGTGCGGGTCGAGACGTGGCGGGCGTGGGCGAAGCGGCGGGCCGAACGGCGGGCGAAAACGCGGGACCAACGGAGCGACCGGCCATGAGCTACTGGGCACGCGAAATCGGCGGGTGGGCCGTCCTCCTCCTCGGCCTCGGCTTCTTCGGGCTGGCGTACCTGAAGCTCGGGGAGAAGCGCATCTTCGACGCCGGCCCGCTCACCGTGATCGGCTTCGTGGTCTTCCGCGGCGGGCTGCACTTGTTAAAGGTGGCGGTGGCCGCCCGGGCCGCCCGCGACGTGACGGCGTCGGCCCCCGCCGCCCCGCCCGCCCGCCGGCCGTTCCCGCCGGCGGCCCGCTCCCCCCGGTCGCCGACCGACCCCCGGCGGGCGGTCCCCGGCCCCACGCCCCCGGGCGGCCTACGATGACCGCCCCGTGGGTGCCCCCCGACGTGCGGGCCGTCTTCTTCGACGCCGTCGGCACGCTCCTCTTCCCCGACCCGTCGGCCCCCGTCATGTACGCGGCCGTGGCCCGAGGGCATGGGCTCGCAATTTCTGCGGATGAAGTGCGGACGCGCTTCGTTGACGCCTTCCGGGCCGAGGAGGAGGTCGACCGCGCCGCCGGCTGGCGGACGAGCGACGCCCGCGAGGAGGAGCGCTGGCGGGCGGTCGTGCGGGCCTCCCTGCCCGACGTGCCGGACGGCGAGGCGTGCTTCCGCAAGCTCTACGCCCACTTCGCCCTCTCCGGGGCTTGGCGGGTCAACCCGGACGCGGCCGCCGTGTTCCGCACCCTTTCCGACCGCGGCGTCCGCCTCGGGCTGGCGTCGAATTACGATTACCGACTGCTCTCCGTGGTCGAGGGGCTGCCCGCGTTGGGGCCGCTGTTGGGGAGCGTGGTGGTCAGTTCGCACGTCGGCGTCCGCAAGCCGGGGGCGGCGTTCTTCGACGCGGTCGAGCGGGCGGCCGGGTGCGACAGGGACGCGATCCTGTTCGTCGGCGACGACGTGGAGAACGACTACGAGGGGGCGACGGCGGCGGGCCTGCGGGCGGTACTTCTCGACGAACGCGGGCGGCACGCGGCCGTCGGCCGGCGGATCACCCGGCTGAGCGAGCTAACCGCCGCACCCCTCGACCGCCCCCGGTGAGCGGTTCAGACGCCCCCGGCGTTCTCGTAATCTCCCGCTTTCGAACAGTGCGTTCCGCCCGGTCTCGCGGCCGACACGCCACTTCCGCTTCCCGCCCCGCCCACCCCGCTAAAAGGAGAGCGTCGCCGAAATCCGCCCCAATCCCCGGCCCCGACTTCGACCCGACCGGGCAGTTGATCTCGCCGGGTGGGTGCCTTCGCCTGCTCACGGCCGGAGACTGGAGTGCACCGGGGTGCGACCATGGCGGGTGTGAGGATGTGTCTGCAGACCGAGCCGGGCCGGCCCACGTGGCGGAGTTACGCCGATCCGGCTACTCGAACCGGGATCCGAGCTTTACCGCATTCGCCCAGCGCGGGGCGCCCGAAAACGCCGCAACCACCAGGCTGGTAGTGGCTTACGGAAAAGGTCCCGCAAACATGCGGTAAAGTTGACCCCTCTTTCGGACGCAACGCTCGACCCCGCGGCGACACCGGGCGTTACCGGGTGGGTTCGGGCGTAAGGGGTTACGTCAGGCCACCCGGCGGCGCTTCGGGCCGCGGAAATTGACGCAAGTCCCGCCGCGGGGTGGGCCGCCGCCCAGGAGAACCCCGGGATCGGTTTCCAGACACACACTGGGAAATTCCTCGCGGACATCCCCCGGCGGTCGCCCGCCCGTTGTGACGACTCGTTTGGGTAAGTGGCGTGTGATTTCGGGATTTTCCGGGTTGCTTTCACGCCACGCACTCATCAAGATCATTCATACTGCCAGTACGCCTTCCCTCTCCACTCCTCTCCACCGCCCACCCGCGTCCACCCCACGCCTCGGGGAACGCCCGCGCGGGCCGAACGATCATTCGTGGAGAATCGATGCGCCTTTGCCCACCCGCCTCGCACCGGCTCGGGGTCCGCCGCCTCCGTTCTCTCCTGCTCGCCTCATTCGGGGCCACTGCCGTCTCGCTCGGCACGAGCCGACCCGCCGCCGGCCAGACCACGTGGGACGGCGGCACGAGCGGCACCGGGACCGCGTTCGGCACCAACACCAACTGGGCCGGGGACGTCACCCCGGGGTCGAGTTCGAACACCGGCAACACCGACATCGCCTCGTTCGGGTCCGTCGGCACGTCCACCAGCATCACGCTGAACTTCAACTCCGCCCTCGGCACCCCGTACTACCTCGGCACCGTCCGAATGGTCTCGGGGTCGGTCGCCCGGTCGTTCGGCAGCAACACCGTCGCGCCCGGCGTCCTGGTCCTCAACGGGTCCGGGGCCAACGACTTGATCCTGGACAACCAGTCGTCCAACGCGATGACGTTCAACCTCACGGACGGGACGGCCGGGGCCGGCCCCCTGAGTCTCAGCCTGAGCAAGCCGAACGGCACGATCAACGCCGTCGGCGCGATCACCGTCAACGTGAACGTGACCGAGCAGGCGGCCGGGGCCGGGTTCACGACCACGGGCTCCGGGGTCGTCACGTTTAACGCCGCGAACACCTTCACCGGGGCCGTCACGGTCAACGCCGGCACCCTCACCTTCAACGGCAGTAACGCCATCGGCGGCGGCATCACGGTGAACGCCGGGACGTTCAACCTCAGCGTCACCGGGTCGAACACCACCACCGGGTCCGGGGGGATGACGGTCGGCTCGGGGGCCACCCTCAACCTGGTCGGGGTGAACGGCCTGACCGGGGCGACGGCGGTGGCCACCGGCGGCCTCGTCCGGTACGGGTCTGTCGCGTCCGTCGGCGGGGCCGGGCGGGCGAACGTGACCCTCACCAACGCCACGGCCGTCGGCCTGTTCGCCTTCGACCAGCTCCTCGTCAACCGCCTCGCCACGCCTTCGACCGGCGTCCTCGCCCTTTCGGTCAGCAACGCCAACGACCTCGACCTGTCGAGGCTCGCCGGCATCGCCCTCGGGGCGGCGGGCGGGACGACGGTCAACCCGCTCGTCTACTCCGGCACCCTGACCCCGAACGGCTCGACGTACACCCTCGGCGGCGGGGGCGGCGTCCTCGGCGTCGCCACCTCCCTGGCCGACGGCCCGGCGTCGGCCTCCCGCTCCCTGACGGTCGCCGCCGGCACCGTTGTACTATCGGCCGCCAACAGTTTCACTGGAACCACCACGGTCGCGGCCACCGGCACCCTCCGGATCGGCAACGGGGGGCCGGCCGGCTCACTTAACGGGGCGATTTCGAACGCCGGCACTTTGATCCTCAACCGGTCGGACAACGCGACACTCACGCAGGTGGTGGCCGGCCCGATCACCGGGGCGGGCGGGCTGATCAAGCTCGGGGCCGGGACGCTCACGATCAACGCCGCGCAATCGTACTCCGGCCCGACCACGCTGGCCGCCGGCACCCTTGCCCTGGCCTTCGGCAACACGGCCCCGGACCTCACGGACCTCTTGCCGGGCACCTCGACGTTCACCGCGGCCGGCGGCACGCTGAGCCTCGTCGGGGCGGCCGGGGTGGCGAACAGCCAGACGTTCGGGGCGTTCAACCTCGCTTCGGGGGGCACCACCCTCCTCCCGACGGCCGGGGCGGGCGGCACCCTGACCGTCGCCCTCGGTAACGTGACGCGGACGGCCGGCGGGGCCGGGACCGTCAACTTGGCCGTGCCCTCCGCCCCCGGGACCGTCACGGCCGTCGGGACGCCCGTGGTCAACGGCATCATCGGGTCGCACTTCACGACCGGCGTCCTGAACCCGACAACGTCCGCGGTCGGCAACCTGAACTGGGCGACGCTCGACGCCGGCAACAACGTCGTCGGCCTCGCGTACACCACCGGGACCGGGTCGAACACCTTTGGCGGGGCGGCCCCGGCCCTGACCGCCGCGAACACGACCCCGACCATGAACGTACTACTGAACGGCCTCACCTCGAACGGGTCGTTCACCGGGGCACCCCTCACGATCAATTCGCTGAAATTCTTCACAACGTACACGACCACGAACACCTTCCGCACGATGACGGTCACGAGCGGCAACACGCTCCGCGTCGGGGCCGGCGGCGTCCTCGTGCCGGCCGGGTCGGCCAACTTCGTCCTCGGCAGTTCCGGGGTCGGGGCGGTGACGGCCGGCACCGCCGACAACACCGCCGCCGAGTTGTTCTTCTACGCCGGGGGGTTCACGTCCGGCGGCACCACCGGCGGCGACATCCAGGTCAACTCGCCGATCACGAACAACGGGACGGGGGTTGTGTCCGTCACGAAGTCCGGTCCGGGCATTCTCACCATCGAAGGGAGCGGCACTTTCACCGGTACGATCACGGTGAACGAAGGGTCGCTGAACGTCCGGACAGCCGCCAACCTCGGGAATGGCAGCGCCCTCGTCCTCCGGGGAGGCAGCACCTTGCGGTTGACGTCGACCCTGACCGGCGACATTACCACCGGGCGGTCGCCGCAGATCGACGGGCCGGTGACGGTGGAAGTTCAGGGCACCAATGCGGTCATGCGGTTCAACAGCCTGTTCACTGGGTCGGGCACGATCACCAAAACCGGGCCCGGCGGGCTTTCGATCGGGACGGTGAACACCAGTGCCCCGCCATCCCCGTTCAACGGCAGCATCCTCGTGAGCGCCGGGCGGCTCACCAACGGGTCGACGTCCGGCACCCTGCCGAACGCCCTCGTCGATTTGGCGACGAGCACCACCCTCGACATCGCCAACGGCCCGGGGTTTAACGTCGATAGGCTGACCGGGACCGGGTCCGTTCAACCCGTCGGCACCGTCGGCTCGACCGGATCGACGTTCGTCCTCGGCGTCGGGGCCGGGAACGGCGACTCCACCTTCTCGGGCCGCCTCCTGACGAACCCCGCGGCCGCGGCCGCCGCCAACACCCGCCTAGGGCTGGCCAAGAACGGGACCGGGACGTTCGTCCTGGCCGCGTCCGTCGCCAACGCGGCGGGGAACACCTACACCGACGGCACGTCGGTCAACGGCGGCGTCCTCCAGTTCAACGCCGCCAACTTGATCGGCGGCTCGACGGCCAACGTGTTGGTCAACCCCGGGGCGGCGGTCGCGGCCGGCGGCTCGCTCACCGGGGCCGGCCTCCTGTCGCGGGTCGCCACGAGTTCGACCGGGGCCCTCGCCCTGACCCCCGACCTCGGCCCCACCAACGCGGAAAGCCTCGACTTCTCCGCCTTCTCCGCCCTCAGCCTCGGGGCCGTGGGGAGCGTGACCTACTCCGGCACCCTGACCCCGAACGGCACCACCTACCGGCTCGGCGGCGGCGGCGGCACCCTGACCTACGCCCCGGACCTCGCTTCGGGCACCTTTGTGATCTCCGGGCCGGGCAAGGTCGCCCTCGCCGGGGCGGTCGCGGCGGGCGTCGGCGTCACCAACAACAACGTGCTGGTCCTCGCCCCGGGCACGGCGTCCGTCGCCGCGGCGGGGACGATTTCCGGCCCCGGCCTCGTCCAGAAGCTCGGGGCCAACACCAGCGTCCTGACCGGCACCAACACCCACTCCGGCGGCACGGTCGTGTCGGCCGGCGTCCTCGAACTGAACGCCGCCGCCGCCCTGCCGACGGTCGGCGACGTGGTCCTCGCGGGCGGCACCCTGCGGACCAACACGGCCGGGACGGCCGGCACGATCACCGCCTTCCAGGCCGGCAGCCTCCGCGTGACGGCCGCGTCCACCCTCGCCCTCGACCCGGCGGCCGCCCACACCATCACCTTCTCGACCGGCCTCGACGGGACGGGCGGCGGGTCGCTGCTCGTCACCGGGTGGACGGGGACCACCGACGCCAGCGGGACGACCGGGCGGATTGTCTTCACCGCCGCCCCGCTGGGTGCCGATCTGACGAGTGCGAACGCTCAGTACCAGACGTTCCTCAGCGGCACCACCTTCGACACCTTCTCGCCCGGGGCGACGTTCATCACCGGCCCGTCGGCGGTAACCTACGAGCTGGTGCCGACGGCAATCCCCGAGCCGGCGACCGCGTTGGGCCTCGCGGCCGCCGGCCTCGGCCTCGTCCGGGTCCGCCGCCGCGTCCGGGCCGGGGCGTGACCCGCCCTCCACGCCGCCCGCCGCCGCACGACCCGAGAAGGTTCCCCATGACCGCACGGCCCGCCGCCCGGACGCTCGCCGCCATCCTGCTCGCCGTCGGAACGGCGGCCGGGTGCGGCGAGCCGCGGTTCAAGGAGACGTTCCCGGCCCGGGTGAAGGTCGAGTTCGAGGGCAAGCCGCCGGTCGGGGCCACGATCGTCCTCCGCCCGGCCGCCGGGTCCGACGCCAAGACCATCCCGACCGTCGGCACCGTCGGCGAGGACGGGGTGGTGGTGTTCAGCACTTATAAGACGAACGACGGGGCCCCGGCCGGGGAGTACGCCGTCACGGCCCACTGGTTCGCGGGCAACTCGCCGAACAAACTCCCGGCCCGGTATCAGGACCCGGCCACGTCCGGCCTGCGTGCCAAGATCGAAGGCCGGCCGAACGAACTCGAAGTGATTCGGCTGACGAAGTGACACGACCTGCCACGCGGCCCACTCCCCGCGGCCTGATTTGGGAGACGACCGATGTCCCGCCCCGCCGCCTCCGCCCGCCGCCGCGGGTTCACGCTGATCGAGCTGCTCGTCGTCATCGCCATCATTGCGGTGCTGATCGGCCTGCTGCTCCCCGCCGTCCAGAAGGTCCGCGAGGCGGCCTCGCGGATCAAGTGCATGAACCACCTGAAGCAGTACGGGGTTGCCATGCACAACCACGTCACCGCCCGCGGGTTCTTCCCGCCGGGGTCGATGGGCAACCCGACGATGCCGGCGGCTCGGGCCTACGGGGCGACCGGGGAGAAGGACGCGGCCGACCCGACTAAGTACAAGACCGGTCCGGGGTCGGGCTTCCTACCGCTCATGCTCCCCTACCTGGAGCAGGGGGTGATCGCCGACCGGTTCGACTCGACCAAGCCGTGGTACGACCCGGTGAACGCCGACAAGACGACCGGCATCATCCAGACCCCGATCGCGTTCGCCAAGTGCCCGTCGGCCTTGCCGGGGGGGAGCGACGCCTACTTCCAGAGTAACGGCGGCGGCGGGCACCACGTGAGTTGGTCGTACACGGCGTACACCGGCTACAGTCCGGCCACCGGCACGCTCACGAATTTCAACCGCGTCGGGTCCGCGCCCACCGACTACGCCCCGATCGTCGGCGTCGACAAGCGGGTGGCCGTCAACTACTTTTCGTCGTGGCCCCAGAACCCCCCGCCGTCGGTCGTCCTACAAGCCGACGAGACGTGCAAGCCCGAATGGGTGAGGGACGGGACTTCGAACTCGGTCGTCGTGGTCGAGTCGTCGTCCCGGTCGCTCGGCCGCATCTACGGCGCGTCCAACCCGAACACCAACACTCAGAGCATCGGCGGCGGGTGGGCCAACCTCATGAACGGGTTTTCGCCCCAGGGGATGAAGTTCGACGTCACCGCCGCGAGTACGTCGGAAACCGACGGCAGCCAGCAAGGGGGGCCGTGCGTCATGAACTGCTCCAACCATTTCGCCATCTACAGCTACCACAAGGGCGGGTCGAACGCCCTTTTCGCCGACGGGTCGGTCCGGTTCCTCAGCGAGCGTATGACCTGGGGCGAGTTCATCCCGCTCATGACCAGGGACTACGGCGACATCTCCACCGAGTGACCCCCCGCCCGCCCGCTTGTGCGGCCTGCGGCGGCGCGGTATGACTGAATTGACACTCCCGCCCCGCCGCACGCGCCCCCCCGCCGACCACCGCCCCGCCCCGCGAGAGCCGCCATGCCGTTGAGCCTCCGCCCGCTCGCCCTCGCCCTGGCCGCGGCCGGGTTCGCCGGGCCCGCCCGCGGCGGCGACGCCAAACCCGCCCCGGGCTGCCCCGCGGCCGGCGACGACTTCGCCGACGAGGTGTGGGCGAAGGTCGCCGCCCGGTCGTGCCTGACGTGCCACAAGGCCGGCGGCGACGCGGAGGAGAGCAAGCTCGTCCTCCGCGACCCCGGCAAGACGGCCGACGGGCCCGCCCGCGGCGAGGCGATGAGGCACAACCGCGAGGCGTTCGCCAGGATGGCCCGCCTCAAGGCGAAGGACCAGCCCCGGCTGCTCCTCAAAGTCACTGGCGGGCTCGACCACGGCGGGTCGGACGTGCTCAAGCCCGACTCGGCCGGCTACCGCGTCCTCGCCGCCTTCGTCCGCAAGGTGAACGGCCCGCAAGCCGGCAGGCCGGACGCCGCCGCCGTCGAGCCGGCGGGGCCGCCGTTCTTCGACGGCGTGGCGATGGTGGACGACGCCCGGCTGCTCCGCCGCGTCACGCTCTCGCTCGCCGGCCGGCTGCCGACCGAGGCCGAGCGGGCGGCCGTGGCGAAGGGCGGCCTGAAGGCGGTGCCCGCCATCCTCGACGCCGTCATGAAAGAGGAGGCCTTCTACGACCGGCTCCGCGAGGGGTTCAACGACATCTTCCTGACGCTCGGCGTCACCGGCAACCCGGACCAGGACGTGCTCTCCTACGACCACTTCCCGAACCGGCTTTGGTACCAGAAGGTCGATTTGAGCGCGGCCGGCGACGAGAAGGCCCAGCGGCAGGCCCGGTACAAGCTCACCGCCGACTACCGCAACGGCCTGCTCGACGAGCCGATGCGGCTCACCGAGCACATCGTCCGCCACGACCGGCCGTTCACCGAGGTCGTCACGGCCGACTACGTCTTGCTCTCGCCGCTGTCGGCCCGCGGGTACGGCGTGTTCGAGGAAGTCAAGGGCCGGTTCAAGAACCCGGACGACCCCGGCGAGTTCATCCCCGTCAAGCTCAAGGCGCTGGTGGGGCGGAACAAGGCCGACGCCCAGGACTCGGCGACCGGCTTCTACCCGCACGCCGGGCTGCTCAGCACCTTCCAGTACCTCGTCCGCTACCCGACGACGGAGACGAACCGCAACCGCCTGCGGGCGCGGATGTACTACCAGCACTTCCTCGGGGTGGACGTGCTGGAACTCGCGGCCCGCACGACCGACGCGGCGGCGGCCCAGGCCAAGTTCCCGGTGCCGACCATGCAGGCGGCCGAGTGCGTCGTCTGCCACCGGACACTCGACCCGGTCGCCGGGCTGTTCCAGGACTACTGGCGGTTCGCCGAGAAGGGCGTGTACGGCAAGAGGAAGGGCGGGTGGTTCACGGACATGTTCGGCCCCGGGTTCGAGGGCGAAGACTTGCCCCCGGCCGAGCGGTGGCGGTCGCTCCAGTGGCTCGGCGAGCGGACGGCCAAAGACCCCCGGTTCGCCGCCGCGATGGTCGAACACGTCTACTTCATCCTCACCGGACGGCGGCCGCTGCTGCCGCCGAAGGACCTGGACGACCCGCTCTACAATGCGAAATTGCGGGCTTACCGGGAGCAGCGGCGGGAAGTCGAGCGGGTGGCGGCCGCTTTCGTGTCGAGCGGGTTCAACCTGAAGGTCGCCTTCAAGGAGTGGGTCGCCTCGCCCTTCTACCGGGCCGACGGCCCGGCTAGCACGCTGACCGACCCGAAGCGGCGGGCCGAGCTGGACGACGCCGGGCTGGTGCGGATGCTCTCCCCGGAGCAGGTCGAGCGGAAGGTGTCCGCCGTGTTCGGCGAGCGGTGGGGCAAGCTCAACGGCCAGCTCGCCATGCTCTACGGCGGGATCGACTCGAAGGAGGTGACCGAGCGGGCGGCCGACCCGAGCGGGGCGATGGGGGCGATCCAGCGGATCCTGTCGAACGACGTGGCGTGCCGGCACGTGGCCCGCGACTTCGCCCGCCCGGCGGCCGAGCGGCGGCTCTTCCCCGGCGTCGAGCCGGGCACGCTCCCGGGGGCCACGTCCGACGACGACGCGGCCGTCCGCCGGGCGATCGTTCACCTGCACGAGCGGATTCTGGGCCGGCACGACGCCGCGGACTCGGCCGAGGTCGGGCGGACGTTCGCGCTGTTCGCCGGCATCGTGGCCGACGCCCGCCAGACGAAGGTGGCCCGGGAGGAGTCTTACGGCTGCAAGGCGAACGGCCCGCCGCCGGCCGACCCCGACTACACGATCCGGGCGTGGCGCGGTGTGGTGACGTACCTGCTGCGGCGGCCGGAGTTCCTGTACGAGTGACGCCGCGAGAAGGAGAGAACTGGACCCGCGAAATGGGCAAGGCGCCTCGTCGGCTATAGAACAGGAATCGAATCGCTCGCCCGTCGTCTAGGTGAAATCATGATCGAGCGGATTTACGTCCACAACTTCCGCTGCCTGGAGAACTTCACCCTTGACTTGATGGGTCGGGGATCCGTGCTCGTGATCGGCAAGAACGGGTCCGGGAAATCGACACTCCGACAAGCGATTGGTGTCTTCCAGAGCATCTGCCGTGGCCCCAACCGCGTCAAAGCGTGGATCGATGCCAGCGACTTCACGCAGCATCGCAAGAATATTCCGATGCGATTCGAGGTGGACGTCACGTTGACCGGCAAGCGCTTCAAATACGCCATCTCGTTCGAGATGCCCGAACACTTCCGGGAAGCCCGCATCGCGGATGAAAGTTTACTGGTTGACGGGGGGGTGATTTTCTCACGCCGGCACGCCCAGATCGACCAAATCGACGGCCCGACCTTCGGACTCGATTGGCATGTGGCGGCACTCCCAGTAATTAACGTTCGCGTCGGTCAGGCCTTGATGCAGCAATTGAAGGTGTTCCTCGCTTCAACGATTTTGGTCGCGCCGATTCCCACGGAAATGATGGGCTTTTCGGCGGAAGAGTCCTCCGAACTCCGAGAGGACGCGGGTAACTTCTCGGCGTGGCTGAACGCACTCCTCATGCGTCAGCCCTCGGCGTACAGCCTCATCGAGTCGTACCTCCGCTCAGTGATTCCTGACTTCGAGACGTTCGAGAACTTGCCGCGCGGCGAGACGGG
>JANPKP010000110.1:0-3047 GCA_031426095.1 Gemmataceae bacterium
TCAGCCCCCTGATTGCCACGCACGACCGACACGCGCTGCGAAGGATCAGGGGGCTGACGCCCCCCGCTCGCCGGGGGCGGTTGCGACGACTTCACCCCCACTTCCAGCGCCGTCAGCGCCCGGCGGGCGTCGCCGTCGCACATCTCCACCAGGAACGCCATCGCGTCGTCCGTGACCGTCACGGGGACGTTCCCCAGCCCGCGTTCCGTATCGCTCAACGCCCGCTGCAAGATGGTGCGGACGTGGTCCCGCGTGAGCGGCTCGAAGGTGAAAATTTGGCTCCGGCTCAGGAGCGGCGTGTTGATGGCGAAGAACGGGTTCTCCGTCGTCGCCCCGATGAGGATCACGACGCCGTCCTCCACGTCCGGCAGCAGCACGTCCTGTTGGGCGCGGTTGAAGCGGTGGATTTCGTCGAGGAAGAGGATCGTTCGTTCGCCGTGGTCTTCGAGGTGCCGGCGGGCCTCGGTCAGCAACTCCCGCACGTCCTTGATGCCGGCCGACACGGCGTTGAGCGGCTTGAACCGGCTCTTGGTGTGGCCGGCGATGACGTGGGCGAGGGCCGTCTTGCCGGTGCCGGGCGGGCCGTAGAAGACGAGGGAGCTGAGCCGGTCCGCGAGGAGCATCCGGCGGAGGAGCTTGCCGGGGCCGAGGAACTGCTCCTGGCCGACGAACTCGTCGAGGGTGCGGGGCCGCATCCGGGCGGCGAGCGGCCGGGCCCCGCGGCGGTGGGCGTCCCGCAGGTCGTCGAACAGGTCCACGGGGCACACCGGGGAAAGCAGATTTCACCGCAGAGGGCGCGGAGGGCGCCGAGAAAACAACAAGCAGGGGCTCAGACACGATGCCTTCGACCCACTCGGTTTTCTCTCCGCGCTCTCCGCGCCCTCTGCGGTGAAATCTGCTTTCATCACCCACCCCACCTCTCCAGCACGCGGTGGTCGACGCCCAACTGGTCGCACACCCGGCCCACCACGAAGTCGACCATGTCGGCCACCGTCTTCGGCCGCGTGTAGTAGGCCGGCATCGCCGGCAGCACCACCGCCCCGGCTTCCGCCACGGCCACCATGTTCCGCAGTTGCACCAGCCCCAGCGGCGTCTCCCGCGGCACGAGGACGAGCTTGCGGCGCTCCTTCAGGTGGACGTCGGCGGCCCGGTGGATGAGGTTGGTCGAGAGGCCGGTGGCGACGGCCGCGAGGGTGCCCATGCTGCACGGGCAGACGGCCATCCCGCCCGTGAGGAACGACCCGCTGGCGATGCCCGCCCCGAAGTCGCGGAAGTGGTGGTAATGGAGCCGCGACAGGTCGAGCGACCCGGCCGCCGGGCCGAGGAGGGCGGCCGGGTCGAACTCCCCGGGGGCGAGCTTGAGCGGCCGCCCGACCTCGCGGTCGAACACCTCGACGGCCGCCGGGCTGATCGTCAGGTGGACGGTGCGGCCGGCCCGCAGCAGCAGTTCGAGCAGCCGCACCGCGTAGGGCGACCCGCTCGCCCCCGTGACGGCCACCACCAGGTCGGACACGGCCATGAAGATTATCCCTGTCGCCCACCCGTTGCGTCGGCCACAATAGCCATGATAGCCGTCCCACCTCGCCGGGGGTTCGCCATGACGTCGGCCGTCCGCCCGTGCGGGTTCCTCGCCCTCCTCGCCGGCCTGCTCGTCGGGGCCGCCCGGGGGCAGCCGCCGGCGGGGGTCGCGGCCTGGAAGCTCGACCGCCTCGTCCTCGCCAACGGGGCCACGTTCGACGGGCTGGTCCTGTCCGACACGCCCGACCGGGTCCGCCTCCAGGTCGTCCGCCGGCCGCCGGGCCGGCCGTCGTACACGTACACCGACACCTTCCCCCGCAGCGAGATCGCCCGCGTCTTCCGCATCACCGACGCCGAGCGCGACGTGTTGAAAGAGCGGCTGGCCGAACTCGACCCGAACGGCGAGGGCGAGCAGCGGCGGATGGACGCCCTCGAACTTCAAGACGCCGACTGGCTCGGCCGGCCGCGGGGGGCCAGGCGGTACGACGGGGAACAGTTCACCCTCACGTCGAGCGCCCCGGAGGAGGTGACCCGGCGGGCGGCCGTGCGGCTCGAACAGGTGTACGCGGCGTTCGCCCGCTTCCTCCCGCCGACCCGGCCCGAGGGGAAGCCGACGGTCGTGCTGCTCGCCCCGGACGCGGCCGAGTACGCCGCCCTGCTCGGCCCGGCGGGGGTACCGTTCCTCCGCCACCCGGCGGTGTACGACCCGGCCGCCAACCGCATCGTCTGCGGGCACGACCTCCGCAAGTCCGGGGCCGACCTCCAGGCCGCCCGGGCCGAGAACCGCAAACAGTTGGACGAGGTGGACCGCTACGAGCAGCGGGTGAGGAAGCTCTACCGCGGGGCGAAGGCCGACCTCGACCGCCACCTCGCCGTCGCCGCCCGGGAGCGGCAGAAGGTGAAGGCCGCGGACGAGGCGAACGCGGCCACGTTCGACAAGGTGACGGCCCGCCTGTTCGCCATCCTCTACCACGAGGCGTTCCACGCCTACGCCTCGACGTTCGTCTACCCGCCGCTGCCGGCCGACGCGGTGGCCGCCGGCCGGGGCACGGGCGAACTCCCGCGGTGGCTCAACGAGGGGCTGGCCCAGGTGTTCGAGTCGGCCGTGGTGGAGGCCGGCGAGCTGCGGGCCGACCACCCCGACCCGGACCGCCTCGACCGGGCGAAGAAGCGGCTGGCGGCGAAGGAACCCGGGGCCGGCCTGGTGCCGCTGGCCGACCTCCTGACGGCCGGCAAGGACCAGTTCCGGGCCGCCCACGCCGACCAGGCGGCGGCCGCCGACCGGGCTTACCTCTCCGGCTGGGCGTTGGCCCACTACCTGACGTTCGACCGCCGGCTGATCGGCACCAAGGCGTTCGAGAAGTACCTCGCCGCGGTCAACACCGGGGCCGACCCGCGGGCGGCGTTGGCGGGCCCCGCGGGGCCCGCCGTTGCCGCCCTCGCGCGGGGCAGGCCCGGGGATCTGGGGCGGGGTGGGGCGGGCGGGAGTGTGTAACCGGGTAAAGGTTAGGGGGGGGGACGGGGGCGAA
>JANPKP010000111.1:0-1833 GCA_031426095.1 Gemmataceae bacterium
CATTTTCGGGGGCGGTTTTTTGGGGCCGCGGGGGGCTTTGGCGTAACGGGTGAGGTCGACGCGGGCGGCGATCGTGCGCAGGAGTCGGGCGAGGGTGGCGGGAGTGTCGGCGCGGAGGGCGGTCCAGGTTTCCGGGGGGACGGCGATCATGAGGCCGCGGTCGGTCTCGCGGATCTCTTCGGCGAGGTAATGGGCGGATAGGGTCTCGACGGCCGTGGCGGAGTGGGCGGCGGTGAGGGCGGCGCGGATCAGGGCCAGGGCGTTGGAGGCGACGAGGCCCAGGCCGAAGGCGAAGAGGGCGGCCGGGGGGTAGCCGAGGGTCTCGGGCTCGGCGCCGAGGGTCTGGGCCATTTCGTGGAAGCGGCGTTCGATGGCCCAGCGGTCACGGTAGGCCTCGATGAGGCGGACGGCGTCGGCCCGGTCGGGCGGGACGTTGGTGAGGACGTGGATCTCGGTGTGGCCGTCGCGGGTGGGGGTGTCGAGGGTGAGGGTGATCCGGCGGATCGTCCACCCTTTGTTCGCCCCGGCGAGCGGGAACGCCTGCTCGGAGACGGTGCCCGTGTCCGTCCGCCCGACCGCCCGGCGACGCTTTAATTTCAGGCCTTTCATCGTGCCGTGCTGCCGGACGAGGAAGAAGCCCCCGGCCTCGCGGACGCGGGCGAAGGTCTCGTGCGTGCAGAAGTTGCTGTCCGCGAGCCAGAGGTCGTCGGGGCGGACGAGGTCGAGAATCTCCGCGAGGCGGGTCTTCTCGCCGGCGTGGGCGTCGCGTTCGAGGACGACGTGGGTGACGAGGTCGACGCCCGGCTCGTACACGGCCAGGCAAACCCCCGGCAGGCCCCGGGCCCAATGCGACCGGAGGGGTTTGATCCGCCGCTCGGTCTTGCCCAGGCCGTTCCCGTCGAGCACGCGGGCCCGGAACCCCGGCACCGGCTCGGCCCCGGCGACCCCCAGCGCCGCCCTCGTGGCCCGGACCTGTTCGGCCGAGTCGGCCACGAGCGCCTCCGTCACGCTCTCGTCGAGCCGGCTCAGCTTGTCGTACACCGCCGTCGCGCTGACCCCGAGGTCCGCGTGCCGGTACGCCGCGTACACACTCGCCTTCGTCCGCAGCACCACCGTCAGCATCAGGTGCAGCAGGTCCGAGAAGAACAGCTTGCGGTGGTACTGCGTCTCCGCCGCCGCCTCGAACAGCGCGTCCAACCGCTCCGGGTCGAACAGATTCGTCACCGCCGCCCGCGCCAGGACACTGCACGGGGCCTTCGCCAAAAACGGCTCCAACGCGACCGGGATCATGACACGCCCCCGAAAGGCGTCGTCGTAACCTCAAACCGGGCGCCGCGCTAGATCAATTAAGGGCACCTTGAAAGGCCTGCCCCGTAGCCCTCGTCGAACACGAGCCAGTCGGAGAACGGCCCGTTGCCCCGCATCCGGGTCAGCTCGTCCGGGGCGATCTTTCCCTTCTGGCGGAACCCGACGTCGTCGGGAATCCCGGCCCCCGACACCGCGTGCGGTCGTCCGCCCAGTCCCGCGGCAGGTCGAGTTCGGCCTCGACCAACGTCTGGTACGACCCCTCGCCACCCCGACGTGGACCGTGACGATCCCGTTGTCGATCTTCCCCACGTACCCCGGGGACTGCCGCCGCACGCCCGGCGTCTTCGTCCCCTTCTTCACCGCACTCGTCTCGTCGATCACCCCCACCACCCCGACCGGGTCGGGCGGCAGGTCGGCCAGCACCTCGCACACCCGTCGGTGCAGGACCCCGCGGGCGGTGGCATCCTCCCAGGTGGCCGTCACCAGGAACTCCTGGAGGGTGCGGACGGCGGTGCCGGCGGCCAG
>JANPKP010000112.1:0-4788 GCA_031426095.1 Gemmataceae bacterium
GCACCCGGCCGCGGTCGCCGTCCCCGATCTGGTGGCCGACGAGGAGCGGGTCGCCCTTCGGGTCGGGCACCTTCGCGGTGTCGACCACCTGGTCGGCGTTCGACGCCACGGCGTACACGGTGGCCGTCCCGGCCTTGGCGGCGAATCGGTTGTACCCGGTGAGGCGGGAGCGGTTGGACCGCAGGTTCACGTCGTCCCACAGGGCCCGGCTCTCGGCCTCGTCGGTGCCGACCCGCATGAGGGAGCGGGCGAGGCCGTCGCGGGTGGGGACCGTCTGGAAGCCCGGCCGCCGCTTCTCCGCCTCGGCGAGGCCGCCGGCGGAGATGTCCACGGGGAGGATGTCGGCGACCGGGGTGCCCCGCCAGTCGCCGCTCCCGGGCACGTCCGGGGTGCCGCCGAAGGCCCGCTCGCCGCCCATGAGCAGCAGCCCGGCCCCCTTCTTGGTGACTCGCTCGGCGAGCTTCTGGAGCACGTCCGGGCGGGCCCTCGTGAGCTGGCGGGCGGCGACGTTGCCGATGATGACCACGTCGTACCCCTGGGCGTCGAGGTCGAGCAGGGCGGCCTCGTCCGGGCGGCCGTCCTCGTCGCCCTGGCGGATGACCTCGTACACGTCGAACCGCTTCTCCGAGCGGAGGGCGTCGCGGAGCCGCGTCTCCTCCCAGCGGAGGCGGTCGACCACGAGGACGCGGACGCCCTCCTTCGTGACCGTCATGTACGTCTCGATGCTGTTGTTGAGCGGCGACACCTCGCCCGGCAGCACCGGCACCTCGAAGCGGACCTTCACCTCGCCGGGGGTGGCCGGGGCCTTGGTGGTGACGCTCACCTCGTTGTTCTTCTCGTTGGCGAGCGTCACGTCCTCGGCGACCACCTCCTTGTCGTCGAAGAAGACGCGGGCCTTCACGGTGGCCCCCGCGAAGCCGAAGGCGTTGACGACGGCCTTGATGGTCACGTCGTTCTTGATGGGGACGCGGGCCGGGTCGCACGAGAGCGCGACGGCGGCGAGGTCGCGGGCCTCGCTCGGGGTGCCGGCCTGGCCCACCACGAACGTGCCGACCGGGCAGAGCCCCTTCCACCGGCCGGCCTCGGCGACGGCGGAGAAGGCGGTGCCGTTGTCGGCCCCGTCGCCGATCACGAGGTGCCCGCGGAGGAACCGCTCGCCCTGCCACCGCTCGCGGACGCGGCTGAGGTACGTGCCGTAGTCGGAGCGGTCGCCGTCGGGCGGGGTCGCGGGGTCGTACTTGCCGGTCGCCTCGTTGAAGTCGGTGGGGCCGAGGCGGTAGAGGACGACGTTCACCTGCTGCTGGTCGCGGAGTTCGTCGAGCGTCGGCTGGCAGCGTTCGAGCGTCTTGCGGACGGCCTCGGCCCGGCCCTGGTTGTTGAACTCGTCCTTCACCGACATGCTCTTGGTGAGGTCCACCCCGATGAGGAGCGTGGACGGCACCTTCGGCTCCTCCTGCACGCCGACGCTCGGGCGGACGGCCGTGAGCAGGGCGACGACCAGGGCCGCGAGCCGCAGCGACACGATGACGAGCCGCCGCCCCCGGCTCACGGCCTGCCCGCGGTACGTCCACAGGGTGAGGGCGACGAGGAGCAGCCCGACGAGGGCCAGGGCCGGGGTGCCGAGCGGGTACTCGGACCACGGGTACGCCGGGCGGGACGAGAAGAAGTAGTGGGTGACGTCGGGCATGGTGGGCATTGTACCGGGGCCGGCGTCATTTGCGGCGGTCGAAGAACGCGGCGATGCCGGCCTTCGCCCCGGGGGACGCGACGAGCCGCAGGAACGCCTCCGTTTCGAGGGCGATGCCGGCGGCGAGCGGGAGGGCGGCCCCGGCGGCGACCAGCCGCAGGGCTTCGCGGACGGCGGGCGGCGTGGCGAGGACGCGGCGGGCGGCCACTTCCAAGAGTTGGTCCGACGGGGCGGGGTCGGCCAGCCCCGCGGCGTGGGCCTCGTCCGCCGTCAGGCCCGCGCCGGTCGCCAGCATCTCGGACGCCTTCCTCGCCCCGACGACCCGCGGCAACCGCTGCGTGCCGCCCCACCCGGGGATCAGGCCCAGCGTCGTCTCCGGCAGGCCGAGCCGCACCTTCGGGTTGTCGCCGCAGACGCGGAAGTCGCACGCCAGGGCCAGTTCCAGCCCGCCGCCGAGGGCCGCCCCGTCGATGGCGGCGCACGTCGGGAACGGCAGCGCCTCCAGGGCGAACAGGACGCGGTTCCCCTGGTCGAGGAACGCCCTGACGGCGGGGTCGTCGGGGCCGGTGGCGGCGAGCAGCAGCTTGAGGTCGGCCCCGGCAACGAACACGCCGTGCTTGCCGCTGGCGATCACGAGGCCGCGGAGGTCGGTTCGGCCCGCGAGGGCGGCGACGGCGGCCCCGAGTTCGTCCCACAGGGCGGGCGTGAGGACGTTCGCCCTCGCCCCCGGCTGGTCGAGGGTGAGGACGGCGACCCCGTCCGGGCGCTCGGCGACGGCGACGGCGGGCGGCACGCGGCGGCCTCGTAAAACGGACGCTGGGGCGAAACGGCGGCGGCCGGCGGGCGAACCCCGGTGAAACCCCACGCCCCGGGTGCCCGATGCTCGACCTGATCCTCGATGTCGTCTTCTACGGCTTCTTCCAGCCACTCATGCTGGGCACGGGGCGGCTCACCGTCTGGGTTCTGAGCCTCGGCTACGTCCGCGCCGAGGAGGTGATGGCGTTCGTCATCGGGCTGGCCGTCTGGCTCGGGGGCATCATTTTCTTCATGACCCACGCCACCTGAACGCGAGAAGCCCCGGGGCCGGCCCCGGGGCTTCAGTTTACCACGGCGGGCCGTCCGTTACGACCCGCCCGCCGGTGTCACCGCCGCACCATTGTCACCGCCGCACCATCCGGCTCTGGGGCCGGAGGGCCAGGGTGACGTCGGCCAGAGGGTACCGCCACGCCGCAGTCATCTCCTTGCGGACGACCGGGTGCCCGGCCAGCCCGTGGGCCTCCAGGGCGGGCATCAGCCACTCCTGAACCCGGGCCCCGTCGAGCAGGGCGTCCCGGGACCGCATCTCGTGGGCGATGAAGTCCGTCGCCCGGTCCCCGTACCGGTGCAGCGGGTACCGCCCGCGGTTGAACAGGGGGTCGACGTCGGTGAGGGCGTGGATGCAGTCGACGACGTCCGTCTCCCGGATCAGGTTGTCGACCGCCCGATACCGGAACCGCCCGGAGTCGAGGTCGGCCTTCCGCTCGACGACGCGGGTGTAGAGGCGGTCGCGGATCTCGAACGGCCCCCACAGGGCCACCCGGGCCCCGTCCGCCCGGGCCAGCCGGGCCGTCTCGTCGAGCGTGTAGTTCCGCCCCGGCTCGGACCGCACGGCGTACACCCGAATGTTCCCGGTCGTCGGCAGCCAGCTGATCGTGTGGGCCTCGACCGCGGCCCCGGGGGTCGCCTTCATGACGGTGGCGAAGGTGTGGGCGTGCTTCGGCCGGGCGATGCCCTCGTTCTGGTACGAGAACAGGGCCTGGAAGTACCGCGTCCCCGGCGGGTCGGCGGCGGCCCCGGCCGGGCAGGCGGCCCAGGCGTCGGGGGCGACGGCCGGCGGGGCGGGGTCCGCGGGCACGGTGGCCGGGGGCGGGGCGGGGGCCAGCGCGAGGGCGAGTGTGAGGGTGGTGAACACGGCGGCACCTTATCGGCGGGGTGGCGGCGGGCCTGATCTCCTAGCCTAACCCCCGCCGCGGCCGCCCTACAGATCAAACGTGGTGTGTTGGTCGCGCCGGGCCCGTCAGGACCGGCACGCGCCGCGCAGCCCGCCCCCTCACCGCACCGGCAGCCGGTTCCCCTCGCGGTCCACCCACGAGAACGGCCTCACCACGTCCACCGGCTTCGTGGAGATTTTCTCCCCCAGCACCGTCTCGAACACCGTCCCGTACACCCGCTCCAGCGGCACCAGGGCGTGGGCCGCGAGGATCTGGTGGACCACCGTCTGGTTGTTGGCCACCACCCGCCGGCCCCGGCGGTCGTCCAGGAACCTCGCCCCGGGGGCGGCCCCGGCGTTCTTCTGGAGCCGCTCGAACTCGGCCGACTTGAGCGTCACGTCCGGCCCGTCGAGGGGCGGCGGCGGGAGCCTCGGGGCCAGCGGCCGGCCGGAGGGGTCGCGGTACGTCAGGGCGTCGCCCGGGTCCTGGGCGTCCGGCGGGTCGAACGTCACCGGCTCGACCACCACCCCCGACTCGGCCCGCAACTTCGCCGCGTGGGCGGTGCGGAAGGCGGCCTTGAACTTCGCCCCGTCGCCACCCGCGTCCGCCTGACACTTGCGGACCGTCTCGACCACCCACTTCGCTTCCCGCAGCATGGTGTCGGCGTCCACCGGGCCGGCGACGGCGTGCAGCACCCGCCCGTCCGGGGCGCAGAAGTACGCCGCCACGTTCCCGCCCTGCTTGGCCCCGCCGACGATCTTGAACGTCGCCACCTTCTGGAACGACGCCACGCAGTTCTCGTTGATGAACTTCCCGACCCGGGGGTCGGACAGGGCGCCCACACGGAGCGCTTCGGCGTTGTTTCAGGTGAACCGGGGGTCTTCAAAGTGCCCGGAGACGTGCAGGACGAAGACGAGCTTCTCCTGCTTGAGGGCGAGGACGGCCGCCTCCTTCGGCGTGTCCACGAACGCCACCCGGGTGCCGAACCCGCACGCCTCGCCGCCGGCCAGCCCCACGCCCGGCAGCGCCAGCACGGCGGCCGCCGCGAGCCACGTTAAGCGTCGCATGGTCGAACTCCTCACGAGTGGATGTGGGCCCGCGCTATCTTGTGGCCCGGGCTTCCAAGCCCGG
>JANPKP010000113.1:0-7165 GCA_031426095.1 Gemmataceae bacterium
CGCAATCTGCGACCGCGGGTCGCGGCGCTAAACGATGATCCGACCCGTTCCCGCCGCGGTCACGTCGTGCTATTTTGACTCAACTCTCCTCGCACACGGGTCGCCGCACCGGCCCGCCCGCACCCTTGTTTCGCACCGGAATCCGCATGCCCCTCCGCACCCGCTTCCCGGTCACCCTGTTGGCCGTAATCAGCCTCACGACCCCGGCCGCCGCCCAGAAGAAGGCCTTCGCCGCCGCCGTCGACGCCCGCTCGGACGAGGCGTGGAAGATCGCGTCCGACATCTGGGCGTGGGCCGAGCCGGGGTACGGGGAGACGAAGTCGTCCGCCGCCCTCGCGGCCTACCTGGAGAAGGCCGGGTTCAAAGTCGAGCGGGGCGTCGCCGGCATCCCCACGGCGTTCACCGCCACGTTCGGCAGCGGCACGCCGGTCGTCGGCATCCTCGGCGAATACGACGCCCTGCCCGACATCTCGCAGGACGCGGTGCCGGTCCGCCAGCCGCGGGCGGCCGGGAACGGGAACGGGCACGCCTGCGGGCACCATCTGTTCGGGGTCGCGTCGGCCACCGCCGCCGTCGCGGTGGCCGAGCAGCTCAAGGCCGGCACCATCAAGGGGACGGTGCGGTTCTACGGCTGCCCGGCCGAGGAGGGCGGGGCGGCGAAGGTGTTCATGGCCCGCGACGGCCTGTTCAAGGACTGCGACGTCTGCCTGCACTGGCACCCCGCGAGCCGCAACACGGCCGGCGAGCAGGCGTGCCTCGCCCGGATCGCGGCCAAGTTCCGCTTCCGCGGCACCCCCAGCCACGCGGCCTCCGCCCCCGAGAAGGGGCGGTCCGCCCTCGACGCCCTGGTGCTGACGATGCACGCCGTCGAACTGCTCCGCGAACACACCCCGGACGGCACCCGGCTGCACCACACGGTCACGGCCGGGGGCGGGGCGGCGAACGTGGTCCCCGAGTTCGCCGAGGGCTTCTTCTACGTCCGCCACCCGAACGCCGAGGTCGTGAAGCAGCTTTACGCCCGCGTACTGAAGTGCGCCCAGGCCGGGGCGCTGGCGACCGAGACGAGGCTCGAAGTCGAGTACCTCGGCGGCACGATGGAACTCGTCCCCAACAACACACTCGCCGCCGTGGCGAAGGCCAACCTCGCGGCCCTCAACGACCTGAAGTACACCCCCGAGGAAGCCGCGTTCGCCGCCCGCATCCAGGACACGCTCGCCGACAAGCCGCCGCTCGACGACGTGACCCGGGTGTACGACCCGCCGGTGGGCAAGGGGTTCGGCTCGACCGACGTGGGGGACGTGTCGTGGGTGGTGCCGACCGGCGGGTTCGGCACCTCGTGCTGGGTGCCGGGCACCCCCGGCCACACCTGGCAGGCGACCGCGGCCGGGGGCACGAGTATCGGCCGCAAGGGGATGCTCCTGGCGGCGAAGGTCATGGCCGCGAACGCCTGGGACCTGTACGCCGACCCGAAACTCGTGGCGGCGGCGAAGGCCGAGTTCGCCCGCCGGACGGCCGGCACGGCTTACGCCCCGATGCTGGAAAAGGGCCAGCCGCCGCCGCTCAACTACCGCACCCCGGCGGTGAAGGGCGTGTCACGGGCCGAGTGAGCGAAGGTCGGGGTCGCCGGGCTACTTCTCATCTTCGCGCCGGGATTCAAGCATTCGCTCGGCCCGTGTCGATTCCGTGAACTACAAGTTACACGGGGGGTGGGTACGCTTCGTTAGCTCCCGCCACCCGCGACCTCGACTCCGAGCCCGAGCCTCATTCATGGGTGAGAACGTCGCCCTGACGTGGATCACGTCGCCCAAGCGGCTCCAATCGGCCGCGACCCGCGACGCCTGCCTCGTCCACATCTACCCGACCGGCCCGTCGATGGGCTGCCGGTACCCGCTCCACGACCGCCCGCTCGTCCTCGGCCGCGGCGAGGACTGCGACATCCGCATCCAGGACAATTCCGTCTCCCGCAAGCACGCCCGGGTGGACGCCACCCCCGAGGGGTACTTCGTCCAGGACCTGCAGAGCACCAACGGCACGTTCGTCAACGACAAGCAGACGGACGGCTCGTGGCTGCTCGCCGACGGCGACTACCTCCGCATCGGCAACTGCATCTACCGCTACCTCTCGGGCGGCAACATCGAGGCCGAGTACCACGAGGAGATTTACCGGCTGACGATCATCGACGGGCTGACCCAGATCCACAACCAGCGGTACATGCTGGAGTTCCTCGACCGCGAGGTGGCCCGCTCCCAGCGGCACGGCCGGCCGCTCTCCGTGGTGATGTTCGACCTGGACAGGTTCAAGTTGGTGAACGACGAGTTCGGCCACCTGTGCGGCGACTTCGTCCTCCGCGAGCTGGCCGAGGTGGCCCGCTCGACCGTGCGGCGGGAAGACCTGTTCGCCCGCTATGGCGGCGAGGAGTTCGTGCTGGTGCTGGTGGAGACGACGCCCGAGCAGGCGGTCCAGGTGGCCGAGCGGCTGCGGGCGACGGTGGAGGAGCGGCAATTCCGCTTCGAGAGCCAGCCGATCCGCCTGACGGTCAGCCTCGGCGTGGCCAGCACGTCCGGCGACTGTAGCTTCACGGCCACGGGCCTGGTGAAGGCGGCCGACGAGAAGCTCTACCAGGCGAAGCGGGCGGGGCGGAACCGGGTGGTGGCGTGACGATACCAACCCGACGCGTCAGCGAGGGCGCGAGGCCATGCCCACGCTGACGCGTCGGGTTGGTAACGCACCACGTACCACCCGATCACAACACCGGCGAAAAGAGCCGGCAGGCGTTCTCCGCGAACCGCGACACCCGCGGCCGGGTGGCGAACACCGCCGGGTCCACGGCGATCGACAACGCCAGGTCGTGCCCGTACTGCGCCTCCAACTCCGCCACCGCCCCCGCGTCGTAGATCAGGCAGTTCACCTCGAAGTTCAGGTACAGGCTCCGGTTGTCGAAGTTGGCCGTGCCCACCGACGCCCACTCGCCGTCCACCAAAACGTACTTGGCGTGCATCATGCCGCCGGTGTACTGGTACACCTTCACCCCCGCCTCAAGCAGTTCCGCCCAGTAGTACCGGGCGGCCAGGAAGGGCAGCCACTTGTCCGGCCGGAAGAGGCCGAGGAAGCGCACGTCCAGCCCCGAGCGGCCGGCGAGGACGAGGGCGTCGAGGAGGCCGGGGTCGGGGACGAAGTACGGGCTGGCGATCCACACCCGCTTCCGCGCCCGGAGGATGCCGGCCACGTAGGTCTCGCGGATCGACTTGTAGGTGTGATCCGGCCCCGAGCGGACGACCTGGAGGAGGGCGTCGCCGGCCGGCCGGACGGCCGGGAGGTAGCGGTTCTGGTCGAGCCGCTCCTCGGCGGCGAAGTCCCAGTCTTCGAGGAACACCCGCTGGAGGGACCCGGCGGCCGGCCCGTCGATCCGCAGGTGGGTGTCCCGCCACGGCCCGAACTTGGGGTCGCGGCCGAGGTACTCGTCGCCGACGTTGAGCCCGCCGGTGAAGGCGGTGCGGCCGTCCACGACGAGGATTTTGCGGTGGTTCCGCAGGTTGATCCGCATCCGGTAGAAGGGGTTGAGGATCGGGAGGAAGGCGGCGACCTTCCCGCCGGCCTCCTTCAGCTCGCGGAGCAGTGGGCGGAAGAGGGTGTACGACCCGACGGCGTCGTACAGGAAGCGGACCTCGACGCCCCGCTTGGCGGCGGCCGTGAGGGCGGCGATGAAGCGGCGGCCGCTCTCGTCCGGGCGGAAGATGAAGAACTCGATGTGGACGTGCCGCTCGGCCTTCGCGATCGCGTCGAGCATCGACTCGTAGGCCGCCCACCCGTGGTGGAAGAGGGCGAGGCGGTTGCCGGCGACGGGGGCGTACCCGTCCTCCTGCCGGCCGAGGCGGGCGACCACGTCCCACGGCGGCGGCACCGGGGCGGCGGAACATTCGCCGGCGGACACCTCGGCGGCGTCGGCCATGTCCTTGTACACCCGCTCTCGCCGCCGCTTCCGCCGTTGGAGTGGCCGGTGGACGCTCTGGATGCCGAAGAGGACGAACAGGAGCGACCCGCCGACCGGCATGAAAATGACTGCCAGGCACCACGCGATGGCCGACATCACCTCGCGCTTGGTGTGCAGAATCCAGACGAGGGTGCCGGCCGTCAGGAGCGTGTAGAGGACGAACCCCCACCCGGCGAAGTCCTGCCAGAAGCGGACGACGAGACTGTCATCGGTCATACGGGGTCTTTCGGGGGCGGTGGCCGGGGTCGGACGCATTCAGGATAATACCCGGACCCCGCCGCACAAACCGCCCCCCGGCGACCGCGGCCGGATTTCGGAGGCCGCCGCGTGAAGTCCGTCGTGTTCGACCGCCCCGGCACCCCCGCCGACGTGCTACACCTGCGGGACGTGCCGAAGCCGGCCCCCGGCCGCGGCGAAGTCCTGGTGCGGATGCTCGCCAGCCCCGTCAACCCGTCGGACCTGCTGTACGTCGAGGGCCGCTACGGGCTCAAGCCGGCCTTCCCGGCCACCCCCGGGTTCGAGGGCGTCGGCGTCGTGGAGGCGAGCGGCGGGGGGGTGCTCGGCTGGCTCCGCAAGGGGAAGCGGGTGGCCGTCGTCAACGACCGGGTCGGCAACTGGCAGGAGTGGACGGTCACGAAGGCCCGGCAGGTGGTGCCGGTGCCCGACGACCTGTCGGACGAGCAGGCGGCGAGCTTCTTCGTGAACCCCGCCACCGCCCTGGCCATGACCCGCGAGGTGCTGGCCGTCCCGCCGGGGGAGTGGCTCCTGCAATCGGCCGCCGGCAGCGCGTTGGGGAAAATGGTGATCCGCCTCGGCCGCAAGTACGACTTCAAGACGGTGAACGTGGTCCGCCGCCGCGAGCAGGTCGGGGAACTGAAAGCCCTCGGGGCCGACGCCGTTCTCGTGGAGGCCGACGGCCCGATCGACGAGCAGGTGCGGCGGGCCGTGGGGGGGGCCGGGGTGAAGTACGCCATCGACCCCGTCGGCGGGGCGACCGGCACGGGCGTGGTGGCGTCGCTCGCCCCCGGCGGCCGGGCGCTCCTGTTCGGCCTCCTTTCGGGCGAGCCGGTGACCGTGGACCCGCGGCACCTCGTCACCGGCTCCAAGCGGGTCGAGGGCTTCTGGCTGGCGGACTGGGCCAAGACGCGGCGGGTCCCGCAGTTGCTCCGCCTCTTCAAGCGGGTGCGGGCGCTCATGCGGGAGGGGGCGTTGACGACCGAGTACGCCGGCACCTTCCCGCTGGAGCGGGTGGCCGAGGCGGTCGCCCTCGCGGCCAAGCCGGGCAAGGGCGGCAAGGTGTTGCTGAAGATCGGGACGCGCTGACCGGCGGGCGGGGGAAACGGCCGACTCGGTCCTTCCTTCCGCCGCGGGGTGGCCCTATATATGGTTTTAAGCCCGCCGCCGAATCACGACCCGAGGCCGACATGAGCACCGAAGCCGACTACCGCCCCGGACTCGAAGACGTGCCGGCCGCCCGGTCGGCCGTGAGCATGCTCGACGGCAAGAAGGCCCGCCTCGAATACCGCGGCATCCCGGTCGAGGTGCTGGCCAAGGAGAGCAACTTCGAGGAGACGAGCTGGCTCCTGATTAAAGGGGCCCTCCCGACGCAGAAGGAACTCGCCCTCTTCGACACCGACCTCCGCCAGCACCGCTCGCTCCACTTCCGCCTCAAAGACCTGCTCAAGTGCATGCCGGCCGCCGGCCACCCGATGGACGCCCTGCAAACGTCCGTCGCCGCCCTCGGGCTGTTCTACCCCTGCCGCACGGTCACGAACCCGGCCAAGAATTGGGAGGCCACCCTCCGCCTGATCGCCGCCATTCCGACGCTCGTGGCCGCGTTCGACCGCCTCCGCAACGGGGCCGAGCCGATCGAGCCGCGGGACGACCTCGACCACGCCTCGAACTTCCTCTACATGCTCACCGGCAGCGAGCCGACGCCGGCCGCCCGCAAGGTGTTCGACGCCTGCCTGATCCTCCACGCCGAACACACGATGAACGCCTCGACGTTCACCGCCCGCGTCACCGGCTCCACCCTCGCCAGCCCGTACCAGACGATCGCGTCGGCCGTGGGGTCACTCTCCGGCCCGCTCCACGGCGGGGCGAACGAGGAGGTGCTGGTGCAGCTCGCCGAGATCGGCGGGCCGGAGAACGTGCAAGCGTGGCTCGACGCCAAGCGGGCGGCCGACCCCAAGTTCAAGGTCATGGGCCTCGGCCACCGCGTCTACCGGATCAAGGACGGGCGGGCGACGGTCGTGCAGGAGCTGGCCGAGCACATCTTCGCCGAGAACGGCCGGCCGAAGCTCTACGAGACGGCCCTCGAACTCGAGAAGGTCTGTGCCGCCGTCTACGGGCCGAAGGGCATCTACCCGAACGTCGACTTCTACTCGGGCGTCGTGTACGAAACGCTCGGCATCCCGACCGACATCTTTACGCCGGTGTTCGCCATCGCCCGCGTCTCCGGGTGGCTGGCCCACTGGCACGAGCAACTGATCGGCAACCGCATCTTCCGCCCGGAGCAAATCTTCACGGGGAAGCCGGACGTGCCTTACGTCCCGCTCGAAAAGCGGCCGTAGGCGAACCTCCGGCCGCGTGGGAGTCTCGGACTGGCGACGCCACATTCGGCGTCGCCTTTTCGTTTGGGAGTGACCGATGTCCCGCCTGCAAGACGGACTCGACCAGATCGCCTTCGCCCGCGGCTACACGGCGAGCATCCTCGACGCGGTGCCGGACGCCGACTGGTTCCGCATGCCGGCCGAGGGGGTGACGCACGTCGCCTGGCAGGTCGGGCACATCGCATTCGCCCAATACCGCCTCCTCCTCGAACGGGTCCGCGGCGTCCGGCCCGACGACGAAGCACTCATTTCGGCCGACTTCCTCCGCGCGTTCGGCCGCGACTCGGTGGTGAACCCCGACCCCGCCGCGTACCCGTCGGCGGCCGCGATTCGAGCGGTGTTCGACGCCGTGTACGCGAAGGTAATGGCCGACCTTCCGGCCGTGCCCGACGCCGCCCTCGAAGGCCCGCCGGAGTCGCCGCACCGCATCTGCACGACGAAGCTCCAGTGCCTCCGCTGGGCGTCGCACCACGAGACGATCCACGTCGGGCAGATCGCCCTCCTCCGCCGCCTGTTCGGGCGGCCGCCGGTCTGGTAAACAAGTCCCCGTTGCCCGGGTGGC
>JANPKP010000114.1:0-2509 GCA_031426095.1 Gemmataceae bacterium
CCGAACATGTCGATGACGCGGCGGTAGCTGTCGTAGGCGAACCGCGGGTTGCCGGTCTTCTTCGCCAGCCCCTCGACCGACGCATCCGTCAGCCCGAGGTTCAGGATGGTGTTCATCATCCCGGGCATACTCAGCGCGGCGCCGGAGCGGACGGACACGAGCAGCGGGTCGGCCGGGTCGCCGAACTTCTTGCCGAACGTGGCCTCGACCTTCTTGAGCGCCTCGTCGATCTGCGGGATCGCGGCCTCGGGAATCTTCTTCCCTTGCTCATAGTAGGCGGCGCAGACCTCGGTGGTGATGGTGAACCCGGGCGGGACGGGGATGCCAATGGTACACATCTCGGCGAGGTTCGCCCCCTTGCCGCCGAGCAGCTCCTTTTGCTTGCCGTTGCCGTCGGCCGTCTTGCCGCCGAAGAAGTAGACGTGCTTCGTACTCATTCTTGTCTCGGAAGGGGAGGACGCGAGGCGGGCCGCGGTGTCGCGGCTACGCACCTCCCCACTGTTTTACGGACCCGGACGGCGGCCGGCCAACGGGTCGCGGCTACGGCGGGGCGGGGCGGCCATAAGATGACGGGGTGCCCGGTCCGGCGGGCGACCCGTACCCGAGCGAGCCCCGCATGAGTGTCCTGTTAAGTGCCGTGAAGGTGACGAAGGGGTACGGGAACCGCCCGCTCTTCGCCGACCTGTCGCTCGATTTCCGGGCCGGCGAGCGGGTCGGGCTGATCGGCCCGAACGGGGCCGGCAAGTCGACGCTCCTCCGCCTGCTCGCCGGCCGCGAACAGCCGGACGAAGGCTCCCGTTCATCTCGCCGCTCGGCCCGCGTCGGCTACCTGGCGCAGGACGACCCGTTCGAGCCGGGGCAGACGGTCCGCGAGGCCGTCCTCGCCGGGCTGGCCGACATGCCCGACGAGGACCACGAGAAGGAAACGCGGACGGCCATCACGCTCACGCAGGTCGGGTTCGCCGACGAGGACCAAGACGCGAGCACCCTCTCCGGCGGCTGGCGGAAGCGGCTCGCCCTGGCCCGCGAACTTGCTCGCCGGCCAGACTTCCTCCTGCTCGACGAGCCCACCAACCACCTCGACCTGCCCGGCGTCGTCTGGCTCGAACGCTTCCTGCGGGCCGCCCCGTTCGGCTACCTCGTCGCCACCCACGACCGGGCGTTTTTGCGGGCCGTGGCCGACGAGGTCATCGAGATCAGCCGCGTCTACCCCGAGGGCTTCTTCCGCTCGGCCGGCGGGTCCGACGCCTTCGCCGACCGGAAGGAAGAATTTCTCGACGCCCAGGCCCGCCGGCAGGAGGCGGTAGCGAATCAGGTGCGACGCGAGACGGAGTGGCTCGGCCACAAGGCCCGGGCCCGCACCCGCAAGGCGAGTTCCCGCATCGAGGCGGCCCACGACCGGCAGGCCGAACTCGCCGAGATGAAGTACCGCACGGCCGCCGCAGGGGCGGCGGGAATCGACTTCGTTGGTACCGGCCGGCAGACCAAGAAACTCCTCTCGGCCGTCGGCATCGCCAAGGCGCTCGGTGGCAAGCCGCTGTTCTCGGGCGTCGGTCTCATCGTTTCGCCGGGGATGAAGCTCGGCCTCCTCGGCGTGAACGGCAGCGGCAAGAGTACGCTTCTGAAGGTGCTGGCCGGCGAGATGGAGCCGGACGCCGGGACCGTGACGCCGGCCGCCGGGTTGCGGATGGTGATGTTCGAGCAGGGCCGGGCGTCGCTCGACCCACTGGCGACACTGCGGCGGTCGCTCTCTCCGAGTGGCGACACGGTCATGTACCGCGACAAGCCGCTGCACATCGGGGCGTGGGCGGCCCGCTTCCTTTTCAAACCGGAACAGCTCGACCTGCCCGTCGGCACCCTCTCCGGCGGCGAGCAGGCCCGCGTCCGCATCGCCCAGCTGATGCTCAAGCAGGCCGACCTCTTGCTCCTCGACGAGCCGACGAACGACCTCGACATCCCGGCCCTGGAAATCCTCGAAGACAGCCTCGAAGACTTCCCCGGGGCGGTGGTGCTGGTGAGCCACGACCGCGACCTGATGGACCGCCTTTGCACGGAAGTGGTCGGCCTCGACGGCACCGGCGGGGCGTCGCTCTACGGCAGCGTCGGCCAGTGGCTCGCGGCCCACGAGAAGGCGAACGCACCGCCCACGAAGGCAGAGGCCCGGGCCGCGAAAGCGGAAGCGAGCGGGAAGCCGTCCGGCCCGCAGGCGAAGAAGCGGACTTACAAGGAACAGCAGGAGTTCGCCGGGATGGAGGACGCTATCCACAAGGCCGAGGGAGTGGTGGCCGTGCGGCAGGTCGAAGTCGAGCGCTCCGCGACGGCGGGGCACGCGGTGTTGTCGAAAGCGTGCAAAGAACTGGAAGCCGCCCAGCACGAAGTCGAGCGATTGTACGCGAGGTGGCAGGAACTGGAAGCCAAACGCGCGCCGTGAGAAGCGTTCAGCGTGGCGGCCCCGGGTCGCGGGGCGACCCCACCCCCGGGCGGCCCGCCGGATTGCGGGGGGGGTGAC
>JANPKP010000115.1:0-5662 GCA_031426095.1 Gemmataceae bacterium
GTCGAGCGGCCGCGCCCCCGCCGGGCGTCGCCCCGGCCCCCGATGGATCAATCAAAGTCCCCTTCACCCGGCCGGGCGGCGTCGCCATAATTCCCCTGCGTCCACCCCCTCTCCCGCGGAACGGACCTGAATGAACACGCTCCCGCCGCCCGCCCTCCGCACGACCGGCGGCCTCGTCCTCGCCCCCCTCGACTACCCCCCCCTCCGCGTCCTGATCGTAGACGACAACGTCGACGCGGCCGACTCCCTCGGCACCCTGCTGCGGATGGTCGGGTTCGTCACGCGGGTCTGCCACGGCGCGGACGCCGCCCTCGCGTGCTACGACGAAGTGGCCCCCGAGGCGTGCGTCCTCGACGTGACGATGCCGGGGATGGACGGGTGCGAACTCGCCCGGCGGCTTCGGGAACTCGCCCGCGGCACCCCGTTGCTACTCGTCGCGGTCACGGCACTGACGGGCAAGGCCTCCACGGAGCGGACGACCGAAGCGGGGTTCGACCGCCACCTCGCCAAGCCGGCCGACCCGCAGACGCTGGTGGACGCCCTGTTCGCCTTCGAGCGGCGGCTGCGGACGGGGGAAATCGGCGAATTGCGGGCGTCCGGCGGATAATGCTTGACGCGACTTGGCGGCCCGGCGATACTTTGTGAAGAAAACGCGAACCCCCTCGCCCCCGCCGGGCTTCTCTCTCACCGGCGGGGGCGTTTCATTTCCTGCCCGCCATCGGGGCGAGTTTGCCCGCGGCATGGGCAAGCGAAACACGATCCCAAACCGCCGGCCGGCTCATAAGACTGGAAAACCAGCGGTCTTCGAATTCGTCACACTTTGGCACAAGACTGGCTTTAGCCATTTCTCGGAAAACACGAGCCGGCCGGTAGAGGGGAGAGGCTATCGGCCGGACGTGTGGACCATACAAAACCGTGCCGGCCGACTGTTGGGAGAGGCAGTCGGCCGGCTGGTTTTTTGCGCCGCGACACGTCGCCGGCCGCCACCGGCTCGCTTCAAATTGTTGTGCCCGACCATTTCCGCCTTGCCTTCCTCGAACTCGACGTACAAATTCGAGCCGTCCGGGTTCCGCCAGTAGAGCGTGTCCGCCGCGGGGTCCGGCCCGGGGACGACTTCCTTGACGCCGGGGCTGCCCAGGATGGCGACGACCTCGGGCCTGGTCATGCCCCGGTTGATCCGGTCGTACTGGGCGAGCGTCACCCTGGGGGCGGTAGGGGTCGGGGGGGCCGGGGCCGGGGCGGCGCTCGGAGTGGGAGCGGCCGGGTTTCCCTGACAGCCGGTGACCGCCGCCCCCACGACCCACACGCCACGCCGTAAAAGTCTGGCCATTCGCGTCACGGTCGGCTCCGGTTTCACGGAATCGGCCCACCCCCGCGGGAACGAAAACGGGGGCCGCTCGGCCCCCGTCACTGCGGTCCGTCGTCCACCCGCCCGTTAGCTGTTCTGGGGCTCGGCCACGTTGCGGCAGTAGCGGGCCAGGAGCATCTGCACGGCCTGGACCGTCTGCCACTCGGCGAACCCGAGCTTCACCTCGGTGCCGTCCTCGTTCGCGTCGATGTTCTCGACCGAGCTGGTGAGCCCGCGGTGGAGGTAGTCGAAGATTTCCGCCAGCCGGGCGGCCTGGGCCGGGGTCAGCTTCTGCGGCAGCGGGGGGATGTCGTCGTCGAACGGCGACCACGGGCCGCCCCCCTCGGTGGTCGGCCGCTGGCTCTCGGCCACCGAGATCGGGCCGGACGCGGCGGCCAGTTCTTCGGCCCGGATCGTCTGGGCCTGGGCCCCGCCGTTGGCCGGCACGGTCGCGTTCTTGCGGGCCGCGATCTCCTCCATCGTCCCGAACAGGAGCATCGTCCGCCCGATCGACACCTGGTCCCCGGCCCGCAGCCGGCGGATCTGGATGGCCGTCCCGTTCACCCGGGTGCCGTTGGTGCTGTCGAGGTCGGTGAGGATGATGTCGTTGTCTTCGATTTGCACTTTGGCGTGGTAGCGGCTGACCCGCTCGTCGTTGAGGCGGAGGGCGTTCCCCTCCTCCCGCCCGATGGTCACGGGGATGGGCACGTCGCGGTAGACGCGGCCCTTGTCAACGCCTTCGAGAACGAGAAAAGTGACGGTTCGCATGCGTGGTCCTTGCCTGGGCGACATCCCGGGCCGCGGGCGGGCCCCGTCCGGTTCTCCTCCACACTCAGCATAGAGCGGGAATTGCATCCGTGCCCGCCGGAATCGTCCGCATTTTCCTCCCGGTCACTGTCCCCGATTCGGCCGTCGGTGTCAAATCGCGGGTGTGATGACGTCTCAAAGCCCCAACAGGGCCGCCGCCCGCCCCGCCAAATCGGGGGCGTCGGCCGGGCACGGGACGCACGCCGGGAGGTGGCGGAACCACGTCAACTGCCGCTTGGCGAACTGCCGCGTCCGCGTCCGGATCAGGTCCACCGTCTCGTCCCACGGCAAACCGGTGCCGTCGAGGTGGGCGAGCAGTTCGCGGTAGCCGAGGGCCTGGGACGCCTCGCGGCTCAGCGGCTTCGGCAGGGTGCGGAGGCGGCGAACTTCGTCCAGCCAGCCGGCGTCGAGCATGGCGGACACGCGGCGGTTGATGCGGTCGTAAAGCACCTCGCGGGGCAGGTCGAGGCGGACGGCGGGGATGGCCCGGGCGGCCGGGGCGGCGGCGGGGGTGGCGGCGAACGCCGGGCTGTCCCACGTCTCCTGCCACGCGGAAATCGGCCGGCCGGTGAGGGCGTGGACTTCCAGCGCCCGCACCACCCGCCGCACGTCATTCGGGTGCAGCCGGGCCGCCGTCTTCGCGTCCACCGCGGCGAGCCGGGCGTGCAGCGCCTCGTTCCCGTCGCGCTCGGCCTCCGCTTCGAGCCGCGTTCGCAAAGCCGGGTCGGCGGGCGGGCCGTCGAACAGGCCGTGGAGCAGCGCCTTGAGGTAGAACGGGGTGCCGCCGACGAACAGCGGCCGCTTGCCCCGGGCCGTGACCTCCTCACACACCGTCGCGGCCCGGTCGAGCCAGCGGGCGACGGTGGCCGACTCCCACGGGTCGAGTTCGTCGAGGAGGTGGTGCGGCACCCGTTCGCGGTCGCCGGCCGACGGCTTGGCGGTGCCGACGTCCATGCCGCGGTACACGGTCATGGAGTCGAGGGCGACGACTTCGAGCCCGTGCCGCTCGCCCAGTTCGAGGGCGAGGGCCGACTTCCCGCAGGCGGTCGGGCCGGTAAGGATCAGGGCACGGCGGAAGGGGTCCATCCGCTCAGTTTATCGCCGGCCGGGGCTTGGGAAGGCCGGGAGCGTTACCGGATTTTACCGCTTTTCGCGTGTTGCAATCGGGCTAACGGCTGACGGCGTAGTCGGTTGCGGCGACCGCTACCACATTTCCCGGTAACGCGGGAGCGTTGGGAGACCTGAGATTGAGTAGTGGCAAAACCAGCCGAGTACGGGGGCTGACGGAGGTTTCCAATCTTGTGGCCCGGGCTTCCAAGCCCGGGGTCGGCGCTCACAACCGCCCACGCTCAATGGCCCGGACGGCACGTTAGAAGGTCATCATTTCAGGCGGCGAACAAAGTACACCCAATCCCGGGTCGTCCGTGTCGGCGAGCGGCACCGCGAACCAAGCAATCTTGTAGCCGAAGGATATCGGCGTATCGGGCACGAGTTTGCGACGTTTCCCCATGCGTAACCCTTGTTCCGGCGCGGACCCCGGGCTTGGAAGCCCGGGCCACAAGATCGAGTGTTCGCATCGCTCACCGACACGGAGCGGAACGTCGCCCCCTCACCGCAGATCGTAGATGACGAACTGCCCCGTCCGGGCCACGGGCGTTTGCGTCCGCAGGAAGTCCGTCGCCACGCGGTTCGCGGGGGTCGCGTCGGGGTTCGACGCCAGCATCGTGGCCGACGCCGCGAGGTAGCGGCGGCCGACGGCCGCCCGCAGGTCGGCTTCGCTCCGAATCGGGAGGTAGTTGAGCATCACGCGCTCCAGCGGCGGGCGGGCGGACGACGGGTCGGCACCGTAGTACCAGACGGCCGTCGGCGGTTCGCCGTGCTTGGCGTGCCAGTCGCGGAGGGCGGGGAGGCCCTGGCCCCAGTCGGTGTTCGAGTCGTGCAGCAGCTCCGGGCCGGCCGCGTACCCGCCCCACGCCTGGTTGAAGTAGCTCAGGCCGTCCGGCCACGCCCACGCCGTCGTCCCGGCCTGCACGGCCAGGAGCGCGGCCACCACCCAGCGGGGGACGTACCGGCCGCCCGGCCCGCCGTCGGCCCAGCCGCGGGCGACGGCCACCGCGAGGGCCACGTACCCCAGGGCCACGAACGTGAACATGAAGCGGACGCCGATCTGCACCCGGTAGTTGAGGCTGAACGCCAGCAGCACCAAGGCCACCACCCCCGGCGGCGACAGGAGCGCCCGCGGGCGGACCAGTAGCACGGCCGCCAGGAGGGCCAGCATCGGCAGCGGCGTCTTCATCGTCAGCACCACGGGGAAGTACTTCCACGTCGCCCGGTGGTGCCACTCGCCGAGCAGGTACGTCCCGTGCCCCCGCATGTTGTGCTTCACCTGCTGGGCGATCGCCTCCCCCGCGTTCGGGAAGATCGACAACTGGCGGCTCACCGGCGTCATCACCGTCTTGAGCGTGCCGTCGGGCAGCTTGTCGGCCCACTTCACGAACGTCGGCTCCGGCTGCCAGTCGCTCCCGCAGTAGCCGAACACCACCACCATGCCGAGGAGGCCGACGGCGACGATGTCCTTGCGGAGCCCGAACGTGACGGCCCACAGGTGGGCGAGGGTGCCGCGGGCGGTCGCGTCGGCGGGCGGTGCGAGGACGCCCGTGCGGGCCAGGTGCAGCAGTCCGAGGGCGAGCATGGCCTGCACGCCGAAGATCATGCCGGACACCTTCGCAATCGTCGCCAGCCCGAACCAGACTCCGGGCACCAGCACTCGACGCACCGGCCCGCCGTCCCGCCCGTGGTGGAAGTGGTAGACGAACGCCAGCACGCAGGCGACGACGGAAATGTCCGTGGTGGCGAGCGCGGCGTGGCCGAGGAAGTTGGGGTCGATCGCGGCCAGGGCGACCGCCAGCCGCCCGCCCCAGCGGCCGCCGAACGTCCGCCCCAGCTTCATCGCGTAGACGAGCAAGAGCCACCAGAAGGCGAGGTTCGCCGCCCGGGCGACGGGGAGGATCGTCTCCATGTCGCCGACCTGGTCGAACGGCACGCCGCGGACCCGCTCCCAGACGTAAATGGGGAGAGTCTGCACGTCCACCGGCAGGGGCATGCAGCCGGCCTTCATGAGAATCTTGTTGCACCCGGTCCGCCAGCCGACGAGCCCGCCGTTGAGGTGGTGCGGCTCGTCGAACGTCGGGCCGACCCGGGCGGCCGACGTGACGCACCAGACGGACGACACCACCCCGAAGGCGACCAACCAAAGGGCATCGACCCACCGCCCGGACCCGGACGACCCGTTCATGCCTTCGACCTCGCGTTGACGGAACCGCGGCGGCCGGCGTGATACCCCAGACTCCCCAGGCGGGCAAGGCGAACAGGGGACACGGGAGACGGGACACGGGACACGGGACACGGGACACGGGACACGGGACACGGGACACGGGACACGGGACCGATCCTACACGCGGCGGGCCGAGCGAGTCCGTTCTTTCCCGTGTCTCCTGTCTCGTGTCC
>JANPKP010000116.1:0-2916 GCA_031426095.1 Gemmataceae bacterium
GGCTGCCGCCGAGCAGCGGCAGCACCATCCGGGCCACCATCGGCTGCACCATGAACAAGAGCGACGCGCTGAAGAACAGCGTGACGGCGAAGAGCAGCGGCACGGTAAAAGCTCCGGGGCGGGCGCGGCAGACTTACGCCGCGTTGTATGGAACGTCCCCGCCGTGGGATAGTTCGGAAACGAGGAGTGGCCGCCGCCCGGAGGGGCACTTGCCGCGAATCGAAATCGGGGCGGGCGACGGTTTAAAGTAACCGCGTTCCCGGCCCCCTCGGGCGGGGGCGGGAACGCGTTGCGAGGGAGGTCGAGGCGGGGAGTGGGAGCGAGTTAAACGTCCAAACCCGCCCCGAAGTCGCCGCCCTCGTCGTCGGACGGCCGTGATGCCGTCTTCGCGGGTGCGATTGCGGGGGCCGCCGGCTTGCGTGGCTCGGCCGGCCGGCGGGCGGGGGCGGGTTTCGCGGGGCGTTCCGCCTTCGCCTCGGCTTCGGGCTTCGGCTCCGCTTTCGTGCGGGGCTGGCGGGCGGGCGGCGGGGTCGTCGCGGTCGGAGCCGCGGCCTTCACCGGAGTCGCGGGGCGGGGCACCGGTTCCGCCTTGGCAGCGGGCGCGGCCGTCTTGCGGGGCCGGTAGCTCGGTACCTCGTCCAGCGTGTCGTCGTCCAACTCGTCCATCAGGGCGCGGCCGAGCGGGCGGTCCGCGCCCGACGGCGGGGCTTCGCTCTCGACCGGCGGCGTTGGCACCGGCCGCGGGGGAACGACGCGGGGCTTCGGCGGTGGTTCCATAGCCGCGGCGGGCCTGGGTGGCAGTTCGACCACACGCGGCCGCACCGGCGGCTCGGCGGCACGCGGCACAACGGGGGCTTCAGCGAGGCGAGGCTCGGGGGCCGGAGCGCCTTCGTCCGAACGCCCCCGGCCGCCGCCCCGTCGCCGGGTGGGCGGGCGCCTGTCGTCCGCCGGCTCGCCCCCGCCCGTCGCGTTGGTCCCGATCGCGGGCGGGCCGCCGGCCTTCAGCTCGGGGCCGAAGCGGGTGACGACGTACATGCCGCTCGTCTTGTGCTTCTCCAGTTCGAGGATGCCTTCCTTCTGGGCGTCCTCCAGCAGCTCACTGAACGTCCGGTAGCCGTAATACCCCTCGTTGAACGACGGCTTCTTCCGCTTGATTGTGTCCTTCAGCATCGACGAGTAAAGGATGTCCTTGTTCTCCCGCCGCAGGGCGAGGAGGGTTTCGAGGATCAGTTCGAACACCTTCCGCTTGTTCTCGGGGATGTCGTCGTTCGCCTGCCGCGAGATCATCACCGGGGCGGCCCGGCCGAGGTCCTCGTAGTAGATGAACTCGTCGCAGTTGTCCCGCAGGAGCACGGACGTGGCGTCCGCGAGGCCGATGCCGATGACGTGCTTGCCGAGCTCCTTGAGCTTGGACACGATCTGCGAGAAGTCGCTGTCGCCCGACACGATCACGAAAGTGTCGATGTGGTCCTTGGAGTACGCCAGGTCGATGGCGTCCACCACGAGGCGAATGTCGGCCGAGTTCTTTCCGGTCTGGGCCCGGCGGGGGATTTCGATCAGTTCGATGGCCGACTCGTGGAGCGGGCGGGTGTATTCGCCGAACCGGCTCCAGTCGGCGTAAGCCTTCTTGGTGACGATCTTGCCCTTCTCGACGATCCGCTCCAGGACCTTGCCGATCTCGAAGCGGTCCCGCCGGCCGCCGAACCCGAGGCCGACGTTCTCGAAGTCGATGAACACGGCCAGCGACCGCTCGCCGTCGCCCGCCCGGGTGGCTTTCATTCGCAATGACCCCTACGAGGTCCGACGCCGGGCAGGGAGTGCCGGGCGGTCGAAGTGGCTCGGTCGTTGTATTCTCCCGCCGGCGGGAATCACGGCAATTCCGGCGGGGGCGAACGGGGCCGGCAAAATTGCCGGGCCGCCGTCACAACCGGCCGAGGAATCGGGGGTTCGGGTTGGCCGCCGCCGCAGGCCCGGCTTAACGTAACCGATGTCGGCCGCTGGCCGGTGAACCCACACCCCGCGCCCCACCCAGGGCGTTCCCTCCCCCAAGGACAGACGCATGTCGGCGAACTTCTTCCGGCTGGACGGCAAGGTGGCGGTCGTGACCGGCGGCGGCCAGGGGATCGGCGAGGCCGTCTGCCGGCGGCTGGCCGGGGCCGGGGCGAAGGTCGGCGTGTTCGACATGTCCGCGGAGAACGCCCGCCGGGTGGCGACCGAGGTCGGCGGCATCCCGCTCGTCGGCGACCTGACCAAAGAGGCGGACCTGGAGAGGGTGTTCGGCGAGATCGGCCCGGTGGACGTGCTGGTGAACAACGCCGGGGTGGCCAGCCGCAAGGGCCGCGACCTCCCCATCTGGGAACTCGTCCGCGAGGACTGGGAGTTCGTGATGGGCATCAACGTGGTCGGGCTGGCCCTCTGCTGCAAAGCCGTCCTGCCCGGGATGATCGAGCGGAAGTACGGCCGGATCGTGAACGTGGCGTCCATTGCCGGCAAGGAGGGGAACCCGAAGATGGCCCCCTATTCCGCGAGCAAGGCGGCCGTCATCACCCTCACCAAATCGCTCTCGAAAGAGTTGGTGGGCAAAGGCGACATCTGCGTCAACTCGATCTCACCGGCCGTCATCCAGACGCCGATCCTCGACCAGCTCGACCAGGCCCAGGTGAACATGATGCTGTCGAAGATTCCCCTCGGCCGCACCGGCAAGCCGGAGGAGGTGGCGGCCCTGATCCACTTCCTGTCGAGCAGCGAGTGCAGCTTCACGACGGGGCAGTGCTACGACATCAGCGGCGGGCGGGCGACGTACTGAATGGGTGGAGCGAAGCCGCGGCCGCCGAACCTCGGCGGCCCCGCCCGTTATCGCCGCCGAGCTGGGCGGGCTCAAGGGCATCCACCAGGCCCAACTCGTCGTCGCCCGGC
>JANPKP010000117.1:0-5536 GCA_031426095.1 Gemmataceae bacterium
GGCCGAACCGGACCGGAAGCTCACGGCCGAGGAGTTGCGGCAGCGGGTGTGCGACTACTACGGCTGTCCGACCCACCCCGCATTACCGAATCCTCAGCCGTGAGCCTGCACTAAGTTGCCACGGCGGCAGCCCGGGCACGGCGTTCGCATATCTCTGTGTCGCGACCGACGACGGTCCCACTCTCACTTCCCGCTACCACCCCCGCTCGGAGCGGGACGCCTCCCGGCCGAGCGCCGCCGGGCCACCCCGTCCGCCGACCGCCGCTAAGGAGTTCCCCTCATGGGACGCCCCATTCCACTTATTGTCGTGCTCACCGCCTTGCCCTGGCTCATGGCCCCTGACTGGAACGAGTTCCGCGGCCCGGGCGGACGTGGGGTCGCCGAACACGGCTCGCCGCCCGTCGCCGTCGGTCCCGACGCCCACATCGCCTGGAAGGTGCCGGTCGCCGGGGCCGGGTGGTCGTCCCCGGTGCTAGCCGGCGGGCGGGTATATCTGACGACGGCGGTGCCGGCCGGTGGCGGGGCGGGGGGCCTTTCGCTGCGGGCCGTCGCCCTCGATGTGGCGACGGGCAAGGTGGCGTGGAACGTCGAGGCTCTCGCCCGGCAGGCCGGGGCCGACCGACCGCACCCGAAGGGCGGGCACGCCAGTCCCACGCCGTTCGTCAGCGGGGACGCCGTGTACGTCCACTTCGGGCCGGCCGGCACCGCCCGACTGAGCACAAAGGACGGGTCGCGCGTCTGGGCCAACCGCGACCTCACTTACGACTCCCAACACGGGGCCGGCGGGTCGCCCGTCCTCGTCGGCGACAAGCTCGTCTTCTCCATCGACGGGAACGACCGCCGGGAGGTGGTCGGGCTCGACGCCGCGACCGGCAAGGTGGCGTGGGTGACCCCGCGGGATGCTCGGGCGGCCAAGGGGTTCTCGTTCGGCACCCCGACGCCGCTGGCTGTGAACGGCCGTACGCTCGTGGTGTCTGCCGGGAGTGACGTGGTTCAGGGCCTCGACCCGGCCGACGGCCGGGAGGTTTGGCGGGTGCGGTACAAGGGCTACTCCCAGGTGCCCCGGCCGGTCGCCGGCGACGGGCTGGTGTACGTCGTCACCGGGTACGATAGTCCGATACTGCTGGCGATCCGGCCGGACGGAACGGGGGACGTGACCGACACCCACGTCGCCTGGACGGCAAAAAGGAACGTGCCGGCAAACCCCACCCCGCTCTTCGTCGGCGACGCCCTCTACCTCGTCTCCGACGCCGGCGTGCTGAGCTGCCTGGACGCCAAGACCGGCGGCGTGCGGTGGGCCGAGCGGCTCGGCGGGGAGTTCACCGCCTCCCCGGTGTCCGCCGTCGGGCACGTCTACCTGTTCAGTGAGGCCGGGGCGGCGACCGTCTTCCGCCCGGGGCCGGCCTACGAACCGGTGGCGACCACCAAGCTCGCGGAGCGCGTGCTGGCCACCCCCGCCCCGGCCGGCGACGCCTTGTTCGTCCGCACCGCCGGCAACCTCTACAAGTTCGCGGAGTGACCGGCCCGTTACCGGATTCTACCGCCTCAAAGAGGGTGGGCTTTCCCGATCCGCCGACGCCCCAACGACATCGGGAACCCGCTCCCGCCCGACACGGTAACGCGGGAGACTCGCCCAAATCGTCAAGGATATGGCCCTCCCCAGCCCGACAGCGTTGGCCGAAGGAGAACCGCCACGTCCACGAACCCGCTCTCCCGCGGCCCGAAGCCGCCGCAACATTCGCAGCGGCAATCTCCATCCGGCGCGGTTTGCATTTTTCCGTGGCAAACGCCCTGCCGTCGCGGAGAGTGATCGTAATGACACCCCGGGAGCAGGAACACCACGACCGATTCCTCCGCCTGTTCGTGCAACACGAACCGGCCCTCCGCGGCTTCGTGCGGTCGCTCATCCCCACCCGGGAGGACACGCTCGACGTCATGCAGGAAGTCGCGGCCGTTCTGTGGCGGAAGTTCGGCGACCTCGCGTCACCCGCGGACTTCCGCCGGTGGGCGTTCGGCGTCGCCCGGATGGAAGCGCTGGCCTACCGGAGGGACCGGACGCGGGACCGGCACACGTTCGACGACGACGTCCTCGCGCTGCTCGCCGCGGAGGCGGAAGAGGCGGCGGACGCGGCCGAGCAGCGGCGGGAGTTGATGGACCGCTGCCTGCAACGGCTCCCCGAGTCGCAGCGGGTCCTCGTCGCGTCCGTTTACCAGCACGGCACCCGGATCGACCACTTGGCGGAGCGGCTCGGGCGGACGCCGATGTCGCTCTACAAAATCCTGCACCGGATCCGACTGGCGCTCGTCGAGTGCGTCACCCGCGAACTCGCACGGGAGGGGCGGAATTGAGCCGCGACGATGCCATCCTGGGGCTCCTCGGGCGGTACACCGACGGGGCCGCCACGGCCGCCGAGGTCGCGGAGTTGAACGCCGCGATGAGGGCCGACGCCGGCCTGCGGCGGGCCTACCTGGAGTACATGACCGTGGACGCGGCGCTGGCCGCCGCATCGACGTCCTGGCCCCACGCCCACCGGCCGTTCCGCCGGGTGGCGGTCGGGGCGGTTGCCGCGGCGGCGGTTGCCGCGGCGGCGCTCGCGGCGGTGTTGTGGCGCCGGGACCCGCCGCCCGCGGCAACGCCCGCCCCGTTCGCAACGCTGGTGGCGGCTCACGACGCGGTTTGGGGCGATCCGAACGTCGAACTCGCCCTCAATGGCGGTCACTTGCCGGAGGGCTCGATCCGCCTCGAATCCGGGACGGCCGAGTTCCTCACGGCGGACGGCGCGACCGTGGCGCTCCACGCCCCGGCGTCGGCGCGGTTTCCGGCCCCGAAGCGGGTGTTCGTCGAGGAGGGGCGGGTCTTTTGTCGGTGCCCGTCGCCCGAGTCGCGGATCGTGGTCGAGACGCCGGTGACGGAGGTCACCGACCTCGGGACGGAGTTCGCCGTCGAGGCCCGGGCCGACCGCACGGCCCGGGTGGCGGTGCTCAGCGGCGAGGTGCGGGTCGGCACGGCGCGGCAACAACTGCTCCGAAAAGGCGAGGCCGCCGACGTGCGGGGGGACGGTCTCGTCGTCGTCCGCCCGCTCGGGCCGGGCGAGACCGCCGAGTTACACCGGATCGCCCCCTGGGCGGGCGGTGAAGCGCCGGCCGGGCCGAACCGACTGCGTGACCCCGGCTTCGACCTCGGGGGCGGTGCCGCCCCCTGGGGCGGCACCGCGACGAACATCGTCGCGGACCCCCGCGGTCGCTCCGGCGGCGCGGTCCGGGTGTTCGCGCACGGGTACGCCGAGTGGCCGCAGTGCCGGCAGAAGGTCGCAACCGGCGACATCGCCGGGAAGTTGGTCGTGGCCACCGTCTGGGCCGCCACGCCCGCGGACGACGTGTTGCGCCCCGGACAGTTCGCCATGCTGAAGGTCGCCTTCGTGAACGGGCACGGCCGCGAGTTCGGGTTCGTGAAGCGCCACCTGCTCAACGCGGACGCGACGCCGGGCCGGTTCGAGTCGGCCCGACTCGCCGCGTTCGCGCCGCCGGGCACGACGAGCGTCCAGTGCCAGCTGATCCTGCACGCCCACACGCACGGGGCGGGCTCCGTACTGTTCGACGACGCCGGGCTGGTGATCGCCGACCCGCCGGCCCCCTGACGCAACCGGCCGTTCGCCACCCACCCGAGGGAACCCATGAACCCGCGACTCCTCCGGTCCGACGAACCGACCCGCCGCCGCGCGCTCGCCGCCGCGGCGGGCTCGCTCCTTGGCGTCGGCCTGCTACCGGACTTCTTCGCCCGCGGGGCCCTCGCCGCGGACGAGAAGGCCGCGGGGCCCGCCCGTAACGTGATTTACCTGTACATGGACGGCGGCATGAGCCACGTGGACACGTGGGACCCGAAGGCGGGTGCCGTGGCCGGGCCGACGAGGACGATCGCCACGTCCGCCCCCGGCGTCCGGCTCGGCGAGTACCTGCCGCGGACGGCGAAGCAGATGCACCGCGGCACCGTCGTCCGCTCGCTGACATCCACCCAGGGCGCCCACGAGCAGGGCAACTACTACATGCACACCAGCTTCGTGATGCGGGGCACCATCAACCACCCGTCGATGGGGGCCTGGCTGTCGCACTTCCGCGGGCCGGGCAACCCGGCCCTGCCGGCCACGGTGTACGTCGGCAACGCCAGCCGGCACCCCGGGGCCGGCTTCTTCCCGCCGGAGCACGGCCCCCTGTTCGTGAACAACCCCGAGAATGGGCTGCGGGACGTCCGCCGGCAGCCGGGCGTCGGGCCGGGCAAGCAGGACGCGCGGGTGGGCCTCGCCGGCGAACTCGACGCGGAGTTCGTGAGCGCGTTCGGCCGGCAGCGGGGCGTCGCCGCCCACGCGAGCGCGTACGACGGCGCGTATCGCATGATGGCGAGCAAGGACGTCGTCGCGTTCGACCTGGAGCGAGAGGCGGCCGCCCTCCGCGACGCCTACGGCCGGGACCCGTTCGGCCAGGGCTGCCTCCTGGCCCGGCGGCTGGTCGAGAGCGGCGTGCGGTTCGTCGAGGTCAGTCTGCACGGGTGGGACACGCACGCGAACAACTTTACCGCCACCCCCGACCTGTGCGGGAAGCTCGACCGCGGGCTCGCGACGCTCGTCGGGGACCTGCACGACCGCGGCATGCTCAAGGACACCCTCGTCGTGGTGGCGACCGAGTTCGGCCGGTCGCCGAAGATCAACGCGGCGCTCGGCCGCGACCACTACCCGAAGGCCTTCTCGGCCGCGATGTTCGGGGGCGGGGTGAAGGGCGGGTTCGCGTACGGGGCGACCGACGCGATGGGCGAAACCGTCGAGGCCGACGAGGCGACGGTCCCAGACTTCAACGCGACGATCGGCCACGCCCTCGGTCTGCCACTCGATCAGGTCGTGAAGTCGCCCGAACGGCGGCCCTTCAAACTCGCGGACAAGGGCAAGCCGATCGCGGCCGTCTTCGCGTAAGGGCATCGTACCCCCCCTGCTACCAGGCGACTCGTCATGAATACGGTCCGACTTCTCGCGGCGTGGGTGAGCCTGTCCGCCGTGGCGGCCGCCGAGCCCGCCCCCGACCCGACGCGGCGGGCGGCCGCCGAGATCGACGCCATCCTGGCCGCCCACTGGAAGGCTGCCGGCGTCCCGCCGGGCGAGCCGGCGACCGACGAGGCGTTCGTCCGCCGCGTCTACCTCGACCTCGCCGGCCGCATCCCGACCGCCGTCGAGGCGTCGGCCTTCCTCGAGTCCACCCGGCCCGACAAGCGCGACGCCCTGATCTCCGACCTGCTGGGGCGGGAGAGCTACGTCTCCCACTTTTTCAACTACTGGGCGGACGTCCTGCGACTGAAGTCGAACTTCGTGAACACGGCGAACATCGTCCCGGCGGCGTACGCGATGTTCCTCAAGGAGAGCCTCCGGGCCAACAAGCCGTACGACCAGTTCGTGCGGGAGCTGCTCGCGGCGAAGGGCTACGCGTGGGACAACGGGGCGGTCGGGTACTACCTCCGCGACCCCGAGATGCCGCTCGACAACATGGCGATCAC
>JANPKP010000118.1:0-6142 GCA_031426095.1 Gemmataceae bacterium
GGCGGCGTCGGGGTCGAGGTGCCTCGGCAGGGCGGCCCGGAGGCGGTCGGCGGCGGCGTCCGGCGTCTCGCCCGCGGCCGGGGCGACGCGGACGGACGTGACCGCCCCGAAGCGGCTGCCGAACAGGCGCTCGGCGGTGGCGAGGTTCACATACGCCATCGGCGTCGCCTTGTGGGCGTTCCAGAAGTTGGCCCGCGGGCTGCCGTCGGGCACGCGGGCCTGCACGGTCTTCTGGTCGAGCATCGGCGGCCGGTTCCAGTCGCGGAGGTTCGAGCGCTCGTCGGTCATCCCCTTCACCGGCGGAGTGAGGTCGGGATTGGCCGCCGCCCCCGCGAGCGGGATCGAGCCGCGGACCGTGAGCGTGACCGCCCGCGGCTTCGGGTCGGCTTCCTTTTCGACCTCGGGGCTGAAGTACGACAGGCTCACGGGGGTACCGGCCGCCGTGCCCTTGAGCGGCGAGCCGTCCCAATCGACGAGCAGGATTTCGTCGTCCTTCAGTGCGGTGTTGCCGAACGGCCCGAGCGGGGCGGCGGCCGTCGGTTCGAGGCCGGCGACCACGGGGTAGGCGACTCCCGCCGGGCCGTGGGCGAGCGTGTCGGCGATGTAGACCACCGTCGGCTCGGCCCGCAGCCCGAGTTCCTTCGCGGCGTCCAGCACGCCGCGGACGACGGCCGGCGGCAGGACCATCTGCTCGGCCTCAACGCTGACGTATCCCCTGCGACGCGGCACCCTCAGCCGCACGCCGTAATCCTCCGCTTCGAGCTTGGAGCAGAGAGCGGTGGTGAGCGCGTCGGCGGACGCCCCGGACGACAGAAACGCGGTGGCGAGCGGCGTCGTGTCGCGGCTGGCGTCGCTGCGCACAAGCTCTGAGAGAGCGGCGATCGGCACGAAGACGTTCAGCGCGGCGGCCGGCGACGGGGTGAGGTTGAAGTCGTTCGCGGGGCTTTCCGCTGGCAGCACGGCGGCCACGGTCAGGAGCCGACCGGCGGTCACGTCGCCGCTCGCCCGCTTCGCCAACGCGGAGGAGCGTGCGAGGTCCGACGCCCGCTCCACTCGCACCCGCACCTGATACGGCGGCTTGGTGTCGGCCTTCGCCGTGGGCGGAATCCCAAGCTTTTCGGCGACGCGGGCCGACAGCACCACCGCGTGGCCGTCGCCCCCCCAATCGACCGCGCCGGCGGGCACGCCCTCGGGTTGGAAGCGGCCATCGACCCCCAGCACGGTGACGCCGGCGACGGACGGTGCGTTCGGGTCGTCGTCCGCGGCGGCCACGCTCACGGAGCCGGGGAGGAGTAGCACGGCGGCCGTCTTCCCGGGCAGGCCGTCGGCGAGGGTACTGCGGACGGGGCGGGGGAAGAAGGCGGCCGCGTCCACGCCGTTGAGCTGGCGTTCGGCCCGCTCGCGGAGGCTGCCGCGGAGCGAGTCGCCGACGAGGAGCGACCCGGTGAGGACGGCCGCCCCGACCGCGACCCCGAGCAGCACGGCGACGTTCGCCCGCCGGTGGTAGGCGAGGTTGCGGGCCACGAGGCGGGCGAGTGTGAGCATGGCGTTCCCGCTTTTTACCGCTTTTAAACGGCGCGTTCTGACCGATCCCATTGGCCGGGCGTCGGTTCCGCGTTCCCGCTCCCGCCCCCCCTGGGAGATCGGGAGCGGGCCGACAAGCCGGGCGAAGGCGCTTGACGAGTCGCCTTTTGTCGCGGCCTCAACCGGCGTCCCGCAGCCGGCCGTCGTCCATCTCCAGGCGGCGGGGAAAGGTGCGGGCCAATTCCGCGCCGTGGGTCACGACCACGAGAATGGTTCGCTCCTCGCGGTGGAGTTCGAGGAGGAGTTCGCCCACGGCCGCGGCGCTCGTGCGGTCGAGGTTGCCGGTCGGCTCGTCGGCGAGCAGGAGCGTCGGCTTCAGGACGAGCGCCCGGGCGACCGCCACCCGCTGGCGTTCGCCGCCGGAGAGTTCGGCCGGGCGGTGGTCGAGCCGCTTGCCGAGGCCGACGCGGTCGAGCAGGGTGCGGGCGTAAGCCTCCGTGTCGGCCGGCTTCGTGTCGCGGCTCACGAGGGTCGGGAGCAGGACGTTTTCGAGGACGCCGCACTGGGGCAGGAGGTGGTGGTCCTGGAACACGAAGCCGATGCGGCGGTTGCGGAACGCCGCCAGTTCGGGCTCGGGAAGGGCGAACGGGTCGGTGCCGTCGAGGGTGACGGTCCCGGCGGTCGGCCGGTCGAGGGTTCCGAGGACGTGGAGGAAGGTACTCTTGCCGCAGCCGGAGGGGCCCATGACGGCCGCCGCCTCGCCGCGCTCCAGCGACAGGCCGACGCCGCGGAGGATCGACAGTGGGCCGGTCCGCGTGGGGTAGTCTTTCGAGAGGTCGCGGACGAGGAGGGACATTGTTTCGGGTTCTCCGCGGCCGTTGGTCGGTGCGATAAACGGTGGTGGCGTTGCTACGTCGTCAGCGCCGCGAGTGCGAGGGTTCCGAGGCCGTAGAACGAGTATTCCACGTCGCCCTGCTCGTCGAGGGCGGCCCCGCGGAAGCCGCCTTCGGGGCGCTCGCACCCGTCCGCAAACTGCCTCACCTTAGGCCAATCGACGGCGTCCGCGGCCCCGAGTTGGTCGAGAGTCCACGCCGCGGTGAAGGTCGAAAGCAGGTCGGCGAACGGGATGCGGCCGTGGGCCTGGAAGCCGCCCTCGTCGGGGGAGGCGACGCCGCGGAGGAACTCGGCGGCCGCCGTGCGGGTGTCGGCGTCGAGGGCGTCGAGCATCTGGAGGAGGCCGACGGCGGCGGCCGTCAGGTTCGTCTGGCCGCGCTTCGCCACCGAGAACTCGGCGAACCCGCCGTCCTCGCGCCGCCGGCCGCGCACGAACGCGGCGAGCGGCTCGGGGTCGGGCACCGGCCGGCCGAGCATCTGGAGGCAGAGGGCGACGAGGAAGCTGGTGTACGTGCTGCCGTGGGGGCCGCCGGGGGAGCGGGCGTACCCGCCGTCGGCGGCCCGGAAGGTGGCGAGGGTGGCGGCCACGCGGTCCCGCCAGTCGGGCGGGGAGGCCGCGAACGGGTCTGGCCCGCCGCCGACCGGCACGAGGTGGGCGCTCACCAGAAGCGAGAAGAAGTCGATCACCTGGGCCGACCCGGTCATGCGCTCGCGGAGGAAGCCGCCGGCCCGGGTGCAGAGGTCGGGGTCGAGGGCCTGCAGCACGGCCAGGGAGCGGAGGGCGAAGCTGGTGTAGTAGAGGTCCGAGCCGCCGTCGCGGCCGCTCCACCCGCCGTCGGGGTTCTGGGCCGCCCGGAGGTAGTCGGCGTGCCGCCGCCGCGTCGCCGCGGGCAGGCGTTCGACGCCCCCGAGGAGGCGGTTCGTCAGGCGGGTGAGGTACGGCTCGGGGTCCATCGGGCCTTCACGATTCGAGGGCGGCCCGCATCTCGGGGGGGATCTCCACCGACTCGAAGTGGTCGGCCGCGTCCGCCCGGCAGTACACGGCCGTCGTCCGCCCCACGGCCACCGGCGTGCCGTCGTGGGTGAAGTCGTAGCGGAACGACACCGACTTGCGGCCGACCTTCTCGACCGTCACGGCGATGCTCAACACGTCCTCGAAGCGGGCCGGACGTTGGAAGTCGCAGGAGACGGAGACGCGGGGGAAGCCGTGGCGGACGCCGTCCCGGTTCCACGACACGGACAGGCCGCGGGCGTGGAGGAAGTCCGTCTCGGCCACCTCCATGAAGCGGAAGAAGTTGGCCGTGTACATGATGCCGGCCATGTCGGTGTCGCCGAACTCGACGCGGCGGGTGGTGGCGGATGTCGTGGGCATGTGGCCATTGTAGGGGAGGGGCCGCGTCACGAGCGGACGTACCGCTCCAACACCTTCACCGTCGCAGTCGCCATCGCGTCGGCCGAGAACCGCTCCCGCACCGCGTCCGACCCCCGGCGGGCCATCGCCTCACGGCCCGGGGCGTCTTCCAACAACCGCCCCAGGGCGTCCGCCAGCGCCGCCGCGTCGTTCGGAGGCACGAGGACGCCGGCCCCCGTCGCCTCCACCAACTCGGGGAACGAGCCGTGTTCGGGCAGCACGACGGGCACGCCGTTCTCCCACGCCTCCAGTACGTACAGGCCCTTCGGCTCGCGGTACGTGGTCGGCACCGTGAGTACGTCGACGGAGCGAAAGAAGGCCATCTTCGAGGCGTGGTCCGGGCACTCGACGTGGTGAAAGCCGTCGAGCAACCCGGCCTCGCGGAGCTTCGCCACCTCGCGCTCGTAGTAGACGCGGTTGTTGTCGCCGAGCCAGCCGGACGCCCGAAACTCGACGTGCGGTGCCCCCGGCGTGCGGCGGAGGTGGATGAACGCGTCGACGGCGTTGTGGAAGCCCTTCTCAGGGCAGATGCGGGCGAAGTAGCCGACCGTGTACGGCGGTCCGCCCCGCACCGGCCGCGGCTCGGCCGGCGGGGCGAGCTTGAGCCCGGGGTGGACGACGTGAACCGCCCCGCGGTCGATGCCGAGGTACCCGGCCATGTGGTCGGCGTTGTAGCGGCTGGTGCTGATCCAGCCGTCGACGGCCCGGCCGTTCTCGCGGATCAGCTCGACGCACCTCTCGCGGTCCGGCTTCGGCAGCACGTCGAGAAAGATGTCGTCGCCTTGCAGCGTCACGAGGACGGGCACGCCGAGCGCCCGCTTGATCTCGGGGACGAGGCCGGAGAGGAGGGCGTTCGTCAGCAGCACCACGTCGGGCTTGATCTCGTTTTTGAGCCAGCCGGTGAGCTTGGCGAGTTCCTTCCGCTGCTTGCCGTGGCGGCCTTCGAGCATGGAAATGGTGAGGTCGCCGAGGTCGCTGTAGTTCACGTTGCGGGCGAACCGCGACACCCAGCGGAGCAGGCGGGGGAAGTCCAATAAGCGGTCGAGGAGCCAGGGCGTGTGGCGGAAGAGCCACGCCTTCTGCTGGAGGAAGACGTTGATCCCGCCGAAGAAGACGCGCCGCTGGCTGACGTCCGCCTCGTCGGTGCGGATGGGCGTGTAGGTGGGGATTAAGAGGGCGTCGTGGCCCCGCTTGATGAGGGCGGCGGCGAGCGTGTTGTCGCGCATGCAACTGCCGCAGAACATGCCCGCCGCGCCGGCCGTGATGAACGCGATTCGCATGGTGGCTGCCGCGGTACGGTGGGCGGTGCGACCTACTTTGGCTTTCGCGCGACCGCAGGTCGCACCGTTAAACGTACCACTTTCCTACGGGTGCCTTACAGCCCTTCGACCTCCCACCCCTTGCGGTAGGCCCGGCTCACGAAGGCGTTCGCCGCCGGCAGGTTCGTCACCTTCATGTTCGCCGCGTCCCACGAGAGGTCGGTCTGCGGGAAGCGGGTGGCGAGACAGCCGAGGAGGACCATTTCGGTGAGCGGGCCGGCGTACGAGAACGGGGCCGACGTGGTGCTGTTCCCGCGGACCGCCTCGACGTACTGGAGGAAGTGGTTGTCGCCCGGCACGGCCGGCACCTTGTAGTCCTTGAACTTCTCCTCGGGGAGCAGCACCGGGGCCGCGATGTACGGCGAGTAGAGCACGCCCGCGGTGCCGACGTAGATCGAGCCCTGGTCGCTGAGCTTCCGCGGGGAGATGAGCTTCTGAACGTCCGCGGGCGGGCGGGCCGACCCGTTCGACCACGTGACCGCGACGGTGTCGGCCGTGACCGCCGTGCCGGGGAAGACGTACTTCACTTGGGCGTCGAGGGCCCAACTGTCGGCGTTCGGGCCGGGCAGCTCGGACCGGACCGAAAGGGGGTTGGTGACGCCGAGGGCGTTGAACACCGGGTCGAGGATGTGGCAGCCCATGTCGCCGAACGTGCCGCAGCCGAAGTCGAGCCGCTTCCGCCAGTTGCCGGGGTGGTAGTACCCCTTGAGGTACGGCCGCTCGGCCGCACCCCCGAGCCACTGGTCCCAGTTCAGGCCGGCGGGCACGGGGTCGGTGCCGGCGGGCCGGGGCTTCGTGTCGCCCCACTGCTTGCCGCTCCAGCTGTGGACCTCCTTCACCTTGCCGACGGCCCCGGCCTTCACCATCGCCACCACCGTCTTGTGGACCGCGTGCGAGTGGATCTGGATGCCCATCTGGGTGACGATCTTCTTGTCGCGGGCGACCTCGGTCAGGCGGCGGGCCTCGTAGATCGTCTGGGTGAGCGGCTTCTGGG
>JANPKP010000119.1:0-8891 GCA_031426095.1 Gemmataceae bacterium
GAGGACGGCCTTCGAGCCGTCCACCATGAACTTCAGTTCGCTCCCCACGGCCACGAACTGCCACCCCTCGGCGATCCGCGCCTTCGCCTCGTCCACGCTGAAGGTGTGGATGCCGGCCGCCACCCCGAGCCGCTTGCACCCGGCGAGGATGTCCGCCAGCGCCTGCTGGAAGGCGGCCGCCGTCGGCTCCTTGCCGTCGGGGGACCGCATGCTCGCCTTCAGGTCGTTCGGGCCGACGAACACGGCGTCCACCCCGGGGACGGAATAGACCGCGTCGAAGGTGCGAACGGCGTCGATGTGTTCGCACTGGAGCACGATCAGGATTTCGTCGTTGGCCCGGGCGTAGTAGTCGGCCGGGCTGGCGGCGAAGTTGAGGGCGTGGACGCTGCCGCCGACGCTCCGGTTCCCCGCCGGCGGGTAGAGGCAGGCGGCCACGGCTTCTTGCGCCTCGGCCCGGGTGTTCACCATCGGCACCACCACGCCGTACCCGCCGTTGTCGAGGACACGCTTGATGTGGTCGTGCCGGTTGGACGGCACCCGGGCCAGCGGCACGCCCCCGGCGTCGGCCACGGCCCCGAGGATGTGCGTCGTCGTCTCGACGTTCACGAGGCTGTGTTCCACGTCCACCGTGAGCCAGTCCCACCCGGCCCGGGCGAGGAAGCGGGCGGCCGGGATGTTGCCGAGCGACAGCCAGGTGCCGACGGCCGGCTTGCCTTCGCGGAGCAGACGCTTGACGGGGTTCGCGCGCATGGGATCGGTTCCTCTTGACGGGGCCGGCCGCAGTGGCAATGTAAGCCCCGCTCCGGCGGGGGAAAGGGAGCGGCGTCGAAGCCCGGCCGGTCTCCGCCCGCACAACCCGCGGGGCCGGACTCGCCCGCACCGCGGCCCCGAACTTTGTGGCCGGGCCGGCCTTCCCATTCACCACGCCGTCGGGCCGGTCCGATCCATCAGTGGTGATGATAACCAGGGAGGGCGAACGATGTCGGCACCGGTCGCGGTGAACTTCTGGCCGCACGCCAAGTGCGCCAAGGCCTTCTGGAGTCAGCAGGAAGCCCCCCCCTACAAGCGGCTGGCGGCCGACACCCTCGACTGGGCCGCCCCGGCCGCGGGCGAGCGGTGGCTCGACCTCGGGTGCGGGGGCGGCGGGCTGACCCGCGGGCTCTGGGAGCGGAGCCGCGGGCGGGTCGCGGCCGTCGTCGGGGTGGACTGCGCGGCGGCCAACGAGTCGGCCTACCGGCGGCTCCGGGAGACGCTCACCCCGCCCCCGGGGGACCGGGTCCGGTTCATCTGCCACGACTTCAGCGGCGGGCTCGGCGTCCTCCCCGACGGGGGCTTCGACCACGCCGTCTCCGGGCTGTCGATCTCCTACGCCGAGCACTACGACGCGGCCGCCGGGGCGTGGACGACGGCCGCCTACGACCGGCTGCTGGCCGAGGTCCGGCGGGTACTCCGGCCGGGCGGGCGGTTCGTCTTCTCGGTGAACGTGCCGGAGCCGTCGTGGGCGGCCGTCGCCTGGCGGTCGCTGCCGACCATGCTGGCCTCCCGGCGGCCCCTGTGGCACATGAAGAACTCGCTGCGGATGATGCGGTACGGCGGGTGGCTGAAGAGGGAAGCCCGGACCGGGCGGTTCCTCTACCTCCCGGCCGCCGAGGTGACGGCCAAGCTCGCCGCCGCCGGGTGGACCGGGGTCCACCACCGGCTCAGCTACAGCCGCCAGGCGTTCGTCTTCTCGGCCACGAACCCGGGCGCGTGAGGGGGACCGCCGTGCGTAGCCACTGGATCGCCCTGTCCCGCCCCCGCCGCTTCATGGGGGACATGCTGCACTTCGCCGCGGGGGTGCCGTCCGTCCCGGTCCAGCGGCGGATGAACCTGGCGGCCGTGGCCGCGGCCCGGGCGGGGGCCGGCCGGCCGGGGTGGCCGGCCCTCTTCCTGAAGGCGTTCGCCCGCGTGGCCGACGACACCCCGGCCCTCCGCCGGGCCTACGTCCGGCTGCCGTGGCCGCACCTCGTCGAGTACCCGACGAGCGTGGCGAGCGTGTCCGTCGAGCGGGACTACGGCGGCGAGCCGGCCGTCTTCTTCGGGCGGATCGGGAGCCCGGCCCGGCGGCCGCTGGCCGAGGTCCACGACCGGGTGCGGGCGTTCGCCGAGGCCCCGTTCGGCGACATCACGCCGTTCCGCAAGATGCTCCGGTTCGCCGCGCTGCCGACCCCGGTCCGGCGGGCGGCCATGTGGCTGGGGCTAAACCTCGCCCGGGTGCGGGCCGGTCAGTTCGGCACGTTCGGGCTGAGCGTCTACTCGTCGCTCGGGGCCGAATCGTTGCACCCCATCTCCCCGCTCACCACCACGCTGACCTACGGCGTGATCGCCGCCGACGGGGGGATCGACGTGCGGCTGGTGTACGACCACCGCGTCCTCGACGGGGCGACCGTGGCCCGCGCCCTGAGTCGGCTCGAAGAGGAGATGAAGGGGGCCGTGCTAACGGAACTCTTTGGGATGGCCCGGGGGCGGGCCGCGGCCTGACGGCGTCCGACCTCGGGGCCCCGACACGGCCCGAAACGTTCTCCACGCTCGACGCCGGACGGCGGGGCGGGCCGGCAGCCACCCCGTGATCCCCCGGTCGGGGCTGCGATACCGGGACGGTCGGACCTCCTACTTCTTCACCCCCAACTGCTGCACCTCTTTCCACACCTCGCCGTAGGCCTCCTTGTCGAACGGCGGGCAGCCGGTCGGGAACTGGCCGAGCGGGTGGTCCTTCGCCCGCATGATGGCCGTGCAGTAGCTGAACGTCCGGCACACCCGCTTGCGGTCGAGTTTGCCGTGGGCCAGGAGTTGCCGCACCCAGTCGGGCTGCGACAAGGACGCCCGGCCGACCCCCACGAACGTGATCCGCCCGTCCCGCACGTTCGCCGCCCCGGCTTGGGGTAGGAACTCTTGCAGGTAGCTGTACCCGGTGCCGACCACCGGCAGGCCGGGGTTCGCCGCCTGGAAGGCCCCGGCGACCTTGAAGTGCCGGTCCACGCCCACGAGCGGGTGCTCCGGCGACTCGTACCCGTCCGGCGGCGGGTACTCGAACGGCCGGCCGAAGTGCGGCTGGGCGTAAGGGTTCCCCAGGGCGATGTTCACGAGCGACACGCCGAGTTGCCGCATCTCCCGCACCCAGCGGATGGGCTCGGCCGGGTCGGGCGTCAGCGGGTCGGCCTCGCTCATGCCCCAGCCGTTGGCCACGGGGAGGGTGAAGCCGTCCGGCTCGCCGTCGCCGTCCGCCCCCTTGTGGAACGGGACGCCGTCGAACCCGTTCATCCGCGTGGCGAGGATGACGCCCGGCACCGCGGCCCTGACGGCCTGGAAAATCTCGCGGGCAAGCCGGGTGCGGTTCTCGAAGCTGCCGCCGTAGGGGCCGGGCCGGTTGCGGGCCCCGAGCAGTTCGCTCAGGAGGTACTTGTGGCACTGCTTCACGTCCACGAAGTCGAACCCCACGTCGGCCGCGAGCTTTGCAGCGGCGACGTAGGGTTCGACCAGCGCCTTCAACTCGTCGTCGGTGGCGAGCGGCGTGTCGGCCGTGACCTTGTACCGGCCGTGGAGGAGCGGGTCGTTCGAGGCGACCAACGGCTTCTTGTAGCTGTACCGGCCCGAGTGCGTCAGTTGCAGGCCGATCAGGAGGTCGCCGTCGTCGCCGTTCGCCCCGCGGTGGGCGGCCCGGCAGTCGGCCACGAGCTTCGCAAAGGCGGGCTTGGTGCGGTCGTTCAGGACGATCTGCCGGGGGTTCATCCGCCCGTCGTCGGTGACGCTGCACGCCTCGCCCCAGATGACCTTCGCCCCGCCGGCCCCGAAGCGGACGTAGCGGCGGAAGGTGAGTTCCCCGGGCGTCCCGTCGGGCTCGCCGTCGCACCCCTCCATCGGGTGGATGCACCAGCGGTTGCCGGCCGTGCGGGGGCCGACGGCCGCCGGCTCGAACAGCGGGGCGAGGTCGTCCGACAGCCGCAGGTCGAGCCCGAGCCGGGCGTTCTCGGCGAGCAGGTCGGCGGCGGTCTTGTACTTGAAGAAGCGGGCCATGACTCACCCCCGAAGCCCCGGGAGGCCATCCCGGGGCATTTCCTATGGTTGCACGCCACTCGTCCCCGTCGGCAGTTCCTCCGGGGCGGGGAAGTCCTCCCGCGGCTCGACCTCCGGCGGTGCCCGGAAGAGAACCGCGAACGCCGCGAATGCCGCCACGCACCCTACCAGCGGCACCAGCCAGACGCTCCCCCAATCGACGACCAGCCCGGCCGTGTTGTGTTCGACCACGTTCGCGGCGGCCCAGTTCCCGAGCATCATCCCCGGCCCGAGCGACACGAGGGTGATGAGCCCCTGCGCCCCGGCCCGCAGGTGTGGCGGGGCCAGCCGGTCGATGTACAGCGACCCGACGACGGTGAAGAAGGTGTAGCTCGCCCCGTGCAGCGGCAGGCCGACGAGGACGACGACCCACCACCCGCCCCACACGAACGCCGCGTTCCGCCCGGCCCACGCCGCCAGCCCGAGGAGCATCACGCCCTTGAGCCCCAGCCGCCGGCGGACCTGCGGGATGAACAGGAGGCAGCCGACCTCGACGGCCTGGGCGATCGTCATCCACGCGGCCGCCGGTCGGACGCCGATGTCCTTCAGGTAGGGCGGGGCGAACACGCCGTAGAACTGCTGCATCACGGTGGCCACGAACAGGCAGCCGACGAACACGCCGAACGAGAAGCGGCGGAACAGGCTGAACGCCGGCAGCCCGACCACTTCGAGGATCGGGCTCCCCCGGCCCTTCGGCGGGGTGTGCGGGAGCGTCACCGCGTACACCCCCTGCACCGCGGCCACCGCCCCCGCCAGCACGAGCGGCAGGTGGCTCGGCGGGAGCATGAGCGGGCCGACCGCGAACCCGGCCAGGAGCCACCCGATGGTGCCCCACAGCCGAACGCCGCCGAACTGGTGGGGCGGGTCGTCGAGGTTCCGCATGGCCAGCACGTTCGCCAGCGTCGAGTTCATGAGCAGGCAGACGGCGTAGGCGAGCATGAGCCAGAAGAGGTGCGGGAACGAGGCGTCGGCGGCCGCCCGGGCGGCGTCCGGCCCGACGGCGGCGGCCACCGCGGCGGCCCGCTCGGCGCACCACCCGGCGGCCATCAGCAATAGCCCGCCGCCGGCCAGGCTCAGCACGGCCATGACCCGCTCGGCCGGGAAGAAGCGGTCGGCGAGCAGGCCGACGACGAGCGGGGAAATCAGCCCGCCGATGGCGAGCGTCGAGTAAATCCAGCCGACCTGCGTGGGGGTGAAGTGGAGCCCCTCGCCGGGCGGGGCGAGGAGGTACGTCGTCAGCGTGACGATCCACGCCCCCATGACGAAGTAGTGCAGGAACATCATCGCCGCCAGCCGCGGCCGGACCGCCCGGGCCATGAGAACCGGTACTCCGTGGGGGAGCACTCGTTATACGGCCCCCGCCCTCACCCGTCGCTGGACACGAACGCCGGCGGCTCGTCCGGGCCGCGCAGCACGCACGCCGTCAGCGGCTCCTTCACGCCGCCGCTGGTGTCGATGCGGATTCGCACCCCGGTCGCGTCCGGGGCCGGCACCCGGGCGTGCCCCGTCACCTGCACCTTGCCCGGCAGCGGGAGCGGGTTCGCCGACAGCTTCTTGTCCGCCCCGAGCCACACCGGGTAGCCCGCCTTGTACTCGGCCGCCGACACGGTGCCGAGGCGGGGGTGGGCGTACCCGTGCCACTTCCGTTGCTTCACGAGTTCCCACTGCACCGCCGCCGGCTCGACCAACTCCGGGGAAAGCCCGCAGTGCAGGAAGGCGTGCCCGCCCGCCTCCACGCCCCACGGCAGCCCGGCCAGGAACGCCCGGTGGTCCTCCGGCATCGCGTCCCGCAGGGCGTCCAAGTCGGCCCGCCAGTCGGCCTTGCTGTGGTAGTCGGGCGTGCGGCCGAGGTAGCTCTCGAACGTGGGGGCGTGGTCGTAGGCTTCCGCGTACCGCTGAACCCAGTACGAGTCCGGCTCGCCGTCGAGGGCGGCGGCCTTCACCAGGGCGAGGTCGTGGTTGCCCATCACGGCGCTGCTGCCGGGCTTCTCGGCGATCAGCCCGATCACCCGCGACACCAGTTCCTTCACCTTCGGGTGGCGGTCGACGAAATCGCCGAGGAAGACGAGGCGGGCGGCCGGCCACTCGGGCAGGTCGCGGAGGCGGGCGACGAGCTTATCGAGCCACTCGACCCGGCCGTGCAGGTCGCCGACGGCGAAGACCGGGTACTCGACGGCGGTCGGCAGCGACATGGTGGCGTCCGTGCGGGGTGAGCGTTACCCGATTTTACCGCGAAAACGCGATCGGGGCCGCCCGATCCGCTGACCCGCGAACGGGATCGGGAGACCGCTCCCACATTTACCGGTAACGCGGGAGCGTTCGCCGATTCCGCCCCGATTCCCGGCACCGAGCTCGACCGCGAAGCCGGCAGGGTCGGCACGTCCGCTCCGGCCGGCGCGACGGGAACGGGTTCGCCCGCCGGCCGGCCTTTCCCCGCCCGCCGGGGCGAGCTACATTCGAGGTACACGACATTTTAGCGGCACGGCACGGAGCCGGCGAAGGGAGCGGGGGCGATGCGGGTCGAACTCTACGGGCTGGGGATGGAGACCCCCAGCGTCACGTTTTACCTCTGGTCCCCGTGGCGGTGCACGGCCCTCGAACACAAGCTGTTCGACGCCGTCAAGGCCGTGCCCAACACCACCCTCGAACCGGCCCCGGACGAGTTGCGGCTGCACATCGCCGAGACGAAGGCCTGGAAGGCCGCCGTCGTCTCCATTGCCCGGGTGCTCAAGGGCTGGCAGGAAGAAGCGTCCGACGGCGGCACCGACCGGCGGGCGTGGCGGTGGCTGATCGAGACGGACGTCGATTCGACCGGCTACGACATGCAGGGCGAGAAGGCGAGCTTCTGGGCGTTCGTGCGGCTGAGCCTCGACCGCGGCGGCGTCGGCGAGAGCGAGAAGGGCGAGGACATCGACCTGAACGGCTTCGGCGTGCGGGTGTGGGGGCTCAACGGGGAGTGAACTTCTTCGTGTCCGTCGTCAGCCGCATCGGGTAAACTCGCACCCGGTTCCCCTTCCACGGGCGGCCGCCTCGTGCCGCCCCCCTTCCGGGCGGCCCCATGACTCGCCTCGCTCACCTGCTCCTTCTCGCCGCCCTCACGGGCCCCGTTGCGACCCCCGCCGCGTCCGCCGCCGACGCCGAGGCGGACGCGGTCAAGCTCGTGGAAGGACTCAAGGGGAGGGCGACGGGCAAGCCGATCCAAAGCGTGAGCCTGGGGGGTACGAAGGCGACGGACGCCGACCTGAAGGGGCTGGCCCCGTTCAAGAACCTGATTAGCCTCGACCTGAGTTTCTCGCCCGTGTCGGACGCGGGGCTCAAGTCCCTCGCCACGCACGCCAAGCTCGTCAACCTCTATCTCAGCGGCACGAAAGTGACGGACGCCGGGATGAAGGACGTGGCGGCCCTCACGACCCTCCGCAGCGTGCACCTCTTCGACACCAAGGTGGGGGACGCCGGGGTCAAAGAGTTGGCTGTCCTGAAGGAACTGTCGGGGCTAGCCCTGGGGAAGACCGGCGTGACGGACGCCGGCCTCAAGCACCTGGCGGGGTTCGACAAGCTGACCTACCTGAACCTGACGAGTACCGCCGTGACCGACGCCGGGCTCAAGGAGTTGGCGGGCCTCAAGAACTTGAGCAACCTCTACCTGTCGGGCTCGAAGGTCACGGACGCCGGGGTCGCGGCCATCAAGAAGGCCCTGCCCAAGTGCGAGGTCCAGAAGTGACGGGCGAGCCCCTCGACCGCGGCGTCGGCGAGAGGGGCGAGGGCATCGACCTCAACGGCTTCGGCGTGCTGGTGTGGGGGCTCAACGGGGGCTGAGCCTCGCCCTTGAGCCCCGGACGGGGCTAAGAGGGGCGCTCCGTGGCCCGCACTCACCCCCGCGTCACCTTGGTGTTCTCGTCGAGAGTGATGCTCGACAGCTCGCCGTTCGGCTTCGTGAACCGCACGACCGGGACGACGAGGTCGTCCTCCTTCACCCGCTCGGTGGTGATGCCGGTTTCGAGGTAGTTGATCCCCCGGAACGTGCCGGTCGCCTTCGCCTCCCAGGTGCGGGAGCCGACGCGGACGGTTTGAACGACCTGAATCGCGTCGCCCACCTTGAGGCCGCGCAGAAGCTCGACCAGGGCCGGGGCGAGGCGGCGGGTCGGGAGGACGATCTTGTCGGGGGCGGGGGTCATTCGTCGTCCTTCCGCGGGGGGTTGCCGCGGACCAGGGCGATCCGCCCCGTCCGGGCCAGCTCCAGGATGCCGTACGGCCGCATCATCTCGATGAAGGCTTCCACCTTCCCCTCGGTCCCGCTCACCTCGATCATCAGGTCGCCGTGCTGGATGTCCACCACCCGGCCGCGGAACGTCTCGCACAAGAGGGCGATCTCGGCCCGCTTGTCCGGCGGGCACGTGACCTTGAGGAGCATCAGGTCCCGCTCGACGAAGTTCTCGCTGCTGATGTCGATGACGCGGACCACGGTCACGATCTTGTCGAGTTGCTTGCGGACCTGGTCGAGGACGTTGTCGTCGCCGTGGACGACGAACGTCATGCGGGACATCTCGTGGTGTTCGGTCTCGCCGACGGCGAGGCTCTCGATGTTGAACCCGCGGGACGCGAGCATCCCCGCGATGTGGGCCAACACCCCGGGCTGGTTCTGCACCACCGCCGACAAGACGTGCCGCATCGGACCGGACCTTTCCAGGGAGGGGGGGGCGTTTCGGGGAGATGATACGGATGATGCAAGGCGATGGCACGCGGATGACGCGGATCAGGACGCGGATGCAGAGGATCAGAGCAGAGGATTGTTTTCAAAC
>JANPKP010000120.1:0-4851 GCA_031426095.1 Gemmataceae bacterium
CGGCGGCGGGCGGCCGAGGCGGTGGCCAACTCCGAGACCCGTTACCGCCGCCTGTTCGAGACGGCCCAGGACGGCATCCTGCTCGTGGACCCGGACTCCCGACGGATCTTCGACGCGAACCCGTTCCTCGCCGACATGCTGGGGTACACCCGGGACCAACTGGTCGGGAAGGAGCTGTGGGAGATCGGCCTGTTCCGCGACATCGAGTCCAACAAGATGGCGTTCCGGACGCTCCAGGAGAAGGAATACATCCGGTACGAGGACCTGCCGCTGCGGACGCACGACGACCGGGCCATCGCGGTGGAATTCGTCAGCAACGTGTACCCCGTCGGCGACGCCCGGGTGATCCAGTGTAACATCCGCGACATCACCAACCGGAAGCGGGCCGAGGCCGCCCTCCGCGAGGCCCACTCCGGGCTGGAGGCCCGGGTGGCGGAGCGGACGGCCGAACTGGCCCATACGAACGGGACGCTGACGACACAGTTCGCCCTGCGGGAGGTCGCGGAGGCCGACCGCCGCGACCTGCAACAGCAACTGACCACCGTCCAGGAGGCCGAGCGGCGGCGGATCGCCCGGGAACTCCACGACGAGTTGGGCCAGTACCTGACAGCCCTCGGCCTCGGGCTGAAGGTCGTTAAGGACGCGACCCCGGACCCGTCCCCGGAGCGGGACCGGCTGCACGGGTTGCAGGGCATGACCGACCGGATCGGCCGACAGGTCCACCACCTGGCCCTGGAACTCCGGCCGACGGCCCTGGACGACCTGGGCCTCCACACGGCCCTCGCCAACTACGCCGAGGGGTGGGCGGAGCGGTCGGGGGTCGAGGTCGATTTCCAAGGCCCGGGGCCGGACGCGGACCGGCTCCCGCCCGCGGTCGAGACGGCCCTGTACCGGGTTACCCAGGAGGCGCTGACGAACGTCCTCAAGCACGCCGCTGCCCGACGGGTCAGCGTGGTCCTCCGGCGGTCGCCCGGCCAGGTGTCGGCCGTGGTCGAGGACGACGGGCGGGGGTTCGACGCCGATTCGGTCGCCGCCCACCGCCGGCTGGGCGTACTCGGCATGCGGGAGCGGGTGGCCCTGGTCGGGGGGACGCTGGCGGTCGATTCCGGCCCCGGCCGCGGCACGACCGTGATCGCCCGCATCCCCCTCCCCGTCGAGGAAGGACGGGACCGCGATGGCTGAGCACCGGATTTTCCTGGCCGACGACCACGCGGTCGTCCGCGAGGGGCTGAAGGCCCTGATCAACGCCCAGCCGGGAATGACCGTCGTCGGCGAGGCCGCCGACGGGCTGCTCGCGTGCGAGCAGGTGGCCGTGCTGCGGCCGGACGTGGTCGTCATGGACGTGTCGATGCCCGGGCTGACCGGGCCCCAGGCGACCGCCCGCATGAAGCTGGAGTGCCCGGCGGTCCGGGTGCTGGCCCTGACCGTCCACGAGGACAAGGGGTACATCCGCCAACTCTTGGCGGCCGGGGCGGCCGGGTACGTGCTCAAGCGGGCGGCCCCCGAGGAGCTGGTCCACGCGATCCGGGTGGTCGCCGCGGGCAAAGTCTATCTCGACCCGGACATGGCCGGTAAGGTGGTCGGCGGGTTCGTCCGGCAGCCGGCGAACGGCGTCACGCCGGGCGGGGAGCTGAGCGAGCGGGAGGCCGAGGTGGTGCGGCAGACCGCGGCCGGGTATAGCAACAAGGAGATCGCCGCGAGCCTCGAACTCAGCATCAAGACGGTCGAGACGTACCGCGCCCGGGCGATGGAGAAGCTCGGCCTCCAGAGCCGGTCGGGCCTCGTCCGGTACGCCGTCCAGCAGGGCTGGCTCCAGGACGGGTGACGGCCCCCGACCCCGGCGTCCGCTCATCCCTTCGGCGGCCGGGTTTTCCCCGACACGACTTCTCCCACTTCCCCTAGCCGTTTCGGCGGCTTCCCCGTCCGACCGTCCCGGCACTTCTCGCATACTTGGCGTCAACGAAGATTCAGATCCGTGACAGCCAGGACGGGCACCAGAGCCGACCCATTCAGGGCCTTGGAGGGATCACGTGGACGGTACCCGACCGCACGTCTTGGTGGTAGACGACTCGCCCGACACGGCCGAGAGCATGGCCGCCCTGCTCGGCCTCTGGGGGTACGACGCTGCGGCACGGTACTGTGGGGCCTCGGCCCTCGCGGCCGCCCGCCTCCGCCGGCCGGCCGCCGTCCTCCTGGACCTCGGCATGGCCCCGATGGACGGCTTCGCGTTCGCCGCCCACCTCCGCGAGTTGCCCGGGCGTGAGCGGTCGCCGGTCGTCGTGGTGAGCGGGTACACGACCGAAGCCCACCGGGCGCGTGCCCGCGAATTGGGGGGCGTTCATTACCTGTTCAAACCTGCCGACACGGACGTGTTGCGGGCCCTCCTGGGGCGGCTCACTTCGGAACCCAAACCGACGCAAGCCTTGACCGATTACCCTCGGAAGTGGGAACAACTCCTCGCGGCATCGGCGGTCGATTGGGCGAGGTAACCCCGCCCGCACGGGAATTGCGTCCGACGTGTCGGCGGATCTGGATCGCGCCAAACGAGGCGACCTCGGCGGCTCCCGCCCGCACAGCAATGAGGTCGCGTCACCAATCGAACGCCCACAATGGGAGGCGACGAGGGGCGCGTGGGCCGCAACCTGAATCACCCTCCCCGTCGAGTACCTTTTTCCCCTTCGACCGGCGAAGGAGGTAGGTCTCGGACGGGTCGATTCCGCCCGCCGATCGGCTTAACCGGGTCGCGGTGGGGCCGAACTCGTACCGCCAGAGAACTCATTCTCCGTGGCCTTCTTCTATCCGGGTCGGCGGGACGGGAAAGACGCCCTGGATCTGGCCGCAGTCGAGGCAATAGGCGAGTCGCACGTCGTCCCCGCCGCCGATCCCCAAGTCCCGCGGCACGTACCCGTGCTCGTGCCGGCCGGCGAGATCCACGCTGCACATGTCCGAGCAGTGCGCGAGGACATTGGCGAGGCGGGCCGCCCCGCAACGTTGACATCGGGCCATGACTGTCTCCCCAACATTCCTCGTTTTGCGGCCACCGTGGCCCCGCTCTCAACCTGGTCTCAGCAGCCGGGTAGCATAGTACCGTCCCGACCATGACGGTGGCGGTTGCAACACCGGCCGGCCTTCAGGGACGGAACTGACCATGCCGTCCCCGCCGCGTAAAGGCTCTTCAATCAGCCGGCGTCTACGGCGCGGAAGAAGCGCCGCTTGGCGACCTCGACGGTGCCCAAGTACGCCACCGCGACCGCCAGTAGGAACGGGACGAACGCCGTCGGGAGCGGCTCGAACCCGAGTGCCGCGGCGGCCGGCGTGAACGGCAGGGCGGCCCCCAACCCACACACCCCCAGCACCGTCCCGAGCAGCCACGGGCTCGGCCGGCTGCGGAACGGGTTCCCGGCCGTCCGGAGGACCAGCAGCACGAGCGTCTGGGTGAACAAGGACTCCACGAACCACCCGGTGTGGAAGGCCGTTGGGGACGCGTGGAACAGCCACACCAGACCGGCGAACGTGATGAGGTCGAAGGCCGAGCTGACCGGCCCGACCACGAGCATGAACTTGCGGATCGCAGAGATGTCCCACTTCCGCGGCTTCCGCACCAGTCCCGCGTCCACCCGGTCGGTCGGGATCGGGAGTTGGGCGAGGTCGTAGAGCAGGTTGTTGAGCAGGATCTGGAGGGGGAGCATGGGGAGGAACGGCAGGAACGCGACCGCGCCGGCCATGCTGAGCATGTTCCCGAAGTTCGAGCTGGTGCCCATCAGGAGGTACTTCGTCACGTTGGCGAACGCCCGGCGGCCCTCGAGGACGCCGTCGTGGATCACCCGCAGCCCCGGCCGCAGCAGGATGACCTCGGCCGCTGCCTTCGCCACGTCCACGGCCGAGCTGACCGAGATGCCGACGTCGGCCGCGTGGATCGACGGGGCGTCGTTCACCCCGTCCCCGAGGAACCCGACCACGTGCCCGCGGGCCTTGAGCGCGAGGAGGATCCGGTTCTTCTGGGCGGGCGACGTGCGGGCGAACACGGCGACGTGCTCGGCCACCGCACCCAGCGCCGGGTCGGTCATTGAATCCAGCTCGCTGCCCGTCACGACCCGCACACCGTCGAGGCCGACCTGTTCGGCGACCCGGCGGGCGACGTGCTCTTCGTCCCCGCTGATCATCACCAGGCGGACCCCGTCCGCGGCCAGGTCGCGGACCGCGGCGGCCGCGTCCTCCCGGACCGGGTCGGTGAACGAGAGGAAGCCGGCCAGCGTCAGCCCCGCCTCGTCCGCGGCGGCATACCGCTCCTTCGGCTCGACGGTGCGGGAGGCGACCCCGAGGAGACGGTACCCGTCCGCCCCCCGACCCCGGACGTATTCCGAAAGGCGGTCGCGGGCCGCCGCGTCGAGCGGGCGGGTGTCGGGGCCGTCCTCGAAGCCCGCGCAACACCCGAGGACACTTTCGGGAGCACCCTTCGCGATCAGCACCGTGCCGGCCGGCCCGCGTACCACGACGGACAACCGGCGCCGCTCGAAGTCGAACGGCACCTCGTCCAGTTTCACGAACCCGTCGGCCCCGGCCGGGGCCGGGTGTGTGAGAATCGCGGCGTCGAGCGGGCTCTTGATCCCGGTCTCGTGCCGGCTGTTCAGGTGGGCGAGCAGCAACACCCGGTCCGCCGGCGCGCCGGCCGCGTCGTCCCACCGGGCGAGGCTCACCTCCCCCCGCGTCAGGGTGCCGGTCTTGTCGGTGCAGAGGACGTCCATGCTGCCCAGGTTCTGGATCGCGGCGAGGTGCTTGACGATGACGTCCCGGCGGGCCATGCGGACCGCCCCGCGGGCGAGGGTCAGGCTCACGATCATCGGGAGCAGC
>JANPKP010000121.1:0-15063 GCA_031426095.1 Gemmataceae bacterium
CGCCCGGCTGGCGGCCGCCGGGGGGGCGGCGGCCCCCGCGGGGGCACTGAAACACCGGGACGTGAAGACGTCGAACCTTGGGCTCGAAGCCCCGGCCGGGGGGCGGTACGCCCCCCCGGCCGAACGCCCCCCGCTCGGGGCCGTCGGCCGGGTCAAGCTCATCGACTTCGGCCTCGTCGCGTCCAGCGGGCCGGCCGCCGGCGACGGCCCGAACCTGCTCGGCACCCCCGGGTACATGGCCCCCGAATTGTTCCGCGGCGGCCCCCCCGGCGTCCGGTCCGACCTGTTCGCCCTCGGCTGTGTCCTGTACGAACTGTGCGCCGGCGACCACCCGTTCCCCGGCCGCGGGCTCCGCACCCGTCCCGGGTTCGACGCCCCGGCCCCGGCCCTCGTCCGCGACTTCAACCCGGCCGTTCCGCCCGCCCTCGCCGCCCTCGTGGGCCGCCTCCTGGCCGACGACCCGGCCGCCCGCCCGGCGTCGGCCCGCGACGTGGCCCGGGAGTTGGCCGAGCTGGAAGCCGGCCTCGCCGGCCCGCGCACGACCCGCCGATGGCGGACGGCCGCCGCGGGAGTGGCGGTTATGGCCGCGGCGATCGCCCTCCTCGTGACCCGCCCGCGGGCCGACCCCGCCCCGTCGGCCGTCGCGCCGGTCGCCGCCGCCCCGCCGTCGGACGAGTGGCCGGCCGACCGCCTGCCGTTCCCCGCCGGTCCGCCGGACGACCTCTGGTGCCGCCGCGCCGCCGACCTGCCGCCGAAGGAGCAGTTCCGCGTGGTCTCCCAGAAGTTGGAGGAGTTGAACCCGGGCCACGACTCCCGGAAGTCGACAGGGTGGATCGAGCCGGAAACCGTCATCCGGATCACCGTCCCGTCGGACGTGGTCCGCGACCTCCGCCCGATCCGCGGGATGCCGGACGTGAAGGCGGTGAGCGTGTTCGCCGCCACGGGCACCGGCCGGCTCACCGGCCTCGGCCCGCTCGCCGGCTTGGGGTTGAAGTCTCTCGACGCCCACAACAACCCCGACCTCCGCGACTTCACCCCGCTCCGCGGCCTCCGCCTCTTTCACCTGAACCTGTCGCACACCGGGCTCGACTCCCTCGCCCCCGTCGCCGGCGACCTCCTGAAGGAACTCCTGATCGCCGGCACGGCCGTCCGCGACCTCGGGCCGGTGCGGTCCATGCCCCGGCTGCAACTCCTCGACTGCGCCGGTTGCCCGGTCGCGTCGTTCGAGCCGCTGGCCGGCTCCGGCGTCGTCGACCTGCGTGCCGACCAGCGCCCCGACCGCGACGGCCCACTCCTGCGGCGGATGCCGAAGCTTCAAAAGGTGAACGGCCGGCCCGTCCAGGATTTCCTCCGCAACGCCGGGGCGGTCTGACGGCGTGCGGCCGTCCCCGGATTCTCTCGATATCGAAGCGTCGCGTTCTCCCGGTCCCCAGGCCCTTCCACCCGATACGCTCCCCGCCCCCGCTCACCCCGGGAAGGCGGGGCCGGAAAGCGGCCGCCCGTCTGCTTCACATCAGACCCGAAACCACGGCCGCGCCCTCCCCCGGGGCCACGCCCGAACCTTTCCCCGAAATTCCCCCGCCCCCGCGTCCGGTCCGCGGTTGAAGGCGCGTACCACTGGTGAGCGTCACACGCCTGCTCTCCCGCGGTGATGCGGCCCCCGGTCGAATTTCTTCGGAGAGCCGATGACTCGCACCGCCCCGTCACTCCGTACCAGCCGGGCCCGCCGGCTGTTGACGGCCGTTCTCGTCGTCGCCGGCCTGACCACCGCCCGCCCGGCGGACGCCGCAAATTACTACTGGCAGACGAACGGCTCGACGAACACGTGGTCGTCGCTCCCGGCCGACAACAACTGGTCCACCACCGCCAGTCCGACGGCGGGCACGTCGACAACCTCCATCGTGTGGGCCGACGCCAACGCCGCCTTCTTCGCCGGCACGACCGACACCACGATTACCGTGAGCGGGACGGTCGCCCCCACGTCGATCATCTTTACCTCCGCCCAGACGACCACCCTCACGCTCGCCGGCGGCACGATCAACTACGGGTCGGCCCTGGGCGTCATCGACTCGTCGGGCGCGGGCACGACCACGGCCCGCAACTACCTGATTACGAGCGCCCTGACCGGCACCGGCGGGCTGACGATCGCGGCGAACGGGGACCGGACCACGGCCAGCGGCGGCGGCAACTCGTCGTATTTGCAGCTCGGTGGGAACAACACCGGGTTGACCGGTGGCATCACCGTCACGGCCGGACTGGTCGACGTCTTCAACCAGAACGCGGTCGGGGCCAACCAGATCACGCTCAACGGCGGCGGCCTCCTCGACGCTAACCGCAACATTACCCTTACCAACAGCATCGTCGTCGGGGCGAACGGCGGGACGGTCCGCGGCTACGGGGCGGCCACCACGATCCTGTCCGGGGTCATTTCCAGCACCACCACGACGGGGGTGTTGCTCAAGACCGACAGCGGCACGCTCGTCCTCAACGCAGCGAACACCTACACGGGCGGCACCAACGTCGGGGCCGGCGCGGTTCGAGTGACGGTCAGCGATTCGGCGTTCGGCACCGGCACGGTGACGGTTTCCGGGAACGCGACGGTTGCGACGAGCAACGCGGCCGGCAGCGGGGCCCGCAGCCTGGCCAACACGTTCGTCGTCAACTCGGGCGTCACACTCACGCTCGACGGCGGGTTCTTCACTCTGACCCTCGCCGGGCCGGTCGGCGGGGCCGGCGGCGTGGCGCGCACGTCGTCGGGGACCGTCGTCCTCGCCGGGAACAACACTTACGCCGGGGCGACCACGGCCAGCTCGGTCGGTACCCTGCAAATCGGCAACGGCGGGGCGACCGGCACGCTCGGGGCCGGGGCCGTCACCCTCGGTAACGCGGGCAGCGTACTGGCATTCAACCGGACCGGCACGGTCGCCGTCTCGAACGCCATCAGCGGGGCCGGGTCGGTGTCGATCAACGGCGGCCTCGCCCTCACCTTCGGTGGGGCCACCACGTACACCGGGGCCACCACGGTGACGGCCGGCACCCTCAACCTGATCACCTCCCTCGCGTCGGCCGTCACCGTGGCCAACGGTTCGACCCTCACCGGAACGGGTACGACGACCGGGGCGATTACTCTGAACGCCGGCTCGACGGTTGTCGGCGGGATGTCCGCCCTCACAGGCTCCGGCGTGACGGTCGGGACCGGGGTGGCCGTCCTCGGGGCGGGGGCCGCCCCCACGGCCGGCAACACCGGTGTAACGATGGATGTCGTGAAGTACAGTGGGACCACGGCCCCGACGACCGCCGCCAACCTCACCACCGCGGCCTACCGCAGCGGGGCGGCGGTGACCCTCGACACGACGAACAAGAAGATCACACTGACCTACACCGCCGACGTCAAGACCTGGGACCCGGCGGGCGGCACCGGGTCCGGCACGTGGGACGTCGGCACCACCGCGAGCTGGACGGGGGCGGTCGATTCGCTCTTTTACGCCGGCGACGCCGTCACCTTCGGCGAGCCGTCCGCGGCCGCCACGGTCACGCTCGCCGGCACCCTCACCCCGGCGGCCGTCGCCGTCGCGAACACGACGAACACTTGCACCTTCTCCGGCGGCGGCCGTCTCGCCGGGTCCGGGGCACTGACGAAGACCGGGGCCGGCACCCTCTTGATCTCCACCGCCAACCTGTACACCGGCGGTACCACCGTCTCGGGCGGCGTCGTCCGAGTCGGGAACACGTTCGCCCTCGGGACCGGGCCGCTCGCCGTCGGGGCCGGGGCGTCGGTCGACCTCAACGGCACCGTGGGCGTCCAGATCGGGGCACTCTCCGGCGCGGGGACGGTGACCAATACGGCGACGACGGCCGCGTCCGCCTCAGTCGGGCTGGGGAATGTGTCTTCTCAGTTCGACGGGGTCGTCACGCAAGCGACCGGGGGCGGGGCGGTGTCGCTCGTCAAGATCGGGACCGGGACGCTCATCCTCAACGGGACGAACGGGTACTCCGGGGGCACCACGATCTCCGCCGGCACCCTCCAGGTGGGGTCCGGGGGCACGACCGGGACGCTCGGGACCGGGGCGGTCACGAACAACGCCGCGCTGGTGTTCAACCGGTCCGATGCGGTCGCCGTGTCGAACGTGATCTCTGGGACGGGCAGCCTGTCGTACATCGGGGCCGGCACCCTGACCCTGTCGGGCGGGAATAGCTACACGGGCGGGACGACGGTCGCCTCGGGCACGGTGGTCGTCAACAACGCGAACGCCATCGGCGGGGTGGCGACGACGACCCACTCCGTCACCGTCACGGGGGGGCAGTTGAACCTCGGCGTCAGCTATACGCTGAGCGGCCACGGCAACCTGCTCCTTAACGGCGGCAACCTCGCGATCCTCCGCGGCACGACCTTCACAGCCGACCCGTTCCAGTTGATCTTCGGGGCCAACAACGGGACGGTGACCTCGTACGGCTCGACCGGGGCGGCCCCGATCATCCGGGGCTTCGACGTGAACTCGTCGGACATCGCGGTGAGCGCGAACGTGACCGGTGCGCTGATCGACTCGACCGTCGCCATTTCCACCAGCTCGTTCGGGATCTCATTCACGACGAACGCCGGGAGCAGCCTGACGGTCGCCGGGGTAATCTCGGGGACCGGCCAGGCGAACAATGCCGTCGGCCTGACCGGCCAGTTCGTCGGGACCGACACCGGAGCGCTGTACAAACTGGGGGCCGGCACCCTGACGCTGACGGGGGCGAGCACGTTCACCGGCACGGTCGGGACGAACGTCGCGGTCACCAGCGTCCAGGCCGGCACGCTCGTGCTGGCCGGGGGGAACAACCGCCTGCCGGTCGGGTCGGCCGTCTACCTCGGCCTGACCACGGTGGGCGGCAAACTCGCCCTGGCCGGGGTCAACCAGACGGTCACCGGGCTGAAAGACGCCGGCACCGGCACCACCGCGAACGCCGTGGTCGGCGGGTCGGCCACGCTCTCCACCTTGATAGTGAACAACACCAACGCCTATACCTTCCGCGGCGTCCTCGGCGGCCCCGGGGCGAACGAGAACAACCTGGCACTGACCAAGTCCGGGGCCGGCACGCTGACACTGACCGCGGCCAACACCTACACCGGGCCGACGAACATCAATACCGGCGTTTTCGCCCTCGGCTCGGCCGGGAGCCTCGCCGCGAGCCCGCTCATCGTTGTGGGGAGCGGGGCCACGTTCAACGTCGCGTCAGTGACGACCGGGGTGAACTCCGCCGGTGGGGCGTTCAGCACGGCAGCCGGCCAAACCCTGAGTGGGGCCGGGACGGTGGCCGGGGTGGTCGGGGTGGCGGCCGACAGTTCGATCCGCGGCGGGGCTGCCGGCACGACCGGGGCCGCCGGCACCTTGACCGCGACCGGGAACGTAACCCTGGTCAGCACCGCGTCGGCCAACGCCGTCCTGAGGACCGAGGTCACGAACACCTCCGCCGCCAGCGTGTTGTCCCTGACCGGTGCCACGCTCGGCACGAACGGCGTCCTCAACCTCGGCGGCGGTTCGGGCGGGGCCGGGAGTACGACCGGCACCGGCACCTTCACCATCGATCTGGTGAACAACGCCGCCAGCCCGATCTACTTCAACACCGACACCCCGACGACGTACACGGTGACGATCGCCAGCTTGGCCCTGGCCGAGAACGTCCAACTCAACGGCGTTTCTCAGCCAAACGGGACAGTCATCCCGTACAGCAGTGGGGCTTACACGCTCACGTCGAGCAACGGGAGCTTCACGCAGTTCGATAACTCGTCCGCCGCCGTGAGTTCCTTGAGCGTCGTGGACAACGGAACGGGGGGCAGCAACCTCCAACTCACCTTCACCCCGACCCCGGAGCCGGGTACCGTGCTCGGGCTGGCCGCCGGCGGACTCGGGCTGGCGGGCGTCGTCCGGCGCCTGCGGGCAACCGTGCCTGTCGGTAAGCGACCCGCGGCGCGAACCTCCGGGCGCGTGGCGGCCTCACATCTCACGCGGCCGGGTGGCGAAACGGTGAACGCTTCGCGCTTAAACCGCGACTCCGTCACGGACTGCCGGTTCGACTCCGGCCCCGGCTACTGTCCGCCCTTCGGGATCGTCCAACGGTCGGACCCCGCGCTTTGAACGCGGCGATGCCGGTTCGACTCCGGCTCCCGAATCTCGCCGGCGAAGCTCATATCGGTCGAGCCACTGCCTTTTTCAGCAGAGAGGTGTGGGTTCGAGTCCCACCGCCGGCACTCGCACATTCTCGGTGTAGCTCACAGGTCGAGCGCCCCGCTGAAACCGGGGAGGTGTCGGTTCGACTCCGGCCGCCGGGGCTTCAGGCCCTCCACGCCCCGCGGAAGAGCGTCCGCCGCCCGCCCGCCGGACCGTCGGGGGCGAACAGCAACTCGTGCGGGTCGGCGGCGTCGCGGTCCGGCAGCGGCACGGCGACGAGGTCGGCCGACTTGCCCGCCTCCAGGCTGCCGACCTCGTCCGCCCACCCGAGGGCTTCGGCCCCCGCGAGCGTGACCATTTCCAGGAGCGTGTCGCCGGGGAAGTCGGGGTAGCGGGAGCGGACGAAGCGAGCCTCGGCGAGGATGTCGAGGTCGGGGTTGGACGCGAGGCTGTCGGTGCCGAGGCAGACGCGGACGCCGCGGGCGAGGAAGTCGCGGAACGGGTGAGGCGGGTGCCCGAACGCGGCGTGCGTGCGGGGGCAGTAGACGACGGACTGATTGGGTAGGAAGGCCGTGTCGGACGGGAGATAGTTGCAGTGAACGTAGAGCCGCGGGGGACGTGGCGGGCGGAGCATGAGGGCGCTGAACAGGAAGTCCTCGATCGACGCTGTGAGCAACTCGGGACGCCAATGGCCGAGTTCTCGGAGGAAGGGCACGAACGGCCCCGTGCGATGGGCTAACAATTCGAGTTCGCCGGGCGACTCGGCCAAATGAATGGCCTTCACACCCGCCATGCAGCCGAGCATCGCCACGCTTAACTCATGGTTGGCGCTGTACGGGGCGTGCGGTGAAGAACCCCACCAGCAAGTCCGTGTCGAGGGGTACACCACAGTCGTGTAGTCCGGCTCCCAAGCGACATCCGTTTTCGCACCCCACTCGTCGTCCGCGGCTTGGAAGCGTGCCGGGTCCAAACCGATCAACTCCCAAAACAAGACCGCCCGCACATCGGTTTTGGACACACTCGACCAACTCGACCCGCCGGCCGTAATGTCCCCGACGAGCGTCGTCCCCGCCCGCAGGCACTCGGCCAGCCCGTCGCGGATGTCGGTCGCCACCTGCTCCGGCGTCCGCGAGCGGCGGTAGGCGATGACGCCGCGGAGCCAGTCGGTGAAGTGGTGCGGGTCAGTGGGCGGGATGAGACAGCGGGCCCCGCTCAGGTCGAGGTGCGTGTGGGCGTTCACCAGGCCGGGTATGATCGCAACGTTGCCGAGGTCCGCGTCAGGCGTGCGGGTGCTGTGCGGTTCCACGGCTTCGATGCGGTCGCCGCGGACGGTCACGGTCCCGCGTTCGAGCGGTGGGCCGGCGACGGGGAAGACCCAACGGGCGGTGTAGGTGGCGGCTTCGGGGCTCGACATGGGGCGGTCCGTGAACCCGGGCGGCGGGCGGGGCGTCTGTCACGTCATCGCAGGTCGGTCGCCAAGTGGTAAGGCCCCGGTCTGATAAGCCGGGCACCGCGGGTTCGATTCCCGCCCGACCTAATCATCCCGGGGAGTCTCCGAGAGTCCACGGCGGTATCAATTGCCTTGATTCCAAGCACATCGGCGAAGTTCATGCCGAAGCCTTCGACCCCCTGCCAGTCTCGGACGGTCCCCGGCTATCTCCCGAAGTCGCCCGAGTTCGTGCAACCGGGCGTGCAACCGGAGCGGGTGGGGAGAGCAGCGACGCGAAGGCGGCGAGCATCCCCGCGAGAGCCCCTTCTAGCTCCCGCCTCGACATGGTAGCGAAGGGGCTTACCGCCACCAGGCCGGGCACCGCTAGCCGGGCGACGGCATCGCCCAACGCGCCCGCCCGCGTGTGGGTGTAGGTGCCTAGGGTCAACCGCAAGTCACCGTGCCTGGCCAACTCTTGTAGCTCCTTCCCACTCACCCCCGACGCGGCCAGGGCGGAAACGTAGGAGTGACGCAGCGCGTGGAAGTCGGCGTACCGAAACCCGTCCGGCGTCTCGACCACATACGGCACGTCGGCTTCGGCCAGGTCGCGGCGGAGCAGCTTCACCGGCTTCACGCTCCATGTCCCCGGCCACACCGATTCACCCGCCGGCTTCGACTGCAGGTAGTCACGTAGCAGGTCGGCCACGCCCGGCGGGAGCGGTTGCCGAGCCGCCTTCTTGTTCTTGGCGTACCGGGCCGGGAGCGTGACCATCGGCGGCTCGGCGTCGAGGTCGAAGCTCTCCGGTTGGAGCTTGGACAACTCCCCGGCCCGGTAGCCCGTCGAGAACGCGACGAGGTACAAGAAGTACCGATCCCGCCCCGTCAGCCGGCGGGCAATGCGGGTGCTGTTCAGCGTCGTGTCGAGCAGCCGGCCGAGTTCGACCGGGGAGATTTCCCGGCGGGCGTGCCGGCGGTCGTTGTTGGGGTCGAACCCGGGCAGGCCGTCGAACAGGTCGGCCAGGACGGGCGAGCGGCGGGAGAGCCACCGCGCGAGCCGGCGGGCGGCCGCGAGGTAGAAGTCAGCCGTTTGCGGGGAGAGCCCATCTTCCTTCCGCGACTTGCCGACGCGAGCCTGAAGGTACTTCGCCAGCCTGGCCGGTGCCGCGGCGTTCAGGTCCGCGGGGCAGGCGAAGCCGCATCCGTCTGTGAGATTGCGGAGACGCCGCATGACGAGCTTCACTTGATCCTCGCTCGGCACGCGGCGACGCTTCCCGCCCTTTCCCCCGAGCCCCAACGTCAGGTCCGATTGCAACTCGGCAAGGAACTCGGAGAGCGGCCGGCGACTGGCGTCCCGGTCGGGCAACCCGGCGTGTCCCTTTTCGAGCTTGCGAACCATCTCGTCGAGCATCCGCTGAGCGGCCGCCCGGTCGGTAGCGAGGGGGACGCGCTTCGCCGGCGGTGTGTTGGGCAGTCCCTGGCCGTACCACTTCGCGGCGCGTTCGCGGACCTTCTTCGCGCCGGGCGTGGACTTGGGCACGCGGCGGCCGGCGTCGTTGACGTAGCGGACCTGCCAGGGTCGCACGAGGTGGGCCATGTGGGGCGAACTCCGGGCGGGGGTCGCGGTCCGCGGCGGGGCGGTCCGGCGACGGCGGGCGGATGGGTGTGGGGATGATGACGCGGGGGAGCGGCGGCCGGAAGGTGCGTTGACGCTACTTCCGCTTGCTGACGATGCGCGGCGTAGGGAGCGGCTCAGGCTCGGCTATACCGGCCGACTCATCAAGCCTGACCATTTGAAAGCCAAGGGAGTCCAGCAGGCGAGACGCCGAGTCGAGCGCGAGCAACCTTTCGCCCCGCATGAACCTCGAAATCTGGCTGTGGTCAACGCCGCTCCGCTTGGCCAATTCGCTGAACGAAAGACCGGAGTCAGTGACGGCTCTCTTGAGTACGGCAATCAAGTCTGACCCCTCCAACTTTGCAGAGGACATCGGACACCCTCTCAGCGTAGGGGTTGCGTTGCCGTCGTGTCAAGAAGCACAACCAAAGTACATCGGCGAAATCAGCGTCGAACTTGAGGTTCGGCTAATGTGCGGCTTGACACAGGTCCGATAGCGGGTATGTTGTGCTACCTGACACGGCTATCAGCCAAGAAACGAAGTGACCCGGCGGAAGCTCGTACCTTCCCGCCGGGTCGATGGTCCCCACACACCCGCGAAGGAGCAAGGAAACCAGTGCCCACCTTATCCGCCGTCGCCCCCGGGAGCAATCCCGCGGTGGCCGATCCCCCCACGTCCGGGGCCGAGCGTCGCCGCTCCCCTGGCCTACCAATGTCGTCGTTCCTCGCGCTCCTCAACTCGCCGTGGAACCGCAAGCTCGCGGCGATCCGCGACGACGCGGCGGCGCTGCTCGCCCGGATCGAGGCGTTCGTTGAGGACGTGGACGATGCCGAGGTCGATGCCTTCTTCGCCTCCCTCGATCCGACCGGCCGCACCCGCGGCGACTCGACGCCGTTCCGGGGCACGCTCGACGACGCGATCCGCGACGTTGCCGGGTTTCAGTGGTCGCTCGAAATGTTCCTCGGCATCCTCGGATCGGCCGTGCTGACGCTACTCCCGGGGCTCGATGGGGAGGACACCGCCAATGGTTGACATCGCATCCGAGCCGATCACCCGGCCGAACGTGGTTCGCGTGCCCCTGCTCGACGGCTCTCGCCCCGACTCGTTCGCCGAGGCCGAGCGGGAAGCCGTCGCCCGGATGGCGGGCCGACGCCGGGCGTTGCAATCGAGCGGGCTCAACGCGAGCGCTCACCGGCTGCTCGAAGCCGGTCGCCGGTTCCGCTATCTGGTGGCGCTCTTCGAGCATACTTACGGCAACCGGGAAGAAGCCGTTCAGGCGATCCTCGACGCCGCCGGCGAGTCCGACCCGCTGTGTTGCGGGGCGTGGGGGAACGACGCCTTCACGACCCTGTTCAGCAAGCTCTCGACGCTACAGGACGAACTCGCGGAGTTCGTGAACGAAGTCGCGGCCGACATGCCCCCGCCGCCGACGGAAGGCGGTGCCGACCATGCCTAGCGTCGTCGCCCCGCCGTCCCTTCGCTGGCCCGCCTGGATCGACCCGGCCGACCCGGAGTTGCGACCGCAGACGAAGCCGGTGCGGATGCTCACCCACGCGGGCGAGACGAAGCCGCTCGCGGCGTGGGCCAGGGCGGTGAAGCTGTCGCCGGCCGCCCTGCGCCTGCGGATCGACCTATCGGGCTGGACCGTTGCCGAGGCGGTCACGACGCCACGGGGCGGCCGGCCTGCTCGGCTCGCCGTCCGCCGGGCACTGTCGCGGTCCGGGCGGCGGAAGCCCACGGCGACCGACCGGCACCGCCGGCATCGGGCCTGGTATCACCCGCCGAAGTTGGAGCGGAGCGTTCGGGGGCTGGCGCTGGTGAGGTGGCAGGATCGCGGCCGCCGGCGGGCGCTCTACCTCGGACGGTTCGGGACGCCGGAAGCGGACGCCCGGTATGCGGCGTTCGTGGTTGAGTGGAAGGCCGGGCGTGTCGTCGCAGTGAATGCTGGAAGCGAGCGGGCGGCATGGAAGGTGTAGATCGCCCGCGACATCACGTTGTCACACGCCGCCGGGGTGATCCCCCGGCGGTTGTCGTTCATAAATCACGAAATCGCGTTCGACTTTAACGCCCGCCGCCGCAAGTGAGCGTGACGGAACACCTTGCATCACTGATGATGCCCTGACATCTTGAATGCTGGATTCGGCGCGTCGCAAACACATTGAAATAAACACTTTGCAACGTCGCGTTAGGCGGCATCTTTCGCGTTTCCATCGTTTGGCGTGCCCTTCCGCGTTTCGGCGTATCGCCTACCGCGCGGCAACTCAAGGGGAGTCGAATCCCGCCCGAGATATACACCGCAACGCCCGACGTTGATCGGGCTACCAATCGCGGGAGGGTCGAGACCCATGCCGAAAAACGCTTTGCTCCCCGGTGACATGGCGACCCGGGTAGGACTGCCCTGGTGGAAGTTCAACCGCCTTCAAGGGGCCGGCCTGTTCCCGGAGGCCATCAAGGCCGGGCGGTTCAGCTTCTACCCGGCCGACAGCGTCGATGCCATCCGCCAACGGCTGATCGAACAGGGGCACATCAAGCCGGCGGCCGGCCGCGAGGTAAGCCATGTCGGCTGACACCACGCCACCGATCCCGTCGCTGATGGGCGAAGCGGACTTCCGCCGGCTCGTCGCCGCGGTCGTCGCCGATGCACTGGCGGCCGGGGTACAGGGTCGGCCCGCCCCGTTGCTGCTCACGACGGCGGAAGCGATCCAGTTCACCGGCGTCTCGCGGGCCGGGTTCTTCCGGCTGCGTTCGGCCGACAAGTTGCCGAAGCCGGTCGCCGTTGAGGGGATCGGGGTGCGGTATCGCCGCGCCGACTTGGAGAAGTGGGCCGAACGGTTGAAGGCCGAGCGGCGGACGAAGAGCGTTCTTCGCGTCATCGACGAGTGACCGCAAAAACGGAACCGCCCGGGTCACAACTCCCGGGCGGTTCCTAGCCGACGCTGGAATCAGCAGCATCGACCAACAGCATTGAGCGAACGAACTATGCCCCCGGATTTGCCCGCTGTCAACTCGTCGCCGACGCCGCTCCCGCCCGAAGTGGCGAAGCTGCTCGGCACGCTCTACCCGGGCGGGTGGCCGCCCACGTCGCCACCGCCCCCGTCCATGCCGGTGTATCTGCAAAAGGCTCTCAACGACTTGAGGGCGGACGGCCACCTGCCAACAGAGCAGACGGAACGACGCCAACCCGGCTCTTCGACTCGCCCGCCCGGTTCGACGGCTGACGCCGAATCTCGCGCTATCGAATACCTCGCAAAGCTCCCGCCGGCGATCCAGGGACAACGGGGATCGTCCGCCACGCTGTGGGCGGCCCGGTGCGTCGTCTGGGGGTTCGACCTCGGCGAAGAAGTCGGATACCGCCTGCTCGCGGACCACTTCAACCCGCGGTGCGAACCGCAGTGGTCCGAGGCCGAGCTACGCCGCAAGTGCGCCGACGCTGTACGCCCCGGATTCGACAAGGCGCGTGGGTGGCTACTCGAAACCCCGCTCGCGTCGTCGTACACCCCGTCAGCCGCTCCCCTGGCCGGCCCCCGTCGGTTCATCGACCTGTCGGACATCGTCGGCCAGGGGGAGGGACCGAGGCCGGATGCCAGCCAGTGCCCGTTGATGGACCCGCCGGCGACCCCTACGGCACCGGCTTCCGTGAGCCCGCGGCAGGGTGTCGAGGACGACGACCCGCACCGCCTGGCCGGCCTGTTCCTCGAACGCTACCGGCACCCGGACGGGCTCACGCTCCGCTACTGGTGCGGCGAGTTCTGCGTCTGGCGGAACGGCGCTTACGACCGGACATCCGAGGCCGACATCCGCAACGAGGCGTGCGGTTTCATCGAGGCCGAGTTCCGTCGGCTACACGACGGCAAGTTGAAGTTGCACCTCATCGACCGCGAGAAAGGCGACACCAAGAAGGAGCCGGTCAAGAAGAAGGTGACGACGGGCGTGGTGGCGAACGTCCTGCAAGCCCTCAAGGGCGAGTGCGGGTTGTCGTCCGACGCCCGGCCGCCGTTCTGGATCGGCGGAAGCGGCCCGGACCCGGCGGAAGTCATTTCGGCCCGCAACGGGATCGTCCACCTGCCCGCGTTCGCCGCCGGCCGCGAGGGCAGCTTCACCGCGTCCACCCCGCGGTTCTTCACCTTCAACCGGGTGCGGTTCGACTTCGACCCCGCGGCCCCGCCGCCGGTGAAGTGGCTCGCCTTCCTCAATGACCTGTGGCCCGACGACCAGGCGAGCGTGGCGTGCCTACAGGAGTGGTTCGGCTACCTCGCGGTGACGGACACGAGTTTGCAAAAAATCCTTCTGCTCGTCGGCCCGCCCCGCGCCGGGAAGGGGACCATCGCCCGAATCATCCGCGAACTAATCGGCCCGGAGAACATCACCGCCCCGCGGCTCGCCAACCTGGCCGACCGCTTCGGGCTGCAAGACTTCATCGGCAAGACGGTCGCCCTCATCCCCGACGCCCGGTTGTCCGGCCGGGTCGATTCGGTGGCCGTCACCGAGCCGCTGTTGAGCATCAGCGGGGAGGACGTTCAGCTTGTGGATCGGAAGAATCTCCCGCCGCTCACGCTGAAGCTCCTCACCCGGTTCGTCCTGCTAACGAACGAAGCCCCGCGGTTCGCCGATTCGAGCGCCGCGATCATCGACCGTTTCATCGTGATCGCCCTGACCAAGTCGTTCCGCCACGCCCCGGATACGAACCTCGAACAGAAGCTGCGGGCCGAACTGCCGTCGATCCTCCTGTGGGCCATCGCCGGATGGGTCCGGCTCAAGCGGAACGGCCGCTTCACCGTTCCCGCGTCGTCGGCCGAAGTGGTCGAACAGATGGACGCCCTCGCTTCGCCGGCTGGCGCGTTCATCCGCCAGCGGTGCGACATCAACAACGACCCGGAGTGCGTGACGACGACGGACAGCCTGTACGTCGAGTGGCGGCGGTGGTGCGAGTCCCGCGGGAAGAAGGACGCGGGGCTAAAGGAGATCGCCATCCGCGACATCATGACCGCCGTCCGGTCGATGGGCGAAGCGGCGGCCGGGGTCATGCCGGCCCGGTTGACCGTCGAAGGCGGACGGACGCGGGGCTACCGGGGGATTCGCATCCTCTCGGCCCTCGAAACGGGTGACATCACCTGACCGCGTCAGGGGTCCAAGCCATCGCGTCCGGGGTCGCGTCCACGGTCCGAAGCCTTGAAATCAATGGAGTGTCCAGGGTGTCCGTGGTCATTCTTTGATTCTTGATATTGAGTGTAGATGTATACGAATCGTGCATGTGTAAGGGGTAGGCACGTTTGACCCCGTCCACCCCGGACACGACGGACTACCGCCCGCCACAACAGGAGCAACCCGCATGGCCCGACCACCGCTGCAACTACCCACCGACCCGGCATCGCCCAACCCGCGGGAGACGGTTTACCGCCGCGTACTGCGGACCGTCGTCGGCCACCTGCTCGCGGCCGGGCACACCAGCTTGGCGCGGACTCGCGAGGACGTTCGCCTACTCGGCACGTTCGAGACCGTCATGCACGACCTGAACGCCGTTGGCGTCGTCGCCTGCCCCCACGGCAACGGAGTGCCTTGCCACCTCGCCGCCACGCCGGCCGACCTGCTCGCCGCTTACGCCACGCTCAGCGAACGCGACCGCGAGCAAGCCGCCACCCGCCCGGCGGATAACGCCGCGACGTGATGGCATAACGACGGCCCGACGGCACCCCGGGGTATGGGGGTCCGAATGTCTGGGTCGAAACGCCTAGCACTACAGCGCGGGTTTAGGGCACACAGGCATTCCGCCGCTTCTTATGCGACTTGGCGGCCTGGGCGTTCCGCCGCTGCTGGTACACGATCACCTCGCTCGTGTGCCGGATCACCCCGACGCCGCGCCGCCGGCGGA
>JANPKP010000122.1:0-5885 GCA_031426095.1 Gemmataceae bacterium
GGCACGTCGTCAAGTCGTCAGGTCATAAAGTCGGAGCCCAAGGGAGGCGACGTGGTTACCAGACGACATGACCACATTACGGTGTCCGATAAATCCAGCTTCCCAGGCCCCCGAAACGGCCGCGTGAGCAACGCGTTCGCGTCGGGGTCGCCGACGATCTGCTCCTTCGCCGCGTCCCAGGTGATCTTCCGGCCGGTGCGGAGGGCGATGTTGCCGAGGTGGCAGACGGTCGCCGAGCGGTGGCCGACCTCCACGTCGCAGATCGGGTTCTTCCGCGTCTTGATGCAGTCGAGCCAGTCCTTGTGGTGGTCGTTGCTCACGTACAGCTTCACCGACCCCGCCGGCGTGTCGAGCAGTTCCTTCGGCGTGGCGCTGATCTTCCCCCGCTGGACGTGGATCGAGCCCTTGTCGCCCTCGAAGGTGCAACCGCCGGGGTTGCCGTTCTTGCCGAGCGTGCAATCCACCTTCACGCCGTTGGCGTAGGTGTACGTCAGCTTCTCCGTCTCCGGCGTCTCGAACCACTCGTTGGCGTTGAAGGTCGCGGTGCCCTCGATCGTCGCCGGCCCGCCGTCGTCCATGCCGAGGGCCCACTGGGCGATGTCCAGGTCGTGGGCCCCGAAGTTCGTCTGCTGGCCGCCGCTGTAGTCCCAGAAGAAGCGGAACAGGTAGTGGACGCGGTTGGCGTTGTACGGCCGCTCCGGGGCCGGCCCGAGCCACATGCCGTAGTCGAGCCCTTCCGGCGGCTTGCCGTCGGGCACCGGCCCCTTCGCCTTGCTCTGCCAGTTCGGGGCCGGCAGCCCGACCTTGATCGTGTGCAGCTTGCCGACCGCCCCGTTGCGGACCAGCTCGCACGCCTGGCGGAACTCCTTCGCCGACCGCTGCATGCTCCCCGTCTGCACCACCCGCTTGTTCGCCCTGGCGGCGTTCACCATCGCCCGCCCCTCGGCCACGAACAGCGTCAGCGGCTTCTCGCAATACACGTCCTTCCCGGCCTGGCAGGCGGCGATGGTGATGGCCGCGTGCCAGTGGTCGGGCGTGCTCACGATCACCGCGTCCACGTCCTTGCTGTCGAGGACGTGGCGGAAGTCGCCGGTCGCCAGCGGGGCCTTGCCGGCCTTCGTCACCCGGTCGGCGGCGGCGGCGAGGTGGCCCTTGTCCACGTCGCACACGGCCACCGCGTTCTTGAGGTGCTTGCCGAGGTTGCCGCCGCCCATGCCGCCGACGCCGATGCTGCCGATGCGGACGCGCTCGCTCGGCTTCTCGGCATCGGCCCCGAACGCGGCCCGGTAGACGCTCGCCGGCAGCGCCATGAGGGCGGCACTCGCGGCACTCGTCTGGAGGAAGGTTCGCCGCGTGGAAGAGGTGGGGTGCGTTGCCATCGGGGGCTCCGGGGGAGGGGGTGAAGGGGGCGGTCCGTTCACTGTAACCCGGCCGAGGGGGCGTGTCAGCGGGCGAGTGGCGCGGAATGCGGCGCAAAATCGAACACCGGCTTACGGCCGGGCGTGGCCGGCACCCCCGGCACGGCCCGACGAGCTTGCCGGGCCACTTGTCGGGGCCGGGGCGCGGGTGCCGGCTTCGCGGGCCGGTCGGCATTTTGAAACGCCCCGCTCGCACTTTTCGCTCGGCACGGTGAGCGGGGCGCTCGAAAGAGATAAGTGTGACTGTGATTTTCGGCCGGCCCCGGCCCGCCGCAGGAATTGGCTCTACGTTTGCGTAGTAGCCTCCACACCCCGGCAGGACGCCGACCGAGACTCACTCAACCGCTTCGGGAGGTCCGCCATGCAACCCATCGCCCCCGTCCTGCTCGCCAAGCCGAGCGTGCCGAACGTCGAACTGCTCCGCCGCCACGGGTGGTCGGTCAACTGCGTGTCCGGCTCGTACTGCGTCGCCTGGCGCGGGCGGGACGAGGCCGCCTTCGAGTGGCGGGACGGCGAGTGGGCCCGCGTAGACGGCCGCGGCAACTCGGCCGCCGCGTGACCGCCCGTTCCGCGTCGTGCCCCCTCGGCTCGCCCTCCCCGCGAGCCCGCCGCCCCGTTAGACGTGCCCGATGGCCGACCGCTTCTTCCACCCCGGCCCGCTCGCGGTCGGCGAGGTCGCCCTCACCGGCCCGGAGGCCCACCACCTCGCCGCCGTCCGCCGGTTCGCCCCCGGCGACCGCGTCGTGCTGTTCAACGGCGACGGCCACGAGTACCCGGCCGACGTGCTGGCCGCCGGCAAGAAGCAGGTCGTCTTGACGGTGGTGGCCGTCGAGTCCCCCGCACGCGAACGCCCCTTCTCGCTCGAAGTCGCGGCCGCCATGCCCAAGGGGGACCGCGGCGACTACCTCGTCGAAAAGCTCACCGAACTGGGCGTCACCCGCTTCACCCCGCTGGAAACCGCCCGCACGGTCGTTGTCCCGAAGGACGCCCGCCTCGACAACCTCCGGCACGCGGTGGTCGAGGCCAGCAAGCAGTGCGGGCGGAACGTGCTCATGCGGGTCGACCCCGTCACGAAGTGGGCCGCGTTCCTGGCCCGCACCGACCTTCCAACTATTCGGTTGATCCTGGCCACGGGCACGACCGCGCCGCTGCTCGCCGTCGGGGGCGGGGCGGTGCTGGCGGTCGGCCCGGAGGGCGGGTGGGAGCCCGCGGAATTGGGAGCGGCGGTGGCGGCCGGGTGGTCGGCGGTGAGCTTGGGGCCGCGCATTTTGCGAGTCGAGACGGCGGCCGTGGCGGCCGCGGCCCGACTCCTGTGAGGCGGGCGTTACCGGATTCTCCCGCTTTTTTCGCTTCGTGCTTCCCGAACGAGTTGGCGGCGAACGGGTTGCGAATCCCTTCCCAAATTTTGCGGTAACGCGGGAGCGTTCGGGAATTCCGTGGCGATGTCGAGTTCGGACATCGCCCAGCGGCCGATCAGAAATCCTTCTTCGGCAGTCCCTCGAGCGCTTCCTTGAACGCCCGGGCGGAGGGGTAGCGGGCGTTCGCGTCGCGCTCGACGGCCTTCGTCAGCACCTTGCACAGGGTGGCGTCGAGCTTCGGGTTCAGCTCCTTGGGGTTGCGGGCGGGCGTGTTCAGGTGCCGGCGGATCGTGTCCTCGCTCGACGGCGACCGCTCCCACGGCAGCCCCCCGGCCAGCACCTCGTACGCCGTCACGCCGAGCGAGAAGACGTCCACCCGGTGGTCCGTCTTGGACCCCTTGATGACCTCCGGCGGGATGTAGTCGACGGTGCCGGTGCGGTTGCCCGACTGGCAGAACGCCGGGAGGTACGGGATCGTCAGCCCGAAGTCGATGAGCTTCACCACCCCCTCGGGGTCGACCATGACGTTCCGCGGGCAGAGGTCGCGGTGGAGGTACTTCTGGTCGTGGATGTACTGGATCGCGTCGCACAGTTGCAGGAGGATGTCGAGCCGCTTGCCGTCGAGCTTCGGGCTCTTGTTCTCGAGGAGGTAGTTGAGCCCGTGCCCGGGGACGAACTCCATCACGAGGTACGGCTCGCCGGCCGTCGTCTTGCCGTGCTCGTAGGTGGTGACGACGTTCGGGTGCTTGAGGGCCGCGCAGATGGCCCCCTCGGACGGCTTCTTGAGCCCCCGTTTCTTGAACTTCGCCTCGAACGCGGCCGTCTTCGTCTTGTCGAGGAGCTTGAGGCAGACGACCCGCCCGAGGTCGCGGTCGTAGGCCTGGTAGACCTTCGACATGCTCCCCTGCCCGGTCTTCCCCCGGAGGTCGAACCGCTTGCCCACATCGACGAGGCCGCCCTTGCCGCCGCCGCCGAACAGACCTTTGAGGGAGTCGAGGAAGCCCACGGGGACACCCGGGAGGTTAGGTGGTTGGGTGGTGAAGAACGAGAACAGGCCGGGTCGCAGGGTGTTCGCTTCGGTGATTATAACCACCCACCGACCCGACCACCTCAACCACCCCCCGCGAGACCGCCCTTGTCCTGAATCTGGCAGTAGTCGATCAGCCGGGCCACTTCCGTCCGCAAGTCCTTGCGGGGCACGACGCGGTCCACGAACCCGTGCTTGAGGAGGAATTCGCTCGTCTGGAAGTCGGCCGGCAGCTCGATGCGGACCGTGTTCCAGATCGTCCGCTTGCCGGCGAAGCCGACCATCGCGCCGGGTTCGGCCAGCGTCACGTCGCCCTGGAAGGCCCAGCTCGCGGCCACCCCGCCCATCGTCGGGTTGGTCAGGATGGAGACGTAGAACCCGCCGGCCGACTCGTACCGGGCCAGGGCGGCCGACACCTTCGCCATCTGCATGAGCGACAGGATGCCCTCCTGCATCCGGGCCCCGCCGCCGGACCCGCTCACGAAGATGAGCGGCAGCCGCAGGTCCGTCGCCCGCTCGGCCGCCCGGGTCAGCCTCTCGCCGACCACGCTCCCCATGCTCCCGGCCATGAACGAGAAGTCGGTGATGCCGAGCACCACCGGCCGGCCGCGGATGAACCCCTTGCCGGTCACGGCGGCGTCGTTCATCCCGGTCTTGGCCTGCTCCTCGGCGAGCCGCTGGGCGTACGGGATGCGGTCCACGAACCCGAGCGGGTCGCACGGCTTCAGCTCCGCGTCCCACTCCTCGAACCCGCCCTCGTCCAGCAGTTGGGCGACCCGCTCGAAGGCCGGGACGGTGAAGTGGTACTCGCACTCGGGGCAGACGTTGAGGCGGGCGGCCACGTCCTTCTTGTAGACGGACGCCCCGCACCCGGGGCACTTGAGCCAGAGCCCCTCGGGAACCCCTCGCTTCGGCCGCTCGCCGATCGCCATGCTGCTCACTCCGTGCCCCCGGCGTCTCGAGGTGTGTCGATCGGCCGTGCGGCGGAAGTCAAGAGTAATGCCGGAGCCCCGGGCCGGCCACCCCGGGGCGGGCGGTCAGTTGTCGTCGATCTGGGCCAGCGACGCGAACTTCTTCCCCTCGACGTAGGCCAGGAACGCCCCGCCGCCGGTCGAGACGTGCGTCATCTTGCCGTCGTACCCGAATTGTTCGACGGCCTCGGCCGTCTCGCCGCCGCCGACCACCGTGACGGCCGGGCTGGCGGCCATCGCCTCGGCCACGCCCCTGGTGCCGCCGCTGAACGCCGGCTGCTCGAACCAGCCGACCGGGCCGTTCCAGATGACCGTGCCGGCCGCCTTCACCTTCTCGGCGTACAGGGCGAGCGTCTTGGGGCCGATGTCCACGCCCTCGTACCCGTCGTCGATCGGCCCCTCGAAGACCTTCGTAACGGAGAGGTCGGACGAGCTGGCGCACAGGGCGTCGACGGGGAGCGTGATCTTGGTGCCGACGTGCGGGAGGAGCGCCTTGGCGTTCGCCAGCTCCTCGTCGGGCACGGTCATGCCGCCGACGGGGACGCCCTGGGCCTTGAGGAAGGTGTACCCCATCTTGCCGCCGATGAGGAGGTGGTCGACCTTCGCCAGCAGGGCGTGGATGAAGGCGATCTTGTCGGACACCTTGGCCCCGCCCATGACGCCGAGGAGCGGCCGCTTCGGCCGGCCCATCAGCCCCTCGATCACGTCGAGTTCCTTGGCCACGAGCAGGCCGACGGCCCGCGGCTTGCCGGCCGCCTTGAGGGCGGCGGGCACGGCCACCATCGAGGCGTCCTTGTCGTTGTGGCAGGTGCCGAAGGCGTCGTTCACGTAGGCGTCGCCGAGGGCGGCGACCGCGGCGGCGAACTCGGCGTCGTTCTTCTTCTCCCGCGGGTCGAACCGGAGGTTCTCCAGCAGCACGACGTCGCCCGGCTTCATGGCCTGGACGGCGGCGGTGACGGCCGGCCCCACGACCGTGTCGGCCGCCTTCTTCACCGGCTTGCCGAGCAACTCGCCGAAGCGGGCGGCGACCTTGTCCATCGTCAGGAGCTTGCGGCCGGCCTCGTCGGCCTTCTCGGGCCGCCCGAGGTGGCTCATGGCGACGACCGACGCC
>JANPKP010000123.1:0-6277 GCA_031426095.1 Gemmataceae bacterium
CCGGGAACTGATCCGCGCGCCCGCCCGCCGCCGGCCGACCCGGGGGCCGGAGCCGCTCTCGGCGGCGTGGCTCGACGAGATCGAACGCCGCCGGTACGCCCGCCACGGGGCCTGGCTCGACGCCGCCTTGGAGTTCGGCCGCCACCCGGGTGAGTCCGTCCTCTTGCTGAACCCCGGACTGGGAATGGACGCCGGCCGCTTCGCCCGCCAGGGGACCGAGGTGACGGTCGCCGCCGGCCCGGCCGACCACCCCGAGTTCGTCCGCGCCAACCTCCGCCGCATGGGGGTGGAGGCGAAAGTGGTACCCGCCGCCGGTCCGGCCCTGCCATTCGCCGACGGGGCGTTCGACGTGGTCGTCTGGAACGCGCTCCACCAGCCGGCCGCCGACCCGGCCGCAACCGTCGAGGGGCTTTTTCGCGTACTCAAATTCGGCGGCAAGGTCATCGCCCTGTTCCCGGCCCGTTACGACGCCGGGTACTGGCAGGACCTCACCCTCCCGCTCCAACACCTCTTCTGGCGGCGGCCGCCCGACCCCACAACCACTGCCAAAACGTCCGCCCGCGACCTCCGCCGACTGTTCGCCGACTTCGCCGACCACCGGGTGCTGAAGCGGCACCTCCGTCGGGCCGAACTCCCCCACCTGTGGAGGCTCCTGCCTCTCGCCGCCCTCGAACGGGTGATGGGCCGGGTACTCGTCCTCAAGGCGTTCCGGCCGATCCCGACGGGCCGAACCGCTGCGACGCCGGCCCTTGGGAGCCCCCCGCTCGCGGCTTGACCGGATGATGCGGGTATGACGCCAGCCGACCCCCTCCCCCCTCCCGCCTCCGCCCGACCCACCCGCTCGCCGGGCGTGGCTCTCCCGCGTCTTCGCCGTCGGTCTTACTATCGCCGTTGCCACTTACCTTTTGGCCGGCCCCGGCAAGGACGCGATCATCGCCCACGCGGCCGAGTGGCGGGTGGCCGTCCGGACGCACCTCGCCCTGGCTATTTTTTTTCGCGGCGGAAGTCGTCCTCATCGCCGTATCCGCCCCGGTGTCGATCTACTTCTCGATCCTGGCCGGGTTCCTGTTCGGCCGCTGGTACGGTACCCTCGTCGTCAGCTTCGCCTCTACACTCGGGGCGACGGTCTCCACGTTCAGCGTCCGCCACCTGTTCGCCGCCCCCGTGCGCCGGGCGGCGCTTGAACGCCCCACGAATGGGCCGGCTGCTAGCGGGCGTCGAGAACGGCTTCCGCCGGCACGGGGCGTACTCCCTGCTCATGCTCCGGCTCACGCCCGTGCTGCCCTTCTGGGTCATCAACCTGGGCATGGCCCTGACGCCGATCCGACCGTGGGCGTACTGGTGGACGACGTAACTCGGTATGCTCCCGGCCAAGTTCGCGGTGGCGAACGCGGCCGCCCCCCTGGGCGAGATCACTTCGTTCAAGGAGGTCCTCTCGCCGCAGGTGTTCGGGGCGCTGCTGTTGCTGCCGCTGGTGCCGTTCGTGATCCACCGCACCGCCGGCCGCTGGCTGCCGAAGGCGGACCCCGACGGTCCGCCCGCGGAAGCCTGAGCGTTACCGGATTTTACCGCATCGACGGGGGTGGGGTCGCCGGATGTGATTGCCCGAATGGTACTTGCAAAACCGTTACCGAATTATGCGGTAACGCGGGAGCGTCGGGTAGTTTCAGCCAGAACGTGGCCCCTCGTTTGACCACGGGCGCATCGTATGGCTGGACCCGGATACTCGATACTACTCTACGCATCACCGTCGATCCACCTCTCGAACTCCACCGCCTTCGCGTCCCACCCCTCGGCCGCGAGCCGACCGCGGGCCGCACGTTGCCCCTCCGGCAAGCCGTCCCGCAACCGCGCTCCCACGGCTTCCGCGAAGCGCTCCGGGGTGTCGGCCACGTCGCAACACTCGGCCCACGGGCGGGTCGAGGGGAGGTCACGCACCACGGCCGGCCTCCCCGTCGCAAGGTACTCCTTGAGCTTGAGCGGCTGCATGGCCCGCGTCACCGGCAGGTCGGCGTAAGGCATCACCAGAACGGCGGCGGCCGACGCCAGGGCGGGGAGGTCGGCGTAAGCCGCGGGTGGAACGGCGGTCACGCGAGGGAGGCGGAGCAACGCCGGGTCGGGGTCGTCCCGCGGGCCGACTAGCACGACGGTGCCGGCCGTCAGGCTCTCGCTCAGACGGCGGACGACCGCGAGGTCCATGCGGCGGTCGACCACCCCCCAGAAGACGACCCACGGCTTCGGCACGTCCGACAGCCCAGCGAGCGGCGGCGGGAGGGCGTTCGGCACCGGCCTCGTCCAGTGGTCGAGATCGACGCCGTGGGTCAGAAGGTGCGACGGCTTGCCGAGGGTGGCGACGTGGGCTTGCAGGGTGTCGCTCACCGCAACCACCGAATCGACCTTCGCCACCAGTTCGCGTTCCATGACGCGCATCGTCCGGCCGTCGAGGCCGGGCCAGACGCCGAAGTCGTCCACGCAGTAGTAGACCCAGCGGGCCGCCGGGACGCGGCCGACGAGGTCGGCGACGAGTGGCAGTGTCGTCACCACGACCGGCGGTCGCGGGAGGGCTTCGAGCACGGGCAAGAGTGCACGCAGGAGCAGCCGGCGGTTGAGGGCGCGGGCGGGGCGGGAGCGGAACGAGGGCCACATCTTCGGGGCGAGGACGCGGGGCGATGAAAGCCCCGGGATGGCCATCCCGGGGCTTTGTTCCTGTTCCTCATGACGGGCACGAACGCCGAACCCCGTCCACTCCCGCAGCTTCTCGAAGCCGCGCGTCAGGGTCGCCCGGTCGAGCCGCGGGGGGCGGGTGCCGACGGTGTTCACCCACACCACCTCGCGGCGGCCGAGCAGCCGGCGGACGAGGTGCTGGGCGCTCGACGGGTGGCGGCCCCAGTCGTCGGCGAACACGAGCAGCGGGGCGGGCGGGTCGGTCACGGCGACGGCCCGCGTTCGAGGAGCACGACGTGCGGGGCCAGGCAGCGGGCGAACCGCCGGCCGAGGCGGCTCGGCGTTTGGCGGTCGAGGACGACCCGGTAGCCGAGACGGCCGCCGAGCAGGTCGGCGACGTACCCAACGTTACCCGGGGCTTCGAGAACGGCCTGCTCGTTCAAATCGGTGACGAGGATGAAGTCCGGCCGGCGGGCCGCCAGCTTCGCGGCGTCGATGTCGCCGGCCGCGACGAGGTTCAAACGAACGCCGGCCGGGAGAGCGGGCAGGAGTCGGGAGTAACGCGAGTACGATTCAACCGTCTGCCCTGGGGTGGCGTGGTCGGCGAGGTAAGCCCCGGCGTCGTACCGGGCGTCGGCGAACTGGGCCCGCGTCACGTCCGCGGCGGCGTACAGGAGGTACGCGAACGCCACCCCCGCTACTGCAGAGAGGGCGGCCTTACGCGGACCCCCGAGCCCCACGGGAAACGCCGCCCCGGCCGCGATCATGCCCAGAATCGCCGGCAGGAGCATGAATCGGGGGTAGACGTACCCCACCTTCATCACGACGAGGACGTGGTGGGCGACGGCCGGCGCGGCGAACAGCCAAAGCGCGGCGTAATGCCGATCACGGGCGAGCCGCACGAGGCCGACGAGGGCGAGAACGACGGCAGGGCCGAGCGTGAGGCCGAGTTGTTCCGCCGACTCGCCGAGGAGGTCGAGGTGACCGCCGATGTCGTCCACGTGTTCGCGGTAGTCGCCGGCCTGCGTCAGCGCCTTGCGGACGTGGGCGAGGAACCCGGGCATGCCGAACACGAGGTTGTTGCCGACCGCGAACGCCCCGACCGCCGCCGCGAACCCGAGCCAGAGCGGGCGAGAAAGGACGGCCGCCGCGAACCGCTTCGAGGCGGGCCAGGTCGCCGGCGTCCGCGCGTACAAAGCAGCGATCAATAGCGGCGGGAGCGGCACGAGGAAGGCGTAAGCCTGGTCCTTCGTGCAGACGGCGAGCGACGCGAACGCCCCGAAGCGGACGAACGGCCCGGCGGTGTGCCGGCCCGCCACGGCGACGTCGGCGGCCGCCTTCAGCGCGAGCAGCGTCCAGAACACGTACGGCACGTCCACGTTCGCCACCCGCCCGTAGTAGACGAACGTGGGCAAGAGGGCGACGCCGGCCCCGACAGCCCCGGCGACGGCCCGCGTGGCCCCGAGCGTGCGTGAAAGGGCGAACGCGGCCAGGACACAGCCGACGCCCATGACGGCCGACACGCCGCGGGCGATGAGCGTCAGCCCGTCGCACGTCCACGCCGGGTCGGCCATGCCATAGGGGTAGCCGGCCTTCGGGCGGAAGGTGCCGGCGGCGTACTCGTACCCGACGTAAGGCACGTACGCGCCGGCGACGACGACGTAGTGAAAGAGCGGGTACTGGAGGTAGCCGTCGGGCGGCCGGCAGAACTTGGCCCGGGCTTCGGCGAGCGGTTGGAGCGAGTCGAACTCGTCGTACCCCCAGGGTGCGGTCGAGTCCTCGTCGCGGGCAGTCGGCAGCCCCCAGCCGAGGCCGGGGAGCAGCACCGCGAGCGTGAGCCCGGCGAGCAGCACGGCGACGGCGTCGGGGGTGCGTAGGCGGGCGGTCATGCGGGCGGTGCCTCAACGGGTTCAACGGCGTCCGCCTCGGCGAAGCGAGGCCGGAGGACGCGGGCCGGCACCCCGGCGGCGATCACGAAGTCGGGCAGCGGCTTCGTCACCACCGACCCGGCGGCGACCACGGTCCCCTTCCCCACGTCGGCCAGCACCACGGCCGACGTGCCGACCCACGCCCCCTCGCCGACGGTCACGAGCCGCCGCTCCCCGCCCTGCTCGCGGATCGGCCGTCCGGGGTCGTCGAAGGCGTGCGTCTTCCCGCCCGAAGGGATGTGGACGTTCCCGGCGAGCAGCACGTCCTTTTCCAGATGCACGAGCCCGAGTGAGCAGCGAGGGCCGACGTAAACGTTCGCGTCGAGCCGCGCCCCGGCCTGCGAAAAGAGGGTGCCGAACTCCACGAGGGCCGACGGGTGGCAGCCGGCGAGCGTGCGTTGGAGGAACGCCCGGCGGAGGTACTGGCCGGGAAGGCCGGGCAGCAGCGAGAGCAGTTGCGACGCCCCTTCGAGCGCCTTGTTCGGTCCGAGGGCGAGGGACGAAACACGGTACGTGACGAGGACGGGGAGTACCGCGACGAGGGCGGCGAAACGGGCGACGGATTTGGCGAACGCCCTCACCGGTGAGGGCCGCGACGATGCTGTTGAAGGTGGTGTCATGGTGCGTGGCCCGGGCTTCTTCACCCCACCCGGGAGCGGCGTGGCGGACTGGCTTCCGGCCGCACGGCCCGCGGCCCCTGGCGAACTTCGCTCACGATATACGTCGGCCGGCCCTTCGCTTCCACAAAGATTCGGCGGACGTACTCGCCCACCACGCCGAGCGCCAACAGTTGCCCGCCCCCGATGGCGAGGACTGCGGCCAGTACGACCGCCCACCCGGCCGGCACCTCGCCGCGGGAGACCGACGCGGCCGCTAGCCCGAGGGCGAACACGAACCCGGTCGCCGCGAGGGCAGCTCCCGAGCCGGCGACGAGCCGCAAGGGGAGGCCGCTGAAGTCCACCAATCCGTCCAGCGCCAGCCCGGCGAGCTTGCGGAAGGTGTACTTCGGCACGCCGGCGGCGCGGGCGTCCCGCTCGTACACGAGGCCCGTCTGCCGGAAGCCGACGAACGTCCGCAGCCCGCGGACGAACCGCTGCCGCTCGGGGAGCTTCGCCAGCTCGTCCACCACGCGGCGGTCCATGAGGGCGAAGTCGCCGCTGTCGAGGGGGATCGGTAGGTCGGCGGCCGCCCGCAGCAAACGGTAGAACAGGAAGTAGCCGGCGCGGCGGGCGAAATCCTCCTTCCGCTTGGTGCGGACGGCGTACACCACGTCGAACCCCTCCCGCCACCGCTCCACGAACGCGGGCAGCACCTCGGGCGGGTCTTGCAGGTCGCCGTCCATCACCACCACGGCCCCGCCCCGGGCGTGGTCGAGGCCGGCGCTCACGGCCGGCTGGTGGCCGAAGTTGCGGCTCAGGGTGACGACCCGCACCCGGGCGTCGCGGGCGGCCAGCTTGTCGAGCAGGGCGGGCGTGGCGTCGCGGCTGCCGTCGGCCACGAACACCAGCTCGAACGGCGATCCGAGCGCGTCGAGCGCGGCGACGAGCCGGCGGTACAACTCGGCGACGTTGGCGGCCTCGTCGAAGAGCGGCACGACGACGCTCAGGAGCGGTTCGTCGAACGGCGTCAGTCGCGTCATGGCGTCCCCTTCCGTGGGCAACCGCGATTCCGTTTAGCGCCGCGAC
>JANPKP010000124.1:0-9328 GCA_031426095.1 Gemmataceae bacterium
CGGCCGCCCTGTTCACGGCCGCCCCGCTCGCGGCAGCCCCGGTGCCCACGTCCGCCGCAAAAGTCGCGTCCCCGCTGGCCGCCGCCCGGGCCGCCCTGGAGGAGGTCGGCGACTACGAGTTCGCCAACCGATCGCTCACCGACGTTCTCGCGGAGGTGAAGGAGCGGACGAGGGTGAACGTCACCATCGACCCCGGGCTGGCCATTCTGGGGGTGGACCCGTCGCAGCCGGTGGTGAACGTGCAGTTGAAGCGGGCCAAGCTGCGGGACGTGCTGAGGGCGTCGCTGGCCCCGTACAACCTCCGCGTCGGGGCGGTGGCCGACGGGCTGTTCGTGTCCACCGAAGAAGGGGTGACGGCCCGCCAACTGCGGCAGCGGGTGTCGGTCGACTGCGACGGCACGAAGGCGGCCGACGCCCTCAAGGCCCTGGCCGCCGAGAGCGGGGCGAACGTGGTGGTCGACCCCCGGCTCAAGATGAAGGCCGACGCCCCGGTGGTCCTCAAGCTGGACGACGTGCCGCTCGAAACGGCGGTGCGGCTGCTCGCGGAACTCGCCGACCTGCGGGCGGTGCGGCTCAACAACGTCCTGTTCGTCACGTCGCCGGAGCGGGCCGCCCAGTTGCGGGCGGACGCCGACGGCCCGGTGCCCCCGGCCCCGGCCAGCCCCGTGTTCCCGAACCAGCCGCAACCCGGGGCCCCGGGGGTGATCGGGATCGCGGTTCCCGGCGTCGCGGTCCCGTTCCAGGGGAACGCCGGCGGCCCGGCCGTGGAGGTGGCCCCGGTGCAGGCGCCGGCCCCGGCCCCGCCGATCTCGCTCCCGCCCGAGACGAAGTAAAAGCGACGGGACGCGGACGACGCGGATCGGGACGCGGGATCAAGAGGATCGGAGAGAAAGCGGGCTTGGGATGAGAATCGATCTTGTGGCCCCGGCTTCCGCGCCGGGGCTGGTCCCATCGGATACCCCCGTCCCGGAAGCCGGGGCCACAAGACTCCCGCCCCTCGTCCCCTGCCTCCTCTCCGACCCGCGCCACCCGCGTCCCGTCGCTCCCACTCCGCACCTTCACACTCCGGGGCTGGCCGCCCGGCCGTCCCGCCGTACAAAAAGGGATTGGACCCCCGACCGGCCGGCCGTTCGCTGAACCCGCGGGTCCGATTGCGCCTCTAACACCTTGTTCCGCCTGCGACTGGCGCGGTTGCCCTCAGAAAGCGCCGCCGACCCGACCGGCCCCACCGTGGCGGCCGGTCCGTCTCGTCTCTCTCACCCGTGGTAAGGGGCCGGCGACCTTCGCCCGGCCGACTCAAATGCTCGACAACGTCCGCAACATCGGCATCATGGCGCACGTGGACGCCGGCAAGACCACGACCACGGAGCGCATCCTTTACTACAGCGGGACCAAGCACAAGGTCGGCGACGTGGACGACGGCGACACGACGACCGACTTCGACCCCCTGGAGCGCCAGAAGGGGATCACGATCAACTCGGCCGCCGTGTCGATCGACTGGCAGGACCACGACGGCAACGACATCGCCATCAACATCATCGACACCCCCGGGCACGTGGACTTCACGGCCGAGGTGGAGCGGTCCCTCCGCGTCCTCGACGGGGCCGTGGGCGTGTTCTGCGCCAAGGGCGGGGTCGAGGTCCAGAGCGAGACGGTGTGGCGGCAGGCGACCAAATATAAGGTGCCGCGGCTGGCCTACGTCAACAAGCTCGACCGCATGGGGGCCGACTTCTGGGCCTGCGTGTCGCAGATGCGGACGAAGCTCCACGCCAACCCGGTGGTGGTCACCATCCCGGCCGGCCAGGACGACAAGCTCGAGGGCGTGATCGACCTGATCCGCATGCAGCTCGTCACCCGCGACACCACGGACAAGACGCACCGGAAGTTCTTCACCACGGAGATCCCGGAGAAGTACCTGGCCGAGGCCACCAAGCGCCGCGAGGAGATGCTCGACGGCATCTCGGTGGCGTCCGACGAGATCACCGAGGCCATCCTCGAGGGCCGCGACGTGAGCGTGGACCAGGTCCTCAAGACGCTCCGCAAGGGGACGCTGGAGAACACCTTCACCCCGGTCCACTGCGGCAGCAGCAAGATGTTCCACGGCGTCCAGCAACTCCTCGACCTCGTGGTGGACTGCCTGCCGAGCCCGCTGGAGCGGCCGCCGGTCACGGGCATCCACCCGAAGACGAAGGAGGTCTTCTACCGCAAGCCGGAGGCGGGCGAGCCGATGAGCGCCCTGGCGTTCAAGACGGTGGCCGAGACGAACGGCGACCTCGTGTACATCCGCGTCTACTCGGGCGAGATGAAGCCGGGCGAGACGTACATCAACACGACGACCGGCAAGAAGGAGCGGATCGCCCGCTTCTACCGCATGATGGGCGACAAGCGGGTGAACCTCGAGAAGGCCGGCCCCGGCGACATCGTCGCCGCGATGGGCCTGGCCGACACCTTCACCGGCAACACCCTGAGCGACCCGGACGAGCCGGTGGCGCTGGAGGCCATCCAGTTCCCCAAGCCGGTCATCGCCCAGTCGCTCCAGTTCAGCAAGCAGCTCGACGCCGGCAAGGTGGGCGAGGCCCTGAACCGGCTCGTGCGGGACGACCCGACGCTGAAGACGCACATGGACGAGGAGACGCGGGACACGATCATCTCGGGCATGGGCGAGCTGCACCTGGAAATCAGCATCGAGAAGCTCAAGCGGGCGATCGGGGTGCTGCAGGAGAACCAGGAGCTGATCAAGCTCGGGAAGCCGCGGGTGGCGTACCGCCAGTCGTTCTCCCGGATGGTGGACTTCGAGTACAAGTTCCAGAAGCAGACGGGCGGCCGCGGCAAGTTCGCCGTGATCGTGGTGAAGTTCTCCCCGCTGACGCCGGAGCAGATCGAGGAGAAGCTCCGCGAGATCGAGGAGTTGAAGGACCCGAAGGTGAAGCCGGACGTGAACAACGTCTACTTCGTGAACAGCATCACGCAGGGGACGATCTCGAAGGAGTACATCCCGAGCGTGGAGGAGGGCCTGCGGGACGCGGCGAAGAAGGGGTACAAGTACCCGTTCCCGTTCGTCGATATCGAGTTCGACCTCCACTTCGGCAAGATGCACGACGTGGACTCGTCGCAGGACGCCTTCTACCTGTGCGCCCTGGAAGCCTTCCGCGAGGCCGAGAGCAAGGCCGGCGTGCAGCTGCTCGAGCCCATCATGAAGGTGGTGGTGGTGAGCCCGAAGGACTACCAGGGGCAGATCAGCGGCAACATCTCCTCGAAGCGGGGGATCATCGAGGAGACGAGCGAGGACAAGGGCGTGGCCCAGGTGATGGCGAAGATCCCGCTGGCGAACCTGTTCGGATACACCAGCGACCTCCGCAGCGCGACGAAGGGCCAGGCGAGCTTCAGCATGGAGTTCAGCCACTACGCCCCGGTGGCCGCCGAGTTGGCCGACCTCCCGAAGCCGGACGCGAAGAAGTAACGCGGGTCACCGAGAGCGTGTGACGCAAGGAGCCGGCGGCCGTGGGGCCGCCGGCTTTCTTCGTTCATTCGGGTACGGCGGGCGTTGTAGTGATAAGCCATTGAAGAGGTGGAATGATGGGCGGCCCGTCCTCGCCGACCTGAGCGCCCGCGTGATCGTGTTCGACCCCACCCGCCGCGAGGTCGTCCGATGGATAAGCTGACCCGCTACCGCGAGATCGTCCGCCGCGAGTTGCAGGAGTTCGCCGCCTGGATCACGAGGCCGGGCGACCCCCTCCGGTGCGAGGTCGTGTTCGACCCCGTGCTCGACCACTTCGAACTCGTTCAATCCGGTTGGGAACCGGACCGGTACGTCCACTCGCTCCTCTTCCACATCGACATCATCGACGGCAAGGTGTGGGTCCAGTACGACGCGACCGACCGGCCTATCGCCACCGAGTTGATCCGCTCCGGCATCCCGAAGGAGGACATCGTCCTGGCCTTCCACCCGGTCCGGGTCCGCCAGCACACCGGGTTCGCGGTCGGCTAGCGGGGCGGGTTTTTGCTTCACGTTGCGGCCGCCGGCGGGTAGAGTACCGGCACGCCGCCGTGCCGCCCCCGCCCCGAGGTTCCCCCATGCGATTCGCCCCCGTCACGCTCGCGGCGATTCTCGCCGTCACGCCCGCGGCCGCCCAGGACTCGAAGGTCGGGTTCGGGTCGGAGGCACCCGAGTTCCCGCCGGGGGTGTTCGCCGACGGCCGGCGGTACTCGCTCGCCGACCTCCGCGGCAAGGTCGTCGTCCTGTTCTTCTACGAGAGCGGCTGCCCGACCTGCAAGAAGTCGATCCCCGAGCGGAACGAGGTCGTCAAGGCGTTCAAGGACAAGCCGGTCAAGTTCCTCGCCGTCGGGGCCGGCGACCCGGCCGGGGAGGTGGCCGCGTACGGCCGCGAGACCGGGCTGGCCATGCCGGCGTTCGTGGACAGCCTGAGCCTCATGGAGGGGCGGTACGGGCTCGAAATCTCGCTCAAGAACATCTACCAGTTCCGCGTCATCGGGCCGGACGGCAAGGTCATCGGCATGAGCATGGGGAAGGCCGACCTGGAGAAGATGGTGGCGGCCGCCAAGCCGGAGTGGAAGTACAAGGCCGAGGGGCAGCCGGCCAAGCTCGACCCGGCCGTCGACGCCCTGGAGTGGGGCCAGTACGCCCTCGGGATGAAGCTCCTCGCCCCGCTCCGCAAGAGCCCGGTCAAGGAGCTGGCGGCGGCCGCGAACGGGGTGTTCGACAAGGTGAAGGCCGAGGCGGCGGGCTGGAAGGAAGAGGCCGCCGGGGCCGCCGGAGCCGAGCCGGTGAAGGCCTACGACCTGTACGCCAAGGTGGTCGAGGCGCTGCCGGGCGACGACATGGCGCGGGCGGCGGCGGTGGCGATGTCGAACCTCAAGACGAAGAAGCCGGTGATGGCCGAGCTGGCCGCCCGCAAGGCCCTGAACGACCTCGACGTGAAGACGGCCGGGGCCGGCCCGGCCCAGCGGAAGGCGGCGGCCCAACTGTTCACGGGGGTGGCCAAGAAGCACCCGAACACCGCCGCCGGGGCGAAGGCGACGGCCGTGGCCGAGGAACTGGCGAAGTGACGCCGGAGGGGGAAGGCGTGGACCCGGGGCAGGCCCGCGAGGTGTCCGAGCGGGACCAGCTCTGGGCCAGCCTGCGGGCCCTCCGGCCGGCCGTCGACCGGCTCGCCGCCGGCGGGTTCGACGGGTCGGCCGTCGACGAGCAAATCGTGACGCTGGTCGCCCGCATCGTGGCCGCGGAACTCGACTTCCGCGCCCGCGAGGCCGCCGCCGGGTGACGGCCCGCCCGGCAACCGTGCTTGCACCCAACCCGGGCGAGCGGGTACGGTTGCGGTCATGACCACCTCCGCACCCCCCGCCGAACGGGACGCCCCGGCCACCCTCTTCGAGGCGGACGAACCCGCGCCCGCCGCCGAGCCACGCCCCGCCGCCGTCGCCCACCAGGCGACGCTCTTCGCCGACGTGGTGTTCGACCGCCCGCTCGACGCCGCCTACACCTACGCGGTGCCCGACCACCTGCACGCCACCGTCGGCCCCGGGAAGCGCGTCGAGGCCCCGTTCGGCCGCGGGGACAAGGGGACGCCCGGCTTCTGCGTCCGCGTCACGGCGCACCCGCCGGCCCGCGAGGTCAAGGCCATCACCCGCGTGGTGGACGCCGACGCGCTGGTGGACGACCGCCTCATGCAGCTCACCCGCTGGATGGCCGACTACTACCTGTGCGGGTGGGGGCAGGTGCTGCACGCCGTCGTCCCCGCCGGCGTCCGCGAGAACGCCGGCACCCGCCCGGCCGCGTTCGTGGAGCCGGTCGGCCGGGACAAACTCCCCGACCCGCTGCCGACCGTCAGCCCGAAGCAGAAGCTCGTCCTCGACCGGCTCAAGAAGGAGGGCCGGCCGATGGAGGTCCACGCCCTCGGCCGCGAGCTGAAGTGCGGCCCGTCGCCGATCAGCGGGCTGGTGGCGAAGGGACTGCTGCGGAAGTTCACGGAGCGGATCGAGACTTCGTCGCAGGGGACAGGTGACAGGGAGCAGGGGTCAGAAGCGGAAGCGAAGGAGCCGCACAAGCCCATCGAGTTGAACGGGGACCAGCAGAAGGCGTGGGAGCCGATCCGCGACGCCATCGCGGCCGGCGGGTACCACCCGTTCCTCCTGCACGGCGTCACCGGCAGCGGCAAGACGGAGGTCTACCTGCGGGCCATCGAGGAGGTCGTGAAGCGGGGCAAGGAGGCGATCGTCCTCGTCCCCGAGATCAGCCTGACGCCGCAGACGATCGAGCGCTTCAGCGGCCGGTGCGGGAACGTCGCCGTCATGCACAGCCACCTCACCGACGCCGAGCGGGGCGGGTACTGGCGGCGGGTCGCCGGCGGGCACGTCCAGGTCGTCGTCGGGGCCCGGAGTGCCGTGTTCGCCCCGACGCGGAAGCTCGGCCTGATCGTGATCGACGAGGAGCACGAGAACAGCTTCAAGCAGGAGGCGACGCCCCGCTACCACGGGCGGGACGTGGCGGTCATGCGGGCCCGGCTCGAAGACGTGCCGATCATCATGGGGTCGGCCACGCCGAGCCTCGAAAGCTGGGCCAACGCCGAGAAGAAGGCGTACACGGTGCTGACCCTGCCGGTCCGCGTCGAGGGCCGGCCGATGCCGCCGGTGCGGATCGTGGACCTCCGCCACGAGCCGAAGCCCGAGAAGGGGAAGTGGGGGGCCATCAGCCCCACGCTCGAAGCGGCAATGCGGGCGGCCCTCAAGGCCGGCGGGCAGGTGATCCTGCTGCTCAACCGCCGGGGGTTCAGCACCCACGTCCACTGCCAGGCGTGCGGGCACGTCGCCCAGTGCGTGAACTGCGACCTCGCCCTCACCTTCCACCGCACACGGGCCGCGCTCGTGTGCCACTACTGCGGTTTCGAGACGGCCCCGTACGCCAAGTGCCCGGCGTGCCAGCAGGACGGCATGCGCTACCAGGGGCTCGGCACCGAGAAGTTGCACGCCGAGGTGGAGGGGAAGTTCCCCGACAAGGTCTGCCAGCGGATGGACTCGGACACGATGGGCAAGCCGGGGAGCCACCAGCGGGTGCTCGACGCCTTCCGGGACGGGCTCATCCACGTCCTCGTCGGCACCCAGATGATCGCCAAGGGGCTCGACTTCCCGAACGTTACCCTCGTGGGCGTGGTGAACGCCGACGTGGGCCTGCACCTGCCCGACTTCCGCAGCGCCGAACGCACCTTCCAGCTCATCTCGCAGGTCGCCGGGCGGGCCGGCCGCGGGGACAAGGGGGGGAACGTGTACGTGCAGACGTACACGCCCGAGCACCCGTGCATCACGCTCGCGGCCGGGCACGACTTCCGCGAGTTCGCCCGCCAGGAGTTGACGCACCGCAAGGCCCACCAGTACCCGCCGTACCAGCGGATGGCCCGGCTCATCGTGCGGAGCGAGAAGGAGGACGCGGCCGCCGCGTTCGCCGACTCGCTCGCCGGGGCGTTCAAGGAGGCGATGAAGCGGGCCCCCGTGAACCCGCCGCTGCGGCTGCTCGGCCCCGCCGAGTGCCCGGTGTTCCGCCTCAAGGGCTTTTACCGCTTCCACTTCCAGGTGCAGTGCGACAGCTCGGCCGTCCTCCACGCGGTGCTGCGGGAGGTGCTGACGGTGGCCAAGCCGCCGAGCGGCGTCGAGTTCCAGGTGGACGTGGACCCTTACAGCATGTTGTGACGGAAGTCCGTCGGCCGAGTGAGAACGCCAGACGGTCTTCGGCCCCAACGGGGCCAACGAGAATAGCCTGGGCCGTCAGGCCCAGGACACGATGGCGGGTTGGATCAGCAGCCCCACCGGGGCGACCCGCAGCGGTGGGGGTCGCCCCGTTGGGGCTGCGGCGTGATCCCGCGGGTGGCGTCCAGGGGTTGCGCTCCGCTCCACCCCTGGCTATTCTCGGTCGCCCCGTTGGGGCCGCAGGACCGCGCCGGGACCAACGCCCCTCGGGACCGGTCCTGTCGCGTCTGCCGTGATCGCGGCCGCCGCCCCCGGATTTCCTCGCCCGTGGACGTGCGACAAGCCGATGACTATGCATACTTTAACGACCGCGTCCGCCGACCGGCCCCCGGGCCGCGGCCGCGGCCGACGTACACGCAACCCCGACGGAGGCTCTGAGCGATGCCGCACGTAGTTACGGCCAACTGCGACGACTGCAAGTACACCGACTGCTGCGTCGTCTGCCCGGTGGAGTGCTTCTACCAGGACGACACGATGCTCTACATCGACCCGGCCGACTGCATCGACTGCGAGGCGTGCGTCCCCGAGTGCCCGGTCGAGGCCATCTTCAGCGAGGGCAACACCCCCGCCCAGTGGGCCAGCTACATCCAGCTCAACGCCGACAAGTCGGCCGCCCTCAAGGGCGGCGGCGGGCACATCACCGAGAAGCAGGACGCCAAGGAAGGGCCGGGGTGCAAGAAGAAGTAGGCTTGAGTCGTCAAGTCGTCAGGTCGTCAGGTCATCAAGTCTTCAGGTCGAAGACGAGCCTAAATCGCGTCCGGGTCTGGGGAGTGGGGGCGGAAGTCGCCTAACATTCCTACAGGCCCGGCGTTCGTTTCCGGCCCGACTTGACGACCTGACGACCTGACGACTTGAGGACTTGATGACCGGCATTCTCCTCATCCAGCTCGGCACGCCCGACGCCCCGACGTACCGCGGGCTCTTCCCGTACCTCCGCCAGTTCCTGTCCGACCGCCGCGTCATCGAGGTGCCCAAGGCGATCTGGGTGCCGCTCCTGTACGGCGTCATCCTCCCGTTCCGCTCCGGGGCGTCGGCCGCCAAGTACCGCCGGGTCTGGGACCCCGAGACCGGCTCGCCGCTGATGCACTACACGAAGCGGCAGACGGCCCTGCTCGCCGACCACTTCCCCGGGGCGATGGTCCGCTTCGGCATGATGGTCGGTAACCCGTCGGTCGGCGTGGCCGTGCGGGAGATGATCGCCGCCGGCGTGGACCGGATCATCGCCCTGCCGATGTTCCCGCAATACTCGGCGACCACCACGGCCAGCGCCACCGACTCGCTGTTCAACGCCCTGTTGAAGGTCCGCCGCGTGCCGGCCGTGCGGGTGGTGCCGCCGTACTACGACCACGAGGCGTACCTCGACGCCTTCACGGCCGTGCTCAAGGAAGACCTCGCCAAGCTCGACCACGAGCCGGAGCACCTCGTCATCAGCTTCCACGGCATCCCGCAGAGCTACGCGAAGCGCGGCGACCCGTACCCGGCCCACGTCGTGCGGACCACCCGCGGCCTCATCCCCCGCCTCGGCCTGCCGCGGGCGAAGTGGTCGCAGACGTACCAATCCCGCTTCGGC
>JANPKP010000125.1:0-2158 GCA_031426095.1 Gemmataceae bacterium
GGATGGCGAACGCCTGGCACAGGTCGAGGCGGCGGCGGAAGTGGTCGAAGTGGGCCTTCCGCTGTTCCCCGTGCGAGATCAGCAGCCCGCCCTGGTACGCCGCGGCGGCGAGGGTCACGCCGCGGTCCGCGAGGAAGTGGCGGGTCGATTCCGGGCTCACGCCTTCGAGGTGGGTTTCGAGCTTGGTCAGCCACACCTCGACCGCGTGGCAGCCGCCGTCGGCGTACCCGCTCACGTCGTCCGCGAACGCGGCCGGCAGGGTGGTCGCCTGGCTGACGCACGGCTTCATCGTCGAGTCCCACACCCGGAGTTCTTCCGAACGCACTTTGTTTCTAGTGCTCGCTGCCCCGCAAGGCCGCCAATTCCGGGAGGACCGTCCACGCCCGGGAGTGAGGTGGCCCCCGCCGGCAGGAACGCGGATGCGGGGGCGACCCGGGCGCGGGGTACGACGAAGAACCTGGACACGTCACCCTTCCTATGATGCCATGCCCCGGCGGTCGTGGGTCGTGCCCGGCCACCACGCCGAGCGTACCCGCCCGGCGGGCGGGTGTCAAAAGCCGTCTCGCGGGGCCGGCCCGCTTTCGCCGCGCTCGTCGCACCCCCGACGACCGACTTTCCGCGTTCGCCCATGTGCGTCTTGCCCGGCTTGCCTATTCAATCGGGTACGCACACCCGCTCTCCACCCGAAGGACCACGGGCCATGCCGTCGTCGCCCCGCTCGACCGACCCCGAACAGCAACGGCTGGCCGACGACCGCGACGGGGTTGCCAACTGGCGGAAGTGGGGGCCGTACCTGTCCGACCGGCAGTGGGGGACGGTCCGCGAGGACTACTCCCAGAACGGCAACGCCTGGGCCTTCTTCCCGTACGACCACGCCCACCGGCGGGCCTACCGCTGGGGCGAGGACGGGCTCGGCGGCGTGTCCGACGAGGCCCAGCGGCTGTGCATGGCCGTCGCCCTCTGGAACGGGCACGACGCGGTGCTCAAGGAGCGATTGTTCGGCGTCGCCAACGAGGAGGGGAACCACGGCGAGGACGTGAAGGAACTCTACTACCACCTCGACGCCACCCCCACCCACTCGTACCTCAAGTTCCTCTACAAGTACCCGCAGCGGCCGTTCCCCTACGAGCGGCTGTACGCCGAGGCGCGGGGCCGCGGCCGGACGCAGCCCGAGTTCGAAATCCTCGACACCGGCGTCTTCGACGACGACCGCTACTTCGACGTGTTCGTGGAGTACGCCAAGGCCACGCCCTACGACCTGCTGTGGCGGATCACCGTCCACAACCGCGGGCCGGAAGCCGCCACGATCCACGTGCTGCCGCAGGTCTGGTTCCGCAACACCTGGAGCTGGGACGAGGAGAACCCCCGGCCGGTCATCGCCCCCGAGGGCCCCGGCGCCCTGCGGCTGCTCCACCCGATCTGGGACGACTACCACTTCTACTACGACGGCTCCCCGGAGTTGTTGTTCACCGAGAACGAGACGAACGTCCGGTCGCTGTGGGGCGTCGCCGCCCCGGGGCCGTTCAAGGACGCCTTCCACGAGGCGGTCGTCCGCGGGCGGAAGGACGCCCTCGGCCAGAAAGGGCAGGGGAGCAAGTTCGCCGGGCACTACACGCTCGCGGTGCCGGCCGGCGGGTCGGCCACCGTGCGGGGGCGGCTGCGGCACCTGTCGGAGGAGGAGGCCGCCGCCCCGTTCGCCGACTTCGACGCCCTCTTCGCCCGCCGCGTCGCGGAGGCGGACGAGTTCTTCGAACACCTCCAGGACGGGATCACCGACCCGGACGCCCGGCGGGTGCAGCGGCAGGCCATCGCCGGGCTGGTGTGGACGAAGCAGTACTACGAGTACGACGTCTGGCTGTGGCAGAAGGGCGACCCCGGCCAGCCGGCCCCGCCGCCGCACCGGGCCCGCGACCGCAACGGCGACTGGGAGCACCTCAAGAACGCCGACGTGATCTCCATGCCGGACAAGTGGGAGTACCCGTGGTACGCCGCTTGGGATCTGGCCTTTCACATGATCCCGATGGCGCGGATCGACCCCGACTTCGCCAAGCAGCAGCTCCTGCTTTTCCTCCGCGAGTGGTACATGCACCCGAGCGGCGCGATCCCCGCTTATGAGTGGAATCTGCGCGACGTGAATCCGCCGGTCCATGCGTGGGCC
>JANPKP010000126.1:0-3400 GCA_031426095.1 Gemmataceae bacterium
GCTTAACCCCGGGCTAGGAAGCCCGGGCCACAAGATCGACAGTCTCCTGAACTTTCCCACACGGGCGGACGAGCTACCCGGATGCGAGAGATCACCCCGCCTTCACCCGCGGCCCGCGTGGCTTCTTCTCCTCGGTCGGCACCTCCACCCCGTCCACGAACCGCTTGCAGTCGGGCAGCGCCGCCAGGAAGCCGCGGCCGTAGGGCTTCGTCATCACGCGGGGGTCGAACAGGACCACCATGCCCGTGTCGGTGGCCGTGCGGATGAGGCGGCCGAAGCCCTGCTTCAGCTTGATGGCGGCTTGCGGCACCTGGTAGTCCATGAAGGGGTTGCCGCCGGCCGCCTGGATGGCTTCCAGGCGGGCTTCCGTCAGCGGGCGGTCGGGGACGGCGAACGGCAGCTTCGTGATGATGACGTTCGACAGCGCCTCGCCCCGCACGTCCACCCCCTGCCAGAAGCTATCGACGCCGAACAGCACCGCCTTCGGGGCGTCGCGGAACTGCTCCAAAAGCCGCGGGGCGGGCAGGCCGTCGCCCTGACACAAGAACGTGAAGCCGTGGCGGGCGAGCCACGGCCGGAGCCGGTCGGCGGCCCGGTTCAGGAACGAATAGCTGGTGAAGAGGACGAACGCCCGGCCCTTCGTCCGCTCCACGTACTCGGGGATTTTGTCGAGGACCGCCTCTTCGTACTCCGCGGACCGGCTCGACGGGTCGGGCATGTCGCGGAAGACGTGCAGCTCGACCTGCTTTTTGAAGTCGAACGGGCTGCCGAGTTGCTTGGTATCGGCGTCGTCCAACGCGAGCCGCTTCTGGAAGTGCGCGAACCCCTCCGCGCCGCCGGCCGAGAGCGTGGCGCTGGTGAGGATCACGCTCGGCACCTTGTCGTAGAGCTGCTGCTTGAGGGCCGGCCCCACGTCGATCGGGGCGCTGGCGAGCGTCACCCGCGGCACCCGGCCCTGGCGGACTTCGATCCAGTAGACCTGCCCGTCGAGCGCCTGGGCGAGCCACTGTTGCACGCCGTTGGCCAGTGCGATGAGCCGCTCGGCCCGGCTCGTCAGCTCGATCTTTTCCTCCTCCGACCCGAGGCGGTGGGCGGCCTTGTGGAGGGCGTTGGCGAGCTTCGAGAGTTCCTCCGAGAGGTGGTCCTTGACGATGTTCGGCTGGCGGACGCGGCCGGTGCCCCGCTGGCCCTGGTCCTGGTGCCAGCCGTGGACGGCGGCGAAGAAGCGCTCGGCCGCCTGCCGGGTGACTTCGAGCTGGGCCACCGTCTCGGGGTCGCCCTTGTCGGCGAGGATGCCCTTGTGGCTGCGGGGGGCGAGGAGTTGGTTCAGGATGTAATCGACGCCGCCCTGCCCCACCTGCAACCCGAGGTAGTCGGCGGCCACGTCTTCGAGCGTGTGGGCCTCGTCGAAGACGACAGCGTGGTAGTCGGGGAGCAGCCCGCCCCCGGACCGCCGCAGGGCGAGGTCGGCGAAGAAGAGGGCGTGGTTGACGACGAGGAGGTTGGCCCCGAACACCCGCTTGCGGGCCTGGAAGTAGAAGCATTCCGCCTGTTGCGGACACTTCCGGCCCAGGCAGTTCCCGCTGTCGCTCTGCGCCAGGTCCCATACCGACTCGTAGGGCTGAAAGGGGAGGTCCGACCGGCTCCCGTCGGCCGTCTGCCGGCTCCACCGGCCGATCTGGATGAGCTGATCGACGGCCCCCGGGGTGTCGAGGAGCGTGTTCACCTTCTGCTGGGCCCCGCGGAGCCGGCGGAGGCTGACGTAGTTCCCCCGCCCCTTCACCAGCACCGGCCGGAAGTCGTGCGGCATCACCGACTGGAGGAACGGGATGTCCTTGCGGACGATCTGCTCCTGGAGGGCGATCGTGTGCGTGGACACGACCACCCGCTTCTCTTTCCCGGCCGCGGCGAGGATGGCCGGCACGAGGTAGGCGAACGACTTACCGACGCCGGTCCCGGCCTCGACCAGCAGCTTCCGCTTGCCGTCGAGGGCGAGCGCCACCGCCTCGGCCATCTCCAGTTGTTGGGGGCGGCTCTCGAACGTCGGCCACTTCTTGGCGATCAGGCCGTCCGGCCCGAGGATGCTGCGGGTTGACATGCGTGCATTGTGGCGTGGCGACGGGGTTTGCGTAAAGCCCGGTTACTCACCGAGAGTGGACCGCCCCCGCGTTACCGCATAATGTGGTAACGGTTTCCACAAGTCTCACACAGGTCGATGTTTGCCGCGATCACGACTCGCGTTTTGCGGTAGAATCCGGCCACGCCCGATCAACGAAAACGCCCACGGGCATGACCCGTGGGCGTGCGAGGGGCGTCGGCCGCGGCTCACCAGAACTTGACCCGCCAGTAGTCGTGCGGGGCGGCGGCGCGGCCGAGGTACCAGTGGCCGTCCTCCCACTCCAACGTCACCTTCCGCCAGCCCAGGGGCACCTTCGGGAAGGGGTAGTACGGGCCGATAAACGGGAAGGCGTTGTACGGGTACGCCTGGGGGTACGCGACCCGGCTGACGTTGTTGTAAGGGGCATAGGTCGGCCAGGCGTAGGGGGGCAGCGGCGGGGCCTGCGTGTCCGGGGCGGACATCCCGGGGGGGCCGACCGGGGCCGGCTCCACGAACGGCCCGTGGCCGTGCGAGACCAGCGACGGCTCGACCGGCACCGGTTGCGACGCGGCCTGGGCTTGCACCACCGACGCCAACACGGCCGGGGCGGCGGGCTTGTCGCCCAGCACCGAGAGCCCGTCGCGGACGAGGGCGACGCCGGCCACCTGGCGGGCCTCGAAGACCACCAGTTGCTTGGCCCCGGCGTCCTTCGCCGTGCCGGTCAGGGTCAGCGTTCCGTCTTTGACCTCGATCGAAACGTCGGCGAACTGGGCCAGGCCCATGCTGGTCAGCCGCTCGGCCACGCGGTCGGCCACCATCTGATCGGCGGTGGTGGCGACGGCGGGCAGGGGGGCCGGTTCGGCTGCCGCGAGCGGGCAGGCGGCCCAGGCCCCGAGGGCCGCGGTCAGCGGGTAAAGAGAACGCACCTTCACGACAAACCTCCTTGTCCGCGGGCTGTGCGTCGCGGGAATCGCACGGGGGATCGCTCCCGACACGCATCCATTCGGCCCGCGAACGTGCCGGATGCGAGGGGGATTCCGGCCCGGCGGGCGGGAGCAGGGGGGGCGGCCCGTTCCAGGCGTTCGCCCGGGGAGGACCGCACCTTTGCCGGGAGTTTCCGGGGCGGCCGGGGGAAAAAGGTTCAAGTCCGCCCCGTTGACAGGCGGGCCCGCGGCCAATACGATTGCCTACGCCTGCACCCGTAGCTCAACTGGATAGAGCGTCGGTCTACGGAACCGAAGGTTGAAGGTTCAAATCCTTCCGGGTGCACTCCCCTTCCCCGCCTCGGACACCTCCCGGCCC
>JANPKP010000127.1:0-2595 GCA_031426095.1 Gemmataceae bacterium
CGCCTGCGGTACTTCGGCCCCCGCCCGCTGGTCGAGGACAACGGCGTCCGGTCCGGCGACTCGGCCATCGTCAACCTGGCCATGGGCTACCGGTTCGACCGGCACTTAAGCCTCAAGGCCGAGGTGCTGAACCTGTTCGACCGGGACGTGAGCGACATCGAGTATTACTATGCGTCGCGGCTGGGCGGCGAGGCCCCGGGGCCGGACGACGGCGGGTACAACGACGTCCACTTCCACCCGGCCGAGCCGCTGAGCGTGCGGGTGGGGCTGACGTACTGGTTCTGACGACGGGGCGGGTCGGACTGGCCGGCCCAGTGGTGCGCGGCGCGCTACGAGCGTGTTTAGGAACGCGGCCTGGTTCGATTCTTGTGGTATGGGCGTCCCGCCTGACCTTTATACACATCTCGGCGCGTAAGATGGGGGCGGACCCGTCGCGGAAGGAAGGGAGCGTGGTGACATGGACGTCGTCGCCGGCAACCAGCTGTCGTTCGGCGAGTTGCACTTCGGGGCGGCCGACCTGGGCGACGCCCGGCGGACCCGCCGGCTGGTCAGGGTCGCGGACCGGATCATGGAACACCCCGGCGGGTCGCTGCCGCAGAAGATGGGCGGGTGGGCCGACCTGACGGGCCTCTACCGGCTGGTCGCGGCCGACGCGGTCACCCACGCCGCCGTGATCGCGGCCCACTGCCGGCGGACCTGCCGGCTCGCCGCCGGGGCCGGCGGCGTGGTGCTGCGGGTCCACGACACGACCGAGCTGGACTACACCCACGTCCCCGCCCTCCGCGACCAGCTCGGGCCGGTCGGCGACGGCACCGGGGCCGGGTACCTGTGCCACAACGTGCTGGCCGTCACGCCCGGCCGCGAGGTGCTGGGCCTGTGCGCCCAGGTCCTGCACGAGCGGCGCGCGGTGCCCAAGGGCGAGACCGGCCCGCAGCGGCGGGCCCACCCCGGCCGCGAGAGCCTGCTGTGGCTAAAGGGCTTGGACGCGGCCGACGCGGCCGACGCGGCCGACGGGGGCGGGGCCCGGTGGGTGGAGGTCGCCGACCGCGGGGCCGACACGTTCGAGTTCCTCGCCCGCCTGCGCGCGGGCGGCCACCGGTACGTGGTCCGGTGCGCCCGCGACCGGGCGCTGGCCGGCGACGACCACGTGGCGGTCGACCGCGTCCACCGGCACCTGCTGGCGTACGCCCGCGACCTGCCCGCCCTGGGGGCGCGGACGGTCGAGGTCGGCCGCCGGCAGAAGTCGCGTCGGAAGCCGGGCCGCGACGCCCGGGCCGCGGCGGTGCGGGTCGCCGCCGGGCCGGTGACGCTCGCCCCGCCGCACTGGGCGTGCGGCGACTACCCGCCCGAGCCCTTGCCGCTGTGGGTGGTGCGCGTGCTGGAGCCCGACCCGCCGGCCGGCGAGAACCCGCTGGAGTGGGTCCTGCTGACCGACGTGCCGACGGGGACGTTCGCGGCGGCGTGCGAGCGCGTGGACTGGTACGGGTGCCGGCCGGTGGTCGAGGAGTTGCACAAGGGGATGAAGACCGGGTGCGGGGTCGAGCGGGCGCAGTTCGAACACGTCGACCGGCTCGGGCCGGCGGTCGGGCTGCTGTCGGTCGTGGCCGCGGTGCTGCTGCAGCTGCGGCAGGCGGCCCGGCGGCCGGACGCCGACGTCACCCCGGCGACGGCGCTGCTGCCCGCGCCGTTCGTGCGGGTGCTGTCGGGCTGGCGGCACAAGGACCCGCGGCGGCCGACGAGCGTGCTGGAGTTCACGATGGCGCTGGCCCGGCTCGGCGGCCACCTGAACCGCAAGGGCGACGGGTTCCCCGGCTGGCTGACCCTGTGGCGCCGGTGGGAGGCACTGCGGATGATGGTGATGGGGGCCGAGGCGATGGGTGGCGGGTAGATGTGTATAAAGGTCAGGCGGGACGCCCATGCCACGGGGGAGCCCGCCCGCCGGCGACCCCATCCATTTGACAAGGTCTTGGGGCGCGGGCACATTTCGCCCGCCGCGACCGCCCTCCCTTCTCGGAGCAATGCCCCATGCATCTGCTGACCAAGCCGTGGTCCCGGCGAGTCGCCGCCGCGTGTGGGGCCGTGATCGCTTTCGCGGCTTGGTCGACTGTCTCGTCGCTCGCCCGGCCCGCCGCCGGGCCGGCACCCGCCACTGGGCCCATACCGGCGACCGCCCCGACGACCCAAGCCGCCGCTGCCCGTCATCCGACCGACCCGTCCGCCGTGCTGGTCGCGGCCGGGTTCGCGTTCCAAGGGTCCGGGAGCTGCGGGGCGGCGTCTTGCCACGGCGGCCCGGTGCCCGAAAAGCCCGAGGCCGCAGTTCGGCTCGTCGGCGTCGCGTACTCGTTGTGGAACGCGCCCGACAAGCCCGACGCCCCGGGCGACCCCCACCGCGGGGCGTACAAGACACTCCGATCGGCCGAGGCGAAATCGATCGCGAAGAAGCTCGGGATGGAGGCCCCGACGGCCGCCGCCTCGTGCCTCGCCTGCCACGCGCTGAACGTGCCGGCGAACCTCAAAGGTAACGCGTTCTCCATCGCCGAGGGCGTGACCTGCAACGGCTGCCACGGGCCGGCCGGGCCGTCGGTCAACGACCCG
>JANPKP010000128.1:0-4789 GCA_031426095.1 Gemmataceae bacterium
GGCGTGCCGATCGCCGGCCGCTGCAAGGGGATGCTCATCATCCACGCCGAGGACGACGAGCATTTGAAGGATTTCAAGGAGTACATGTCGTGAAGTTGCTCCTCGACACCCACGCCCTCCTCTGGTTCGCGCTGGACGACCCGCAGTTGAGCCGGGCCGCCGACGCCCTCATTAAAGACCCAGGGAACGAGGTCTGGGTTAGCCCGGCGAGCTACTGGGAGATCGCCATCAAGATGAGTGTGGGGAAGTACTCGTTGACGGTCCCACACCAGGTCTTCTTCGAGGGCGCGATCGCGGACAACGGCTTCACGATCCTTCCCATTGAGCCCCGCCACTCGGCCGCCGTCGTGACCCTGCCGCACCACCACCGCGACCCGTTCGACCGCATGGTGATCGCCCAAGCCATCGTTGAGGCGATGGCCGTCGTCGGCACCGACGCCGCGTTCGACGCCTACCCCGTCCGACGGCTCTGGTGACGCGGCCCGCCCGTCACGGCTTCGCCGGCCCCTTCTTGCCCGGGGCCGCCTTCCCGCCGTCGGCCGGGCCGGCCCCGGCCGTCTTGAGGATCAGGGCCGACGGGACGGCCAGCTTCACCACCATTTGCAGCGTCGACGCCTTCGGCCCCGGCTGCTCGCCGGGCTTCTCCTTCGGCCCCTCGCCCGGCTTGTCGGCCTTCGGGTCGGCCGGCTTCGGCTCGTCCTTCCCCTTCGGGGCGTCGGCCGGCTTCGGCTTGTCGCCGTCCTTCGGGGCGTCCTTCGGGGCCGGCTTCGGCTCGTCGTCCCCATAGTCGATGCTCACCGTCATGGCCGCCATCCCGACCACCGCTCCGTACTTGTTGAGGACCGGCGACCCGCTTGACCCGGTGGCGTACTCGGCCGTGATGTTCAGCCACCGCTCGACCGTGCCGTCATCCCGCTTCCCCTTGCTGTACCGGCTCACGTGCCCCTGGGTGTACATGTAGAACTGGTCGCCCGGGTGGCTGAGCACCCCGACCCAGCTCCCGACCGCGGCCGGCGCTTCCGCCACCGGCAGCGGCGTCAGGTCCTTGGCCGCGATCCTGAAAATGGCGATGTCGGCCGCCTTGTCGCCGCCGAGGAAGTCGGTGACGGGGAACACCTCGCCCTTGTGGTCGGCGACGCCGAACGTCTCGTCCTTCTCCAGGTCCTCGAAGACGTGCCAGTTGCTCACCAGCACCCCGTCGGCGGTCAGCGCCCACGCCGAGGCGTACCGGCCGTCGGCCCACTCGCCGTCGTCGTCCTTGAGCACGCTGCCGACGATGAAGACGCCCGGGAGGGCGGCCTTGTACACGTCCTCGGGGGCCAGAACGGTGGTGCCCGGCTTGGCCGGGGCGACGCGGGCCTTCCCCTCCTTGATCTTGTCCTTGAGCGTGGCCTGCGGGAGGAGCTTGCCGGCGGCCGCGAGGTCGGCGAGCTTCTCCATGAGGTTGTCGAACACCTCCTCGTCGTCGACGTGCCACGCCCCGGTCGCCGGCGGGGCGACCTTGACGGGCACGGCCTCCCTCCCCTTCCCGGCCGGGGCCGGCGGGGCGGCGACGGCGAGGGCGAGCAGGGCCGGGGCGAGCAGGCCGAGGGTGCGGACGCGCATGGTGCCTCCGTGGCGGGCGGACGGGGATCGGGGCCGGCGGAGAGGGGTCCAGAAACGTCAGTCTATTCCGCCCGCTCGGTCCGCGTCTTGGCGTACCCCTCTTCGAGCCGGCGGGTCAGGTCCGGGAGCGTGTCGGCCAGCCGCTTCAGGGGGCGTTTGGCGACGCGGGTCAGGGCGTAGGCGGTGATGAGCGGGAGGGCGGCCGTGGCGTCGATGTAGCACGTCACCGAGTCGGGCAGCTTGTCCGGGTCGACCTTCCCCCACGTCATCGCCTCGCTCGGCGTCGCCCCGCTCAGGCCGCCGGTGTCCGGGCGGGCGTCGGTGAACTGCAGGAAGTAGTCGTGCCCCGCTTCGAGCAGGCCCAGCACCTCCTGGATCTGCGGCTCCGTCTGGAGCATGAAGTTCTTCGGCGAGCCGCCGCCGAGGATGAACACCGAGCTGTTGCCGCCGTTCGCCTTCGCGTCCCACACGATGGCGGCGCTCTGGTTCACGTCCCGCAGGGGGTCGAGCCTGAGGGCACACCCTTCGAGCGAGAGGGCGGCGAGGTTCATGCCGATGGAACTGTCGCCCGGCGAGCTGGTGAACACCGGCACCCCGCAGCGGTGGCAGGCCGCGAGGAAGCTCTTGCCCACCCGGCCGGCCTTCTCCTCCAACTCGGCGAGGTACTTGCCGACGAGGTGGTGGAACTCGGCCGTGCCCATCGTCTTCTGGAAGGCTTCGCCGCGGCAGAGGGTGCGGAAGAACTTGTCGGTGCCGAGCAGGTTCTCGTAGTCGAACACGATGTCGTAGATGCGGATGACCTGGTTGTCCCGCAGTTGCAGGTCGGGCAGGTTCGGGCCGGCCTGGAAGAGGTCCATGCCGAGGGCGTAATGGGCGTCGTGGTAGACGTTCGCCCCGGTGGACACGACCCAGTCGATGAACCCGGCCTCGACCAGCGGCACGAGGCAGGCCATGCCCATGCCGGCGGGGGTGAGTGCGCCGCTGAGGGCGAGGCCGACGGTGCCGTTGTCGGCGAGCATCTTGCGGGCGTACAGCTGGCACCCCTCGCGGAGCCGGCCGGCGTTGTACGACACGAACCCGGTGTCGATGAGGTCGGCCGCGGTCACCCCCGGGGCGACGGCCGGCGGGTCGATCTTGAGCCGCCCGATCTTGTGGAGGAACTCTTTGTTCTGGGCGGTCCCGGCGTGCCGGTCCATGTGCGGCTTGTGCGGGTGCATGGCTTCCTCGGTGCTGAGTCACGAGTGCTGAGTGCTGAGTATAGCAAACGCGGGGGGGCCGACGAACGCGGGACGCCCGGTACTCAACCCACGTCACCACGCGCTCGCTCGTACTCCGCCGGCGTGTTCACGTTCACCACCGACCGCAGGCCGGGGTCGGTGTCGGCGAAGTGGTCGGCGGCGAGGAAGCGGGTGGGCACGAGGGCGAACAGGTCGGTGAGCCGCAGCCGGCCGGCGGCGAGTTGCGAACGCACGACCGGGAGCACGGCGAGCGGGTACGCGGCGGCGAGCGGGTGCGGGCGGCCGTCCGCGAACGGGACGGCGGCCGAGGTGCCGTCGAGCCCCGCCGCCACCCGGCGGACGAACGCGGCGGTGAGGAACGGCACGTCGCACGCCGACAGGTACGCGGCGTCCGCCCGCCCGGCGAGGGCGTCTAACCCGGCCGCCAGCCCGCCCAGGGGGCCGCGGTCCTCGACCTCGTCGCGGACGATTTCGAACTCCGGGGGCAGCGGCGGCACGTCCTGGCCCGGGGCGGCGACCACGACCACGGGGCCGGGGTGAACGGCCCCCGCGACCACCCGGGCGACGCGGGCCAGCAGCGGCTCGCCGCCGACGGGGAGCCACGCCTTCGGGGTGCCCATCCGCGAGGAGCGGCCGCCGCAGAGGATGATGCCGCCGACGCGGGTCATGGGCCAACTTCCGGCATGGCACGCGGACGACGCGGATCGGAACGCGGGTGAAGAGGATCGGCAGGCAGCCATTGTTATAAACAATCCGGGTGTCCGATCCCGGCTTTGATCCGCGTCCTCATCCGCGTCATCCGCGTGCCATCATCCCCCCACCACTACCGGATCGCCGTCGTCGGGTGCGGGGTCGCGGGGGCCACCGCCGCGTACCTGCTCGCCCGGGACGGGCACGCCGTCACGCTCTTGGAGCAGGCCGACGCCCTCGGGCCGGTCGGGGCCGGGGTGTTGCTCCAGCCGTCCGGGCAGGCCGTCCTCCGCCGCCTCGGCGTCCTCGACCGCGTCGTCGCCCGGGCCGCCCCTGTCGAGGAGTTGTACGCCCGCCACGCCGACGGCGGGGGCACCCTGCTCTCCACCCGCTACCCCGACTTCGCCCCCGGCTGCACCGCCTACGGCGTCCACCGCGGCGTCCTCTTCGACGCCCAGTTCCGCCTCGTCAAGACGCAGCCCGTGGACGTGCGGACCGGCTGCGACATCGTGAAACGCGACGTGACCGCGGCCGGCGATGTCACGCTGACCGACGCCCGCGGCACCCGGCACGGGCCGTTCGACTTCGCCCTCGCCGGCGACGGCTCCCGCTCCCGCCTGCGGGCCGCGTGCGGGCTGTCGGCCCGCGTCCGCACCTACTCCCACGGCACGCTCTGGGTGACGGCCCCCAGCACGGCCGTTCGCGGGAAGCTGCTCCAGGTGGTGTGGGGGAACCGCCACCTGTTCGGCATGCTGCCGCTGGGCGACGGGCTGGCGTCCGTCTATTGGGGCTTGCCCGTCCGCGACTTCGCCGCCACGCGGGAACGGGGGTTGGGGCCGCTCAAGGACACGATTCGCGCCTTCGCCCCCGAGTCCGGCGAAGTCCTCGACCAGATCCACGACTTCGACCAACTCCTGTTCACGACCTACCGGGCGGTTTCCATGCCGCGGTGGCACGACCGGCACACCCTCTTCCTCGGCGACGCCGCCCACGCCATGAGCCCCCACCTGGGGCAGGGGATCAACCTGGCGATGGTGGACGCGTATTGCTTCGCCGCGTGCCTGCGAGCCGCCCCGACCCCGCACGCCGCGTTCCGGGCGTTCGTCCGCGAGCGGGCGGCGCAGGTGCGGTACTACTGCACCCTGGCGTCCCTCCTGTCGCCGTTCTTCCAGTCCGACTGGCCGATCCTCGGCTGGGTCGTTGCGGGCTGCGGCGTGCCGGGCCACCCACCGGGGGGCGTGCCGGGGGCCGCCGCG
>JANPKP010000129.1:0-1558 GCA_031426095.1 Gemmataceae bacterium
CCCGCCTCGACAGTGCATATTCAACGAGCCATTTCTGATACTTCTCCCGCCCGAAGTGGGCGTCCGGGTTGATCACCAAGGCACTGTTGATGAAGGGCAGGGACTTCTCGAATTCGCCGGCGAGGATGTGAAACGTGCCGAGATTGGAGTACGCAGGGTTCCCGCATCTAAATCGCAGGGAATCCTTGCACGGCCTTGAGTCGGAAGTCGGGGCTCCAGGCGGCGCGCATGCGTTTGGTTTTGAGGCTGTCTTTTCCGGGGGCGCGTTTGAGGAGGGAGACGGCGACGCGGCGGATCAGGCCGAGGTTGGCGCCGGCGTGTTTGTCGCGGGTGCGGTGGTCGTCTTCGCGGAAGGTCACGTCGAGGGTCCAGTGGAGTTCGTTCTCGATGGCCCAATGGCGGCGGATCGGCTTGGCGAGGGTCTTCGCCGCGAGGCGCTTGCTGCAGATGTAGTAGAGGGTCGTCGCGGTCGTCTTCCCTTTCACCGTCCGGAGGCGGTTGACCTGCACGACGGTCTTCGCGGCGGCCCACTCGGCGGGGAGGCCCTGCGGGTGCGCGAGGGCCAAGGTGTAGCGTTCGTCGGTCCGGCCGTGGGCGGTCTCGACCGAGGGATGCGTCGTCACGTTGGCATCGACGAAGTCGGTCGCCCGGGCCCGGGCGAAATTCGCCTCGCAGGCCGCGAGGAGCGTCGGCTGATTCCCCTTCACCGGCAGCAGATAGTCCCCGCCCTGGGCCTGGATTTGCCGGGCGATTTCGACCTGTGTCCCCGCCGCGTCGATCGTCACCAAGGCCCCCTTCAGGTGCAGCGTCTTCAGCAATTCGGGAATGGCCGTGATCTCGTTCGACTTCGCCGCGACCGCCTCCTGACCCAGCACGAGCCCGTTCGCCGTCGCCCACGCCGTCACGAGGTGCAGCCGACCCGAGAAGGTGTTCCCCTTCGCCCCCCGGACCGACTTGCCGTCGATGGCGATGTGATTCGCCCCCGTCGCGTCGCACGCCTCCGCCAACCAGTCCGTCACGACCGCCGCGAACGCCTTCGGGTTGAGCAACGCGAAGACCCGCCCGATCGTGTCCGCACTCGGGATCCCGTTCGCCAGCGGCAGGACCGTCTTGAGCCATGCCTCCTGCTCGACCGCGAATCGGTGCACCGCGTCGAACGACTCGGCCCCGCTCAACGTGGCGAACAACGTCGTCGCCAAAATGTCCGTCAACGCGTGCTTCTTCGTCCGGTCTTCCCGCGGGTCGGGAATCGTGTCCAAGTACGACACCAGCGACTTCGGCGTCTTCGCCATCTTCGCCATGACAGATCCTCCGGTCTTCGACCGGAGAAATACCCGACCCGCCGATCTCGCGCTAGATCAAGGACTTAAGATGCGGGGGCCCTGGGCTAACCTCTTACGATTGAAGCCCGAAAACCGGGCTCACCCGCATCCGCCATTGCAAGCGATGATCCCAAACCTCGGATTACTGTGTAATCCCGTACCACCGTCTCGTCCGCTAGGCAAAAAAGCCGAAAACGACTTGGACCTCACCCAACGGGCATGTGCGTAAAACGGGC
>JANPKP010000130.1:0-2408 GCA_031426095.1 Gemmataceae bacterium
CGGAGATGGTGCCGGTCTTGAGGAGGAACTGGTCGGCGAGGGTACTCTTCCCGTGGTCGATGTGGGCGATGATGCAGAAGTTGCGGATGTTCGCGGTCGGGGTCGGCATCGGGGGGTCGGCTCGGGTGCGGGCGGGCCGCCCGGCGGGGCTCGTCCCCTTCGGCCGTCGGCCAATCCTGAACTTACAGTTTAGCAGCGGGCCGGGGGGCTGAATAGGGCACGCCCCGGTTGACCCGCCGGCCGGTTCCCCGAAAGATACCCTGCCCACCCCCCGGAGGTCCGCCGATGCCCCGCCGCCCGCTCGCGCTTTTGGCCCTGCTGCTCGCCCTCGCGGCCGGGTGTGCGGAGTCGCCCCCGGCCCCGCCCGCCCCCCCCCCGGCCGGGTGGGACGCCCGCCCGATCGCGGTGTCGGAGGTCCGCTTCCCGGCCCTCGACGCGGCCGTGGCCGACCTCAAGGGGAAGGTGGTGGTGGTCGACTTCTGGGCGACGTGGTGCGCCCCGTGCGTGAAGAAGTTCCCGCACCTCGTGGAAGTCCAGAAGAAGTACGCCGACCGCGGGTTGGCGTGCGTGAGCGTGAGCCTCGACAAGGCCAGCCCCGACGCCTACGACGCGGGAGCGGTCCTCGCCTTCCTCCGGCAGAAGGACGCCCGCTTCCCGAACTTCGTGATGACCGACCCCGAGGCCGACGACGGGGCGTTGAAGAAGCGCTTCGGGAAGGGCGACGGCATCCCGTTTTTGGTCGTCCTCGACCGCGCCGGCAGGCCGGTGTGGAACAGCGACGACGACGTGAAAAACACCAAGAACGAAGCCGAGGAGTTGGACGCCGTGCTGGTGCGGCTGCTGGGGGCGGAGTGAGGGGCGGTCACGCTCCGGCGGTCTTCTTCACCAACTCTTCGGCCCACGCCGCGTCGTCGGCAGTCAGCGGCGGCTCGGGCGGGCGATTGTAATCCGTCGTGTCTTCGTAGCGGCCGAGTTCGTGAGCCTGTGCGACGACCGCCCGGATGTCGAGGGCGGCGTCCGGGTCGGACTCCCGCAGGGGGACGCGGATCGCGGGCAGCGGGCCGCGGAGCGGGATCGGGTAGTATTCGGCTTGCTCGGCGGCCCACGCCCGGACGACGAACACGCGGTACGCCGTGCGGTGGCCACGCGGCACCCGGGCGGCCGGGACCGCGAGGACGTGCCGCCCCGCCCGTATCAGGTCGATCTCCACCAGGCTCGCCCCGCCCCGTAACAAGTCGCGTTGCTTCTTGACATAGTCCGCCCGCCCGGCCCGGCCGACCTTGTTCCACGGGCTGAGAATCTCGATCGCCGTCACCAGCCGGTCGCCGTCGGCCGCGTCGATGACCTTGATTGATCGCTGCGTCCGCCGCTCGGGCTGCGTGCGGCTCAGCACCATCGGCTCGGCCGTTTCGATCACGTCGAGCGTGGCCGTGCCACCACCCTTGCCCTTCCGGCCGCCGGCTTTCTCCGCGACTCGCACGTCGGGGAAGTAGCCACGCTCCCGCCCGCCGGGCGGGTTTTCGAGAACGATCCCGACACGCTCCTCGACGCGGGCCGCGAGCGGCTTCGGGAGGCGGCGGTTCAGTTGGTCGCTGATGTACGTGGCGAGCCGGGTGTGGACATCGCTCCAGTGGGCTTCGAGGTACGGGTCCATCCCGGGAAACGGGCTCTTCTTCGGTCGGCCTCCGCGGCGGGTCGGGGTCAGTATACCCGACCCGCCGCGGGGCTGGACGCCAACCGGGGGGTCAACTCGCGGCCGCCGCGGGTGTGAGGGCCCCGCCGACGAACGAGAACGTGCTGTTCGCGTTCCCGCCGAGGGTGGTGACGGCGGCGATGCACACCACGATGATGAGGGCCAGCATGACGGCGTACTCGACGGCCGTCGGGCCGTCCTCGGCCTTCAGGAACGCGACGGCGTGGGCGGTCAAGGTTCGCATGGTCGTTCTCCGGTCGTTGGGCGACGTGAGAAAAAGGAGCGCGGGGGCTCCGACCCTGACGGGGGGCGAACACGGGCGGGGCGAGTTCGTCCGCGGGGCCGGGGGGAAGGGGCGGCCGCCGCGGTCGGGAAATGGGGGACTTCCCAACAATGTGGGGGGTACCCCAACACTGTCGTGGGATTAGACACGCGAAGCCCCGGTGAGTTCCGGGGCTTCGGCGGTTTATTCGGGTTCGCGCGAGGGAGTTTGGGGCGGCAGCGGACGGGGGCGCACGGTACTGTAGAAACGACGACGCCCCCGCGTGAACGGGGGCGTCGTGAGGCCTGCGGAGGCCGGCCTTAGCTGGCGGCGGCGGCGGTGGTCGGGGCGATCTTGCCGCCGACGAACGAGAACGTGCTGTTCGCGTTCCCGCCGAGGGTGGTGACGGCGGCGATGCAGACCACGATGATGAGGGCCAGCATGACGGCGTAC
>JANPKP010000131.1:0-5857 GCA_031426095.1 Gemmataceae bacterium
CCCCCCGCTCCCGCGGCAGGTCCGCCGGCCGCGGTCGGCGGCCGTGTCCCCGTCGCTTCGCGGGCGCGGGTTCGGACGGCGGGTCGGGTGTGACGGGCGGATCCGGCGCGAGAGGCGGGTCGGGGTCGGGGAGGTCGCCGAACAGGGTCGGCCCGGTGACCCGCTCGGACCGCCGCCCGAACGTCATCCGGACGAGCCGCTCGATGTGCGCCTGCTGCTTCTCGACGGTGGCCCGGAGTTCGACCACCGTGCCGAGCAGTTCGTGGTTCACCCGCCGCAGGTGCGCGACCTCGTCCCGGAGGGCGGCGAGTTCGGCGTCGGGGTCAGGTGCGGGGGTACACGACCGGCGGATCACGTGATTGACAGGTGAGGTAGTCTGACGGCATCCCGATCCCATGGAGGATGCCGCCGTGTCCGCTCTGCCTGGTGCCCCTCGTCGTGACCCGGTCGCCACCCGTCGCCAGTGGGGCGAGCGACTGGAGCGGTTCGGTCGGGGGGGCCAGACGGTCGCCCAGTTCTGTGCCGCCGAGGGCGTCTCGGTGCCGTCCTTCTACGTCTGGAAGCGGACCCTCGCGGGCGAGGCCAAGTCGCCCGGCTCGGTCACGCCCACACTCGTCCCCATCCGTCTGACCCCGTCGCCCGCCGCTCCGCCGATCGAGGTGGTGCTCCCGTCGGGCACCGTCCTGCGGTTCCCGGCCGACGCCCGACCGGCGGTGATCGCCGCCGTCGTGCACGCCGTCGAGGGCCGCCCGTGCTGACCGTCCCGCCGAGCGTGAAGCTGTGGTTCGCCGGTGGGGTGGACCTGCGTTTGGGGTTCGACGGGTTGGCCGGGCTGGTCCGCACCCAACTGAACGCCGACCCGTTGGGCGGCCACCTATTTGTTTTCACCAATCGATCCGCCGACCGGCTGAAGGTACTCTACTGGGGCGGGACCGGGTTCTGTCTGTGGTGCCAGCGACTGGAGGCCGGCCGGTATCACTTCCCGGCCGCCGGCCCGGACGGCATCGAGTTGACCGCCGCCCAGTTCGCCATGATCCTCGACGGCATCGACCTGTCCCGCGTCCGCCGGTTCACCCGGTACACCCGCCCGAAGTCACCCGCCTGACGCTTGCGCCTCCGCACTCCGTGTCCCATCCTGTGGGATGGACGCCGGACCCGACGATTCGCTGCCGACCGACGTGCCCACCCTCCACGAGATGGTCCGCCACCTCCGCGGCCGGGTGGCCGAGTTGGACGCCGCCGTGGCCGAGCTTCGGACCCGGCTCGACGCCCTCCACACCAGACTGGATTCGGCGTTGTCCGTCGCCTTCGGCCGCCGGTCCGAGCGGGTCAAGCAGGCGCGACGGGCCGAGGCCGACGGCCAGCGACGGAAGCGTCACGAGCACGGTCGGTCCCCGCTTCCCGACCACCTGGAACGTCGGGTTGTCACCCACGACCTGACCGACGCCGAGAAGGTGTGCCCGTGCTGCGGCACCCCGCGGGCGTGCATCGGCGAGCAGACCGCCGAGCAACTCGACTGCGACCCGGTCCCGTTCTTCGTCCGCCGGACGATCCGCCGGACGTACGCCTGCCGCCGGTGTGACCCGGCCGTGGTCCCGCCCGAGGACCGCATCCGCACCGCCGGGCCGGGGACGGTCGGCCCGATCGCCAAGGGGCTGTGCGGACCGGGCCTGCTGTCCCACGTCCTGACCGCCAAGTTCGCCGACCACATCCCACTGCACCGCCAGGTCGGGGTGATCGCCCGCGCCGGCGTAACGGTCGCCGAGAGCACCCTGGGCGACTGGGTGCGGCAGTCCGCCGACCTGCTGAAGCCGCTCTACGACCTGATGCACCGTCGGGTGTTGCTCTCCCGCGTGATCTGGACCGACGACACGCGGGGCCGGTACGCCGTGCCGGGCCGGGACACGATGCCGAACGGGCACTTCTGGGTCGCCGTCGGGGACGCCGCGGCCCCGTACACGGTCTTCGACTTCACCACCGGGTACTCGGCCGACGAGGGGCCGGCGCGCTTCTTCGACGGGTTCCGGGGTTACCTGCAAGCCGACTGTCTGAAGCAGTACGAGCCCCTGTTCGCGGCGGGCGGGGTCCGACACGTCGCGTGCTGGGCTCACGCCCGGAGGAAGCTCCTCGACGCGGGCGACGCGGCGACGCCCGCGGTCGAGTTCGTCCGGCGGCTGTACCGCGTCGAGCGGGGGTTACCGCCGCCGGACACGCCCGAGCACCTCGATCGGCGGAAGTCGATCCGCCGGGCCGAGTCGGTCCCGGTCCTGGACGGGTTGAAGGGGTGGCTCGACGCGGCGGCAGAGACGGCGCTGCCGAAGTCGTCCCTGGGTACGGCGGTCGCGTACGTCCGGAACCACTGGGCGGCGTTCGTGCGGTACACCGAGGAGGGGTACCTGTCGATCGACAACAACCTGTCCGAGCGGACCCTGCGGGCGATCGCCGTCGGGCGGAACAACTGGAAGTTCGTGGGGTCGGCGGCGGCCGGCGTGCGGGCGGCCGTCCACTACACGATGACCGGCACGTGTCGTCACCTCGGCCTGGACCCGTTCGCCTACCTCCGCGACGTCCTGCCCGCACTCCACGCCCTCGGCGATGCCCCGACGCCCGAGCAACTCGGCCGCCTGCTCCCCGACACCTGGGCGTCCCAGCGCCGGTCGGCGAACCCCACCGCCGCCTGAGCCGATGCCGGCGGACGCCGCCGGCCCCTCGACGCACGCGAGCGCGGCCCCACACCCGACGCCGGCTCACGACGGGAGGGCCTTCTCGATCGCGCGGAGTGTGGCGAGGTGCCGACAGTCCTCGTGGTACGTCCGCAGCCGGGCCTCGAAGGACGCCGTGTTCTTCGTGCAGACGAGGACGTGCGGCGAGCCGACCCGTTCCGTCCGGCAGGTCACGTCGCAGCCGCGGCGGCGGACGGTGTGCTCCAGGTGCGTTCGGCGGTCCTGGGCCGCCCGGAACCGATGAACCGCCTCATTCGGATCGCCCAGGAACCGGCGCAGCTCGGCACAGTCCGCGCACTTGCAGTCGATATCCGCCTCCCGCCGGAGATCGCCCGGCGGTGCCGGCTCCTCGGCCGTCCGAGCGTCCAACTGCTCCCGACAACCGGCGACCCACCGTGACACGCCCTCGCAACCCGCCTTGAGGTGCGCCTTCAGCCAGGGCTGCAACGTGGTCAGGGCCGTGACGTGCGCCGCGAGCGGGTACGTTTTCGGGTCGGCCAGGGCCCGGACGATGACCGTCGTGAAGAGTTCGAACTGCCCGGTCGCGAGCAGGGATCGGGCCAGACCGACCAGCAATCCTGACCGGTTTACGTTGCGGAGCCGCCAGTCGCGGCTCGTCGCGGCCGCCTCGTCGAGCGTTTCGAGACTCCCGGCGAACGCCCCGGCGAGCCGCACGCACGACTCGACCCGCTCCTCGTCGCCCCCCTTGCGCCGCGACTTGGCGACGCACAACGCCTCCAACAGGCCGAGGTTCCTCTCCAGCAACTCGGCGTTCGGGCCGGCGACCTGGGTCACGGGATCGACGGTCGTCGCCGTGAACATGGCGGTGAGTTCCGGACGGAACGTCTCCCAGCCGTGCTTCTCGCACGCGGCCCGGACAGCTCTGCCGGGTTTGATCACCCGACTGCTCGCCACGACGTCGCGGAGGAACTCGCGAACCAACTCGGGCTCGCCGAGGTCGATCAACGCCTGAAGCAAGTCGTTCGCCTCGGCATCCCCGCAGTGGGCCCCGACACACCGGGCGAGAACCTTGGTGGCGAACGCGACGCACTGCTCCCGGCCGACCGGGTTCTTCTTCGCGGCCGTCTGCCACGCGTCGATCGACTCCCGCAACGACGCGATAGCGGCGGGCACCCCGCAGTCGCACAGAACGTCGAAGTGCCTCGCGGTCGGCCAGAGGACGACCGCGGCGTGCCGGTACCACCGGTTCATGGTCAGGCCTTCGTTCCCCGTGTACCCGCTCACGTCCTCCTCGGGCGTCACGCCCGTGAGCGATTCCGGCGGGACGACCTCCTCGCGCCCGACCTCCATCGACCCGAGCGCCGGGCGGCGGCCGTCGGCGTCACTCCACCGTTCGGCGGTCAAGGTCGTCTCGTAGACCTCCGCCATCTCGTACTCGCCTTCCTCCCCGTCTTCTTCGTCCCCGCCGCGGTGGTGGTACCAGCGACCGCGTCCGCGGGGGTCGTAGTCTTCTTCCGCCGCCCCGGATTCCCAGAGCGTCAGCAGCGCCAGGTACGCCCGGCAGTCTGCCGCCTTCGCGGCCTCGTGGAGGACCTGGGCTTTGACCCGGTCGACGCCCTTAAGCGCGTCCCACACCAACCCGTCCGGCGTGTACCGGTGCCCGAGCGTGACGGCCAGCTTGTGCGTCTTCTCGTCCGCCGACCAGCCCCGCAGAATCCGGGCGACATCCTCGACGTGCCCGGCGGTTCGCGGGGCGGAGAGGCCCTTCTTCGCCCTGGCGAGCGTGAGGTTGTACACGAGACACAGTCGGTGGCCGCTGGTCAGCGGTTTGACTTCGTGCTCACAATCCGCGTAGAACGCCGCGAAGTGCGTGTGGAACGAGTTGTACTCGTTCCCCGTGAAGTCGATCGTGAGTTCTTCTCCCTCGTGGCGGACGACCAGTTCGCCGCCCGCGTACGACGACGGCAGCATGACGACCAGCGTCGCGACCATGCGGTCGAGCTTCTCGCCGTCCCGGTGCGGGAGGAAGAAGCTGCCCGGTTCGTAGAGCAACAGGTTGTACAGGTGGCACTCGAGCTTCTGCTTTTCCAGCCCGAGTTCGTGCTGAACGGTTCGGACCGCGTCGCGGAGGAACTGCGGCCACTCGGGGTTCGTGAGCGAGAACTGATCGGGGCCGAGTTGCCACACCCGCCGGACACTCGTATCGACGAGCGTCTTCTCCCCCTTGCCGTAAGGAGCCTGTTTGCAGTGCGTCTTCAGTTCCTTCGCCTGTCGTGCCGTGAGGGGCAGACCGATCGGTCCGAGACCGGTGACCGCCAGGCCGGGGTTCGCGGCGCGATCGCTCCCGGTCGCGCAGAACGAACCGGGACGGTTGATCTTCTTGATCGCCGTGTGAAGCTGTTCCGAAACGGTGCGTGCCACGGGGCGCTCCCGGATGCGTGGAAGACTGTTGGGAGCGTTGTATCCGAAACCACGCCCGCACGAGCATCGCCGGGGTAGGTGGACCGAGCGGAATCTGCCCCCGAACTCCTCGCGTTCCAGGTCCGACTCGCGGTCGCTGCCGATATCGGAATGAAGTGAGATCCATCACAACCGGCCGCGACCTGATCGGCCGGTTGTGTACTCTCGAGAGTCCTATGCGCCACCCGTTTTCCGCCCGCATCTGCCTTCTCCGTCTCGAAGACCGCTGCGTCCCTGCCTCCGGGCAAGGGCTGCTATTCCACCCCGAAAGCCCGGCCATGCCGTGGCTTGGAGCGAATCAGGGCGGCCTCATCCGCCCCGACCGCCCAAGCTACCAGGACGTCTACGCCGCCGCTACCAACCCGACTCCTCCAGTTATTGCCAACGGCCAGACCTCGCCTCTCGACGACGGCCGAACACTGACCACCTCCGCGGCGGGCGACATCCTCCTGGTTAGCGGTGGGAGCTGGACCCACTGGCGGCCGGACGGGGCCGTGGCCCAGGTGTTCGACTCGGTAGAAGTCATGCGGCAGGAGCGGGCGAAGTTGATCGCCAAAATGGGAGTGACGGAAGCCCAACTGACCCCCGAACAAGCTGCGTACATCGATTCACTCGTCCGCTCCACTTGGGGCACGGTCACCCGCCGGGGGGAGTGGCTCGCGGACGGCACCGTGGGGCTGCTGGAAGCTCAAGCGGTCAGCAGCCCGACCGGG
>JANPKP010000132.1:0-16043 GCA_031426095.1 Gemmataceae bacterium
GCCGGCCCGATCGGGCCGGCCCGCGATAGAATGTCGTTGCGCCAACGCCACGGTCCGTCGTCCCGCCGAATCACCCATGACGATCACCCTCCCGGACCTGTCGCTCGTCCTCCTCGTCGGGCCGTCGGGCGCGGGGAAGAGCACGTTCGCCCGCCGGCACTTCAAGCCGACCGAAGTGCTGTCGTCCGACTTCTTCCGCGGCATGGTGGCCGACGACGAGGGCGACCAGCGGGCGTCGGGGGCGGCGTTCGAGCTGCTCCACCTGGTGGCCGCCAAGCGGCTCGCCGGCGGCCGGCTCACGGTCATCGACGCCACCAACGTGAAGGCCGACGCCCGCCGGCCGCTGATCGACCTCGCCCGCCGCTACCACGTCCCGCTCGCCGCCCTCGTGTTCGACCTCCCGCCGGAGGTGTGCGCCGACCGCAACCGCCTCCGGGCCGAACGGAGCGTCGGCCCGGACGTGGTCCGCCGGCACGCCGACGCCCTCCGCAGTGCCCTCGGCCGGCTGCCGGAGGAGGGGTTCCGCCGGCTGTGGACGTTCACCACGCCCGAGGACGTGGACGCGGCCGAGGTGGTCCGCCAGCCGGCCCCCACCGACAAGCGGCACGCCCGCGGCCCGTTCGACGTGATCGGCGACGTTCACGGGTGCAAGGCCGAGTTGCTCGCCCTGCTCGGCACCCTGGGGTACGCCCTGTCGGTGGAGCCGGACGCCGACGGCCGGCCGGCGTGGCGGGCGTCCCACCCGGCGGGCCGGACCCTCGTGTTCGTCGGCGACCTGAACGACCGCGGGCCGGACACCCCCGGCGTCCTGCGGCTCGTCATGGGGCTGGTGGAGGCCGGCCGCGGCTACTGTGTGCGGGGGAACCACGACGAGAAGCTGCTCAAGTATTTGAAGGGCAAGCCGGTGAAGGTGAACCACGGGCTGGAGGAGACCCTGGCCCAGTTCGCGGCCGAGCCGCCGGGGTTCGCCGACCGGGTGCGGGCCTTCCTCGACGCCACGCCGAGCCACCTCGTGTTCGACGGCGGCAAACTCGTGGTCGCCCACGCCGGGCTGAGCGAGGAGTTGCAGGGCCGCTCGTCCGGCCGGGTCTGGTCGTTCGCCCTTTACGGCAAGACGACGGGGGAGGTGGACGAGTACGGCCTGCCGGTGCGGCTCGACTGGGCGGCCGACTACCGGGGGCGGGCGGCGGTGGTCTACGGCCACACCCCGACGGCCGCCCCGGAGTGGGTGAACCGGACGCTCTGCATCGACACCGGGTGTGCCTTCGGCGGGGCGCTGACGGCGTTGCGTTACCCCGAGATGGAAGCCGTGGGTGTGCCGGCGGCCCGGGAGTACGTGCCGTCGAAGCGGCCGTTCGCGTTCGTGGGCCTCCCGGCGGGGCCGCACCGCCCGGAGGCGGTCGGGGGCACGGAGTCCACCCCCGTTGTTTAGCGCCGCCGCGTGCGTGAGGTCCGCCAGCAGCACGTCGGGCTCGCACGCGGCCAACTCCCCGATCGGGTGCCAGCCGGTCGCCACGGCCACCGCTTTCGCCCCCACCGCACGGGCACACTGCACGTCGAGCGGCGTGTCCCCGATCACCCAAATCGATTCGGCATCGATTGCCCGGCCGAGGTGGGCGTGGACGTCCTGCACGGCCGCCCGGGCCACGTCGTCGCGGTCGTAGGTGTAGTCCCCGAACCCGCCGCACCCGAAGTAGTCCCACAGCCCGAAGTGGCCGAGCTTCACCTTCGCCCCGGCCCGCGTGTTCCCGGTCAGCAGGCCGAGCAGCAGCCGCCCCCGGGGGGCCAGCAACTCCAGGAGTTCCACCACCCCGGGGCAGACCACGCCGCCGATGGCCCCGAGGGCGTCCGGCAGGCGGGCGAGGTACGCCGCCTGCAACTTCTCCTGGTTGGCGGGCGTCGGGTCGATGCTGTGGACGGCCAGCAGGTCGCGGCCGATGGCGTGGTCGGTCCGCCCGCTGTACGGCACCTCGTCCTTGACGTTCGTGACGCCGAAGGCCGACCGCAGGGCCCCCTCCATCGCCGCCTTGCCGGCCCCCCCGCTGCGGATCAGGGTGCCGTCGATGTCGAACAGGATTACGGTCATGGGGATTGTTGTACGGCCCGCCCCGGTTCCCGGTGGACGCCGCCCCGGATTCCGCGGATGATGGGGCCATGCACGCCCGCCGCGGCTTCACCCTGATCGAACTGCTGGTCGTCATCGCCATCGTCGCGGTGCTGATCGGGCTGCTACTGCCGGCCGTCCAGAAGGTGCGGGAGGCGGCCGCCCGGGTCCGCTGCCAGTCGAACCTCCGGCAACTGGCCCTCGCCGGCCACGCCTACCACGACGCCAACGGCCGGCTCCCCGGGGCGGTCGAGCTGCCCGACGCCGGCGGCCGGTTCACGTCGCTGTTCGTCGAATTCCTGCCGCACGTCGAGCAGGGGCCGCTTTTCGCCCGCTGGAACTTCGCCGACCCGTCGGCCAACGGCGGCGGCACCGGCTCGAACGCCGCCGCGGTGGTGAAGGCCTACGTCTGCCCGGCCGCCCCGCTCGACGCCAACCCGCGGGCGTTCGGCTCCTCGGTGGCGGCCGTCACCACCTACGGCGGCAACGGCGGGTACAAGGTCTTCCCGATCGCCCAGGCCACGACCGACGGCATGTTCCACACCACCGGCCCGCAGTCGAAGCCGGCGGCGAATCAGAAGGGCGTGCGGCTCACCGACGCCGCCGACGGCAGCTCGAACACCCTGTTCTTCGGCGAGCGGAAGGTCGGCGACCTGGCCCTCGACTCGTACCTCCCGCCGTGCCCGGTGACGCCGACGCCGGACCCGCCGATCCAGTCGTACTCGGCGTACCACGGGTGGGCCCCGCCGCCGGGGCCGAACGCGGTCGCCGGCATCCTCCTGAACGGCCAGACGACGGTGAACTACGGCCACCCGACGGTGTGGACGCCGCCCCCGCCCCCGTCGCCGGAGAACCCGGTCCCGAAGCCGCCGCCGCCGGTCCCGTGGTCGGACCTGAGCCCGCTCTGGTGGGCCCGGCTGGGGGCGTACGGCAGCCACCACCCGGGCGGGGCCAACGCCGCCCTCGCCGACGGCTCGGTACGGATGCTCAAGGACGCGACCGCGGTCGAGACGATGAACGCGCTGAGCACCCGCGCCGGCGGCGAGCCGCTGCCGGCGGAATAGCGCCCTTCGACCCCCGCCCGTTCCCGAATTCTCCCACTTTTTTCGCGCCGTGTTCGGCCGAACCTGCAGCCCGAAAACGATTTGCTGTTCCCGCCCCCGGGCGGTGCGGTAAAGCGGGAAAATGTGCCATTTCCGCGCACCGCCGGCTCACCCGACCAGCCCGGCGACCTCGGCCCGGACCCGCTTGAGCACCCGGCTCTTGGCCACGAGGACGGCGTTCACGCTCACCCCCAGCTCGGCCGCCGCGTCCCGGGCCGGGCGGCCGTCGAGCACCTGGCGGGCGAACGCGGCCCACGTCGGCGGGGTGACCTCGGCCCGCACCCGGGCCAGCGCCCGGGCGGCCACCCACTCGTCGTGCTCGCGGTCCCACTGGCGGGACGGGTCGCTCGCCGGGTCGGCCAGGGCGTCCGGGTCGAGCCCGCCGGCCGGGGGGCGGGCGGCCCACCGGCGGGCGTGGTCCCGCACCCGGTTCGCCAGGATGCCGCGGAGCCACGCCCGGAACGCCCCCGGGCCCCGGCGGTCGAACCGCCCCACGTCGCGGACCACGGCCATCAGCACGTCTTGAAGCAAATCGTCCCGGTCGGCCGGCGGCACCCCGGCCCGGGCCAGCCACGCCCGGAGGAGCGGGGCGTACAGGTCGGCCAGCCGCCGCCAGTCGTCGTCCGACGGGGCGGCGGCCAGGCGCTCCAGCAGGCTCGGCGAGGTGTCCACGGGCGGGCGGCTCCGGGGGTCTCAGGGGGCCTTCGAGGGGGCCGTCGGGGGCGGCAGTTCCCACACCAGGACGCCGCGGCGGAAGGTGCCGGCCGCCGCCCGCCGGCCGTCGGGCGAGAGCCGGCCCGCGTTCAGCCGCTCGCCGCCCCCTTCGATCCGCCAGGCCGGCCGGCCGGCCGCGACGTCCCAAACGACGGCGAGGTTGTCACTGTTGTGGCCGGAGCTGGTGAAGGCGTACCGGCCGTCCGGGGTCACGCCCAGGTCCCACGGCACCCCGGCCGCCCCGTCGAACCGCCGCTCCAACCTGCCGGTGGCGGCGTCGGACACCCGCACCGCCCCCGTGTCGTCCGCCCACACCACCCGCTTGCCGTCGGCGGCGAAGGCCGCCCGCGGGTACGCCGAGGTGGGGATGGAGAGCGTCGCTTCGCCGGTGGCCAGGTCCCACACCCGCACGGTGCGGTCGTCGGAGGCGGTGACCGCCCGCCCGCCGTCCGGGGCGAAGGCCACCCGGACGACGCGGGCGGTGTGCCCGGCGAGCGTGCGGACGAGGCGGCCGGCGGCCAGGTCCCACAGGAGGACCCGGCGGTCGTCGCCGGCGGACAGGGCGAACTTCCCGTCGGGCGACACGGCGACCCCGTTCACGGCGGCGGTGTGTTCCTTGAGCGTGTGCCGCTCGCCCCCGGTGGCGGCGTCCCACACCCGGACGGTGTTGTCGTTCCCGCCGGAGACGAGCGTCCGGCCGTCCGGGGCGAACGCGACGTCGTACACCCAGTTGGTGTGCCCGGTCAGGCGGCGGACGAGTTTACCGGTGGCCGCGTCGTTCAGGCGGATGACGTCCGCGTCGCCGGCCGACGCGACCCGCCGGCCGTCGGGCGAGAAGGCGACGACGATCACGTTCTCGTCGCCGGCCTCCAGGCGGGTCGGGGCGGCCGGCCGCCGCGGCGGGGCGGCCGCCCCCGGGTTCGCGGCCGGCGGGGGCGGCAGTTCCCACAGCCGGACCACCCCGTCCTTGCCGCCGGACGCGGCCGCCCGGCCGTCGGGGGCGAAGGCCACGCCGAGGGCCCCGCCGGGGTGGGCGTCGGCGAACGCGGCCAGCCGCTTCCCGGTCGCCAGGTCCCACAGGTACACCTGCCCGTCCCGCCCGGCGGTGAGCAGGCGGCCGCCGTCGGGCGACACGGCCAGCCCCTCCACCATCTCGGCGTGGGCGGGGAACGTCAACCGCTCGGCCCCGGTGTTCGCGTCCCAGACGCGGACCGACCCGAGGCCGTGGGCCGACACCAAGCCGGCCCCGTCGGGCGTCCAGGCGAGTTGATTCACGATGTCGCCGACGAAGCCGCCCCAGTGGCGTTCGACCTTCCCCGTGGCCGCGTCCCACACCCGAATGCGGGCGTCCGACTTGCCCCCCGGGAGCGGCACGTGGTACGACCCGGCCACGCGCTTCCCGTCCGGGGAGACGGCGAGGGACCGGTCCTCCCCGGACTTGTCGTCGAACACCAGCACCTGCTCGCCCGTCGCGATGTCGCCTTTGTAAACGCGGACGTCGGTGGTGAAGAACAGGTGGCGGCCGTCCGGGGTGAAGGCCAGGTCCCACAGGTTGAACGTGACGAGCGGGCCGAAGCGGTGCCGCTCCTTCCCGGTGGCGGCGTCCCACACGACGACCGACTTGGGCTTCCCGAGGGCGGCGGCCGCGAGCCGCCCGTCGGCCGAGAGGGCGACCCCCCACGCCCCGGTGTCGGCGGCGAGCGTCCGCACCGCCCGGCCGGCGGCCGGGTCGAAAAGAACGGTGCCCGTGCCGCCGGCCAGCAGGCCGCGGCCGTCCGGGGTGTAGGCGAGCCTGGCGTTCCACCCGCCCCCGCCGGCGAGGCGGTCGGGCCGGGGCGGCACGTCGGGCAGCCGCAGGAGCTTCGGCTCCTTCGAGAACGCCCCGTTCGTCAGGGCGTGGCGGCCGTCCCGGCTGACGCACAGGTTGTAGACCTCGCCGCCGTCGGTGAACCGGCTCAGTTCCCGGCCGGCGTCGGCGTCCCACAGCCGCACGGTGCCGTCGTTGGCCCCGGACAGGAGGCGGCCGTCCGGGGTGAAGGCGAGCGTGTAGACGGGGCCGGTGGTGTGCCCCACCGGCCGGCCGACTTCCTTCCCGGTGTCGGCGTCCCACACCACGATCTCCGGCCCGCCGCACGACCCCGCGGCCACCCGCCGGCCGTCCGGGGCGAACGCCACACTGCGGACCTCCCAGGGGGCGTCGAGGCGGCGGAGTTCCGTGCCGGCGTCCACGTCCCAGATCCGCACGGTCCTGTCCAGGCCGCCGGCCGTGGCGGCCCGCCGGCCGTCGGGCGACCAGGCGACCGAGTCGACGTGCCCGCCGTGCCCCTCGAAGCGGCGGACCTCCTTACCGGTCGCCGCGTCGAACAGGCGGACGAGGTTGTCGTGGCAGCCGGTCAGGGCGTACCGGCCGTCCGGCGACAGGGCGGCGGCCCAGACCTCCCCCTTGTGCCCCGCGAAACGGCGGACTTCCTGCCCGGTGCCCACGTCCCACAGCCGCACCGTGCCGTCGCGGCTGCACGAGAGGAACCGCTTCCCGTCCGGGGTGAACGTGAGGTCGTGGATCGGCCCGGCGTGCCCGAGGAAGCGGCGGACGAGCCTCCCCGTTGTGGCGTCCCAGAGGCGGACGGCGGGCGGGTCGTCGCCGGACGTGAGGGCGAACCGGCCGTCGGGCGAGAGAGCGACGCCGCCGACGACGCTGGTGTGTCCGACGAACCGCCGCTCCTCGGCGAGGACCCGGGGCACGGGGGCGGGCACGGGGAGCGGGTCGGCGACCCGCCAGACGCGGGCCGTGCGGTCCTTCCCGGCGGCGGCCAGCCGGCTCCCGTCGGGGGAGAGGGCGAGCGTATAAACCCCGGCCCCGCCGAGCGGGACGAACCGGCCGAGTTCCCGCCCGGCCGCCGCGTCGAACGCCCGCACGACCCCGTCGAGGTCGGCCGTGTAGAGCCGCCGGCCGTCGGGCGACGCCTTCACGTCGAGCGACCCCCGCGGCGTGGTCGGCAGGTTGAAGACCTCGGCCCCGGTGTCCAGGTCCCACACCCGCAGCGTGCCGTCGGCGCCGGACGAGGCGGCCCGCCCGCCGGGGAGGAAGGCCACCCCCCGCACCCGCCGGGTGTGGCCGGCGAGGCGGCGGAGTTCCTTGCCCGTGGCCGCGTCCCACAGGCGGACGGACGTGTCGCCGGGGCCGTCCCACGGGCCGCCGCCGGTGAGGATTCGCGAGCCGTCGGGGGAGAAGGCGACCGCCTGGACCAGGTCGGCGTGACCGTCGAACTTGGCGACCTCCTCCCCGGTGGCGGCGTCCCAGACGTGGAGCGTCCCCCGGTGGCCGCCGACCGCGACCCGCGTCCCGTCCGGCGACACGGCGATGCCCACGGTCCAGCCGGGGACGGAGAGTCGGCGGACCTCCTTGCCGGTGTCGACGTCCCAGACCCGGACGAAGTCGTCGTCCCCGCCGGACGCGGCCGTTTTGCCGTCCGGGCTCAAGGCGACGGCGTACACCTGCCCGGTGTGCCCGGTGAACCGCCGCACTTCCTTCCCGGTGGCCGCGTCCCACAGGTGGACGGCCAGGTCGGCCCGCCCGCCGGCCGTGGCGATCCGGGTGCCGTCGGGCGAGAACGCGACGCCGAGCACGAAGTCGTCCCCGCCGGCGAACCGCGCGAGTTCCGTCGGCGGGCGGAACGCCGGGCCGGCGGCCGCCGGCCCGGCGGCGTCCGCGGGCGGGGCCGGCGGGGCTGGGGCCTTCGCCACCCGCTCGATCGTCACCAGTTCCACCTCGCCGCGGCGGACCACCACCTTGTCGGTCGTGAGCGTCAGCCCGTCGGCCTTCCGCTTCAGCCGCACCTCGTACTCGCCGACCGGGACCGTCACCGTCCGCCCGGTCTTGGTGTCGATCACCCGGACTTCCGTCCCGCCCTTCAGGAGCATCACCTCGGCGTCCGGGCTGTGGGGGGTGATCGTCACCTCGCCCTCGGCCGTCTGGATGCGGTAGACGACGCCGCCGGCGGCGAGCAGGCCGGCCGCCAGGAGCCCGGCGGCGACGGCGACCGGCCACCGGCGGCGGGGCGGGCGGGGGACGAACACGACCGTCGGGTCGGTGGCCGCCGCCGTCCACCCGACGGTCTCGGGCGGGCCGGCGGTGAACGGGGCCAGGGCGTCGGCCATCGCGGCGGCCGTGGGGAAGCGGTCGGCCGGCTTCTTCATCATGGCCCGGGCGACGACCGCGGCGAGGGCCGCCGGCACGTCCGGGCGGACGCCCCGCAGGGGGGCCGGCTCGCGGCCGACGTGGGCCTCGAGCTTGTCCTTCACCCCGCCGTCGGGGAAGGGCGGCCGGCCGGCGAGGAGGTGGTACAGGGTGCAGCCGAGGGAGTAGATGTCGGCCGGGGGGCCGGCCGTGCGGGCGTCGGTCGCCTGCTCGGGGGCGATGTAGTTCGGGGTGCCCATGACGGCCCCGGCCCCGGTCAGGGAGGGGTTGTCGCCGCCGCCCCCGCCGCCGGCCCCGAAATCGACCACCCCGGCCAGCCCGAAGTCCAGCACCTTGACCGCCCCGTCGTGCGTCCGCATCAGGTTGTGCGGCTTCACGTCCCGGTGCGTCAGGCCGGCCGTGTGGGCGTGGTGGAGGCCGCGGGCGGTGTCCCGGGCGGCCCGGCAGGCGTCCGCGATGGGGAGCGGGCCGGCCCGCTCCAGGAGGTCGGCCAGGCTCTCCCCGGGGACGAACTCCATGACCAGGAAGTGGGAGTCGCCGGCCCGCTCGGCGTCGAACGCGGCCACGATGTGCGGGTGCGACAGCCGGGCGGCGGCCCGCACCTCGCGGAGGAACCGCTCGGCCGCCCCGGGCCGGGCGAGCAGGTCCGGGCGGATCACCTTGACGGCCACCGGCCGGCCCATGACCGTGTGCTGGGCCAGCCACACGGCCCCCATGCCGCCGGACCCGAGCTCCCGGATGAGCCGGTACCGCGGGTGGTCGGCCAGCCCGGCCGGCACCCCGGCCGGGGCCGCCACCAGAGTGGCCGGCGGGGGGCCGCCCCAGGTGAGGGTTCCGGTGCCGGGCGACGCCACCGGGTGGTCGGTCGTGTGGTCGCCCGCCTCGGCGTCGAGCCGCGGCCTGGCCGCCGCCAGCAGCCCGGTCAGGGTGTCGTCCGTCGCGGCGGCCACCAGGTCCTGGCAGGTCGAACACCCGCCGAGGTGGTCTTCGACCCCGGGGTCGGCCGCGTCGGGCAGCTTCCCGAGGGCGAACGCTTCGAGGAGGGCGGTGGAAGGGTGGTCGGCGGCGGTCGGCATGGCGGCGTCCCCGTTCGGTCAGACTACCGAAGAAGTGCGGGGGCGGGGCGATCCTGTCAGAAATCCGCCCCGCGGGCCGGCGGAAGTGCGCCCTTCGAGCGTGCCGCGTTCCCGGATTCTCCCGCTCCCGCGTGTACGCCTTCGGCCGAACCCGCGGCCCGGCAACGACCTCCGCTTCCCGCCCCCAGGCGAGGCGGTAAAGCGGGAGAATGTGCCGTTTCCGCGCACCCCACGGCGGCCCCTTGCCTCCACCCCGCCGGCATGGTGGAATGGGGGTTCGATCGACCCGCCCGAGGCCCGCCCATGCCCCGCCCGCCCGCCGACCCGCGGCCGCAGACCCTCAGCGGCGACGGCACCCCGCCCCCCGCCGCGTCCGACAGCGACCCCGTCCCGCTCTCCGACGCCACCCCGCCGGCCGACTACCCCGCCTCCGTTCCCGCCCCCACGCCGTCCCCGGCCGTGCTGCTCCCCGCCCCGGACGGCACGGCCGCCGAGACGCCGGGCCAGCGTGCGGCGGCGATCCGCCTGTCCACGACCGCCACCGCCCTCGGGCCGGCCGTCCCCGGGTACACGATCACCGGCACCCTCGGCCGCGGCGGCATGGGCGTCGTCTACAAGGCGGTGCAGGCCGGCCTGAACCGCACCGTGGCCCTCAAGATGATCCTCGGCGACGGCCGGGCCGACCCGCGGGAGGTCACCCGCTTCCTGGCCGAGGCCGAGGCGGTGGCGGCGGTGAGGCACCCGAACGTGGTGGCCGTCCACGGGTACGGCGAGCACGAAGGGCGGCCGTTCCTGGCCCTGGAGTTCTGCCCCGGCGGCACCCTGGCCGACCGCCTCGACGCCCGCCCGACCGCCCGGGAAGCGGCCGACCTCGTCCGCCGGGTGGCCCTGGGGGTGGCGGCCGCCCACGCCGAGGGGATCGTCCACCGCGACCTGAAGCCGGCGAACGTCCTGTTCGACGCGGCCGGCGAGCCGAAGGTGACCGACTTCGGCCTGGCGAAGCGTGACGCCGGCGCGAACCTGACGCAAACGAACGCGGTGATGGGCACCCCCGCGTACATGTCCCCCGAGCAGGCCCGCGGGGAGACGAAGTTCGTCGGCCCGACGGCGGACGTGTGGGCCCTGGGCGTGATCCTCTACGAGGCCCTCGCCGGCCGCCGCCCGTTCCAGGCGGACGACCAGTGGGCGCTCATGCAGCAGATCATGACGGCCGAGCCGCCGTCCCCCCGCTCGATCGTGAAAGAGGTGCCCCGCGACCTGGAGCTGATTGCCCTGATGTGCCTCCGCAAGGAGGCCCACGAGCGGTACCCGACGGCCGCCGAGCTGGCCGCCGACCTGGCCCACTACCTGGCCGGCGAGCCGGTCACGGCCCGCCCCGTCGGCCCGGCCGAGCGTGCGTTCAAGTGGGCGAGGCGGAAGCCGACGGTGGCCGCCGCGTACGGGTTGACACTGGTGGCCCTCCTCCTCGGCGGCTTCGGGACGGCGGTGGCGGTGCTGTGGCAGCGGGCCGAGGGCGACCGCGAAACGGCCGTGGCCGCGAAGGACGAAACCGAGCTGGCGTTGTCGGGCGAGTCGGCGGCGAAGGCTCAGGTCGAGGCCGCGCTGACGGACGAGTCGGCGGCGAAGGCGGCGGCCGAGGAGGCGTTCAGGGCCGAGCAGAAGGCAAAGGGGGACGTGGAGCGGCTGCGGCGGAAGATTGCCATGACCGAGTACGCGCGGACGATGGAGGTCGTCCGCACGGAGATCGCGGGCAACGAGTTCGGCCGCGCCGCGGCGCTCCTGGAGACCTGCGAGGCGGGCTTGCGGGGGTGGGAGTGGGACCACGCCCGCCGCGTCTGCCTCGGGGACCGGGTGACTCTCGCCGGGCACACCGGCAAGGTGAACGCGACGGCCTTCTCGCCGGACGGGCGGCGGGTTCTGACGTTGTCCGACGACAAGACCGCCCGGGTCTGGGACGCCGACTCCGGGAAGGAGGTGGTGCTTCTCCGGGGGCACACCGGGCCGGTCACCGCGGCGGTGTACTCGGCCGACGGGCGGCGGATTCTGACGGCATCCCCCGACAAGACCGCCCGCGTGTGGGACGCGGCCACCGGCAAGCGGGTGTCGATCCTTCGGGGGCACGACCCCGCGGTCAAGTGTGCGGCCCTCTCGGTCGACGGGCGGCGGGCGCTGGCGATGTCCGCGGACGGCACGACCAGGGTGTGGGACGCCGACGACGTGAAGTCGGCGGTCGTTCTCCAAGGCGGACACACCGGGAAGGTTCAATGGGCGGCCCTCTCGGCCGACGGGCGGCGGGCGGTGACGGCGTCCGCCGACCGCACCGCCCGAGTGTGGGACGCGGCCACCGGCCGGGAATTGGTCGTCCTCCGGGGGCACACCGATTTTGTCCACCATGCCACGTTCTCGCCGGACGGGCGGATCGTACTGACGGCGTCCGTTGATGGCACCGCCCGAGTATGGAACACTACGATCGGAAAGGAGACGGCCGCCCTCCGGCACCCCGGAATTGTTGTGAGGGCAGCTTTCGCGGCCGACGGGCGGCGGGTGGTAACGGCCTGCTTCGATGGCACGGCCCGGGTATGGGACGCGGCCACCGGGAAGGAGACGGTCGCCCTCCGAGGGCACCGTGGTCCGGTTCTAACAGCGGCCTTTTCGGCCGACGGGAGGCGGATCCTGACGGCATCCCTCGACAAGACGGCCCGGGTGTGGGACGCCGACTCCGGGAAGGAGGTCGATGCCCTCCGGGGGCAGGTGGACGAAATCTCGGCGTCGGCGTTCACGGCGCAGGGCCACTCGGGCGACGGGCGGCGGGTGGCGGCGGCCCCGGGGAACACGGCCCGGGTGTGGTCGGTCGCTTCCGGCCGGAAGGTCGTGGCACTCCCGGGAATCGACAAAGTCGTCGGGTCAACGGCCGTCTCGGGCGACGGGCGGCGGGTGGCGGCGGCGTCGCGGGACGGCACGGCCCTCCGGGTGTGGGACGCCGACACTGGGAAGGGGTTGGCCGCCCCCCCGGTCCGGTTCCTCGGGTTCGACCCCTCGACGGCCCTCTCGGGCGACGGGAGGCGGGTCGCGGTGTCCGCCAACAAGGGCATCCAGGTTTACGACGCCGACACCGGGACGGCAGTGACGCTCCTCCCATACCTCGGTCCGGTCCGCTCGATTGCCCTGTCGGGCGACGGCCGACGGGCCGTGTCGTCCGCGGTTCGGACGGCCCGGACGTGGGACATCGATGCCGGGAAGGAGGTGGCCACCCTGGGGCACACAGACATCGTGACATCGGTCGCCTATTCGGCCGACGGCCGGCGGATCGTAACGGGGTCCACCGACCACACGGCCCGGGTATGGGACGCGGCCACGGGCCGGGAGTTGGTCGCCCTCCGGCACGCCGGTCCGGCCGGGGCGGCGGTCTTTTCGGCCGACGGGCGGCGGGTTCTGTCGGCGTCCGCCGACAAGACCGCCCGGGTGTGGGACGCCGACTCCGGCAAGGAGGTGTCGGCCCTCCGGCTCGCCGACTGGGCCACCTCGCTGGCCATCTCGTCCGACGGGCGGCGGGTGGCGATGGCGTCCGCCGACCGGGCCGTTCGCATGTGGGACGCCGACACCGGTCAAGAGGTGTGGCGGCAGGACTTCCCCGACGCCCACCCGGAGCGGATGTGGTTCCACCCCGACGGCGGTACCTTCACCTGCCTCGTGCGGGAGGGAGAAACAAAGGCCTATCGGCTTCACGTCTTCGACGCCGCCCCGGTGGACCGGACGTTCCCCGCGCCGCCCGTCGCCCCCGTTCCGCCGTCGAAGCCGTAGGTCGGCGGGTCACGCGAAGAGGCGGGCGACCGGGGGCGCGGAAGCCGGGGAGGGCGGCGGCCGTCAGGTCGTGGCGGGGGGCGAACAGCTCCGGGTCGGCCCCCGGGCGGTGGGCCGTCACCGCCCGCCCGAGCGAAGCGTGATACAATGCCGGCACCTTCGGAGGGCCTTCGCATGGTCGTGCTGTACGTCGCCGGCGAGCGGGCCGGCACCCTGGCCGACGCCGCCACCGTCATCCCCGACGCCATCGCCCGCAACGAGCCCGTCGAGTTCCGCGACGAGGCCGGCGAGCCGGTCGGCCGCTTCATACCCGTCCGACCGCCGACCCCGGCCGAGCCGCTCGTCCCGTGGGAACCAGGCGTCACCCGCGAGGAACTCGACCGCCGGGCGGCCGAGCCCGGGCTGACGTTCGAGGAACTCCGCAAGCGGCTGGGCTGGGCATGACGTTCGTTGTGACCTGGTCGCTCGTCGCCCACGAGCAGTTCGTCCGCCTGGAGGCCGACGCCGTCGATCCGGAGAGCGTCCGGCAGGCTGCCGCGTGGGTCGATTACACCTTGCGGCGGACCCCGCTCGACATGGGGGAGTTACGGTGGGGCGGCGAACGGCTCTGGTACGGCGACGTTCTCGGGGTGTGGTACAAGGTGGACGACCGGGCCGGGACCGTTCGCGTCCAGTCGATCGGCCCCGCCCGCCGTCGGTAGCCGAACCCGGGCGGGGGGCGTAAGTTTCCCGGGCGGACCCACACTTCCGGGAGGCCTCGGGCGGCATGGCGGAACCCCTCGGCATCGCGCTCGTCGGCCTCGGCACCGTCGGCACCGGCGTCGCCAAGATCCTCCTCACGAAGGCGGATCGGCTCGCCTCGCGGGCCGGGCGGCCGCTCGCCCTGCGGCGCGTCGTCGTCCGCGACCCGGGGAAGGCCCGCGACCCCGTCGTGCCCGCCGGCCTCGTGGGCACCGACGTGGCCGCGGCGGTCGGCGACCCGGCGGTCCACGTCGTGGTCGAACTCATGGGCGGGACGACCACCGCCCGCACGGTGGTGCTCGACGCCCTCGCCGCCGGCAAGCACGTCGTGACCGCCAACAAGGCGCTGCTCGCGGCCCACGGGACGGAGCTGTTCGAGGCCGCCCGCCGGCACGAGCGGACGGTCTGCTTCGAGGCCGCGGTCGCCGGCGGGGTGCCGATCATCCGGGCCCTCGGCGAGAGCCTGGCGGCCAACCAAGTCACGGCGTTGCAGGGCATCCTCAACGGCACGTCGAACTTCATCCTCACGAGCATGGCCGAGGGGGGCACGAGCTACGCCGCGGCCCTGGCGGAGGCCCAGCGCCTGGGGTACGCGGAGGCCGACCCGACGCTCGACGTGGACGGGTCGGACGCGGCCCACAAGCTGGCCGTGCTGGCCCAGATCGCGTTCGGCGTGACGGCCACCCCGGCCGACGTGGAGCGGGTCGGGATCGCCGGCCTCGACGCCATGGACATCCGCTTCGCGGCCGAACTCGGGTACACGATCAAGCTGCTGGCGGAAGCCTGGACGGCACCGGTCGTCAAGTCGTCAAGTCGTCAAGTCGTCAAGTCGGGTGCCGACTCCGGGCTTGATGACTTGGGACGTGACGACTTGATGACCGTGGCATTGCACGTCGCCCCCGTCCTCCTTCGCCACACGAACCTCCTGGCCCAGGTGCGGGGGGCGTACAACGCGGTGCTGGTCCACGGCGACGTGGTCGGGGAGACGCTCTACCAGGGGCCGGGGGCCGGGCAGATGCCGACGGCGTCGTCGGTGCTGGCCGACGTCATTGATTTGGCGGTCGGGCGGGCGCAGCGGACGTTCGCGGCGGCGAAGCTGTGGTCGCCGCCGGTGGCCGGGCAGGGGGGCTTCACGCTCGCCAGCCCGGACCGGGTGCGGTCGCGGTTCTACCTGCGGCTGCTGGTGGTGGACAAGCCGGGGGTGCTGGCCGACGTGACGCGGATTCTGGCGGATGAGGGGATCGGCATTTCGGGCGTCGTCCAGCACGAGGCGGTCGAGAGCGAGGCGGCCCAGAACGTGCCGCTGGTGATCGTCACGCACACGGCCGAGCGGGGCCGGTTCGACGCGGCGCTCGGCCGCATCAACAAGCTCCCGGCGGTGGCGTCGCCGGCCGTCTGGTACTCGATGGGCGACTGACGGAGTGGGGTGGCGGAACGGACGCGGGCGGGGCCGGACGGCGTTGTCCGGCCCCGCCCGCTCGTCGTTCGCGGCCGCTCATCGCCCCTCGGCTTTGGGGTCGGCGGCCGGGATCAGGCGGAAGCGGATGGCGAGCGGGTCGCCGTCGGGGCGGTCGACCGAGATCGTCACTTCGCGGGCCTCGTGGAGCAGGAACCCGACGGGCACGTTGACCCGGAGCGCATCGCGGACGGAATCGAGCATCACGCCCTCCTTCGGAGATGGGAACGGCGGACGCGCCGGGGGTGGCGGCGCGTGTCACCCCCGGCCGGCCGTCGGCGGGGGTCGGGGCGGCGGGCCGGCGGGGGGAGGGGCCGCGGCCGGTGAGACGGAGCGGGGCGAAGTTCTCGACGGGCGGACGGGAGAACGGGGGCGGCGGACCCGGGGGAAGGCCCCGCGGTCGTCGCACCCACAAATTAACTACGCGGCCGGCCGCTTTCGAGAGCAAAAGCGGCCGCGGGGGCGGATGATTCGCCCCCGGCCGCGCGGCTGTGCCGGGCGGCGAAGGGGCGCAAGGGGGGCGAGTTCGGACGGGCCGGCGCTGCCACTCGCACAGGCCCCCGGCGGCCCCCAACCCGCCGGGCCGCCGGGGTTGCCCGCGGCCCGCCGGCCGGGTATACCCGGCGTCCCGGTGGACCCCGGCCCGGAGGGCGAGGCGTGACGACGGCACGGCGGTGGGCCGACCACCCGGCGGCGGCGTGGGTGGTGGCGGCGGCCGCCCTGGCGGCCGCGTGGGGGCAGGCGAGGCCCGCCTCGTCCGGGTGGAACGACCGCTCGCGGCTGGCCGCGGTCGAGTCGCTGGTCGCCCGCGGCACCCTTGCCATCGACGACTCGCCGTACGCCGCCGACA
>JANPKP010000133.1:0-10832 GCA_031426095.1 Gemmataceae bacterium
ATCGCGGCGGCCCTGGCCCGGGTCGGCCCGCCGGCGGCCGGCGGGGAGGGGGTGTTGGTGGCGGCGTTGGGCTCGAAGTCGCGGCCCGCCCGGGCCTACGCGGCCCGCACGCTCGCGGGGATGACGGCCCTGCCGGCCGACGCCCTGGCCCCGCTCGCGGCGGCCGCGGCCGACGAGTCGGCGGCCGTCCGCCTGTCGGCGATTCAGGCGCTGGCGGTGCCCGGCCGGGACGCCCGCGCCGTCGCCCTCCCCGCCGCCGTCGGCCGCGTGGGCGACGACGACCCGGAGGTCCGCAAGGCGGCCGTCGCGCTGGTGAACTCGTACCTCCCGTTCGACGAGACGCACGAGCCGGCCCTGGCGAAGGCGCTGGCCCACGCCGACGCCCGGGTCCGCGCCCTCGGGGCCGGGTGGGTCGCCCCGCTGGTGGCCGACGCGAACGGGGCCCGGCGGGTGTGGAAGCCGCTGCTGGCCGACCCCACGGCCGAGGTGCGGGCGGCCGCCGTCCGCGGGCTCCTCCGCTTCCCCCCGGCCGTCGCCGCCTGCCAGGCCGAGTTGCTCCCGCTCCTGGGCGACCCGGCCCCGGCGGTGGCGGCCGCGGCCCTCGACGCCGTCCCGCACTTCGTGGACCCGGCGGCGGCCGCCGACCGGGTGGCGGCCCTGTTCCGGACGGCGACCGACGCGGACGTGAAGGGGCGGGCCGGGCTCGTCCTCGTTCGGGTGGCCGACGCCAAGCCGGATCGGCTCGACCTGTACCGCGAGCTGTTCAAGGGCGGGACCGCCGACGCGAAGGCGGCCTGCCTGGCCCGGTTCGCGGAGCTGGCCCCGCTCACCCCGGCGGCCGTCGGCGACCTGACGGCCGCGCTGGGGGACGCCGACGAGGGGGTGCGGCTGGCGGCCGTCAAGGGGCTGGCCGAGTCCGGGGCGGTGCGGAAGGCGGTCAAGCCGGTGGCGGCGGTGGCCGGCCGCGAGGCGGAGACGGAGGCCGTGCGGGCGGCGGCCATCGACGCCCTGGCCGGGGGCGGCCCGCTCGTCTTCGACGCCCTGACCGACCTGACCGCCCACGACCTCCCGCCGGCCCTGGCGGTCCGACTGGCGAAGGCCCTGGCCGCCGGCGGCAAGAAGGCCCGGCCGGTGCAGCCGTGGCTCGTGAAGCAGGCCGAGGCGAACGCCGACTGCCGGCCGGTGGCGGCCGACTACCTGGCCGCCCACGCGGACGCGGCGGGCGTCCAGGAGTTGATCCTGCGGACCCACCTGTTCCAGAAGGCCCCGCCCGGCGTGAAGGCCCCCAAGAACCCCCCCGAGGTGCGGAAGTGGGCGACCGCCGCGCTGGGCGACGTCGACTTCTCGCAACTCGACGCGGCCCCCGCCCGGGCGGCCGCCCTGAACCGCCTCCGCGAGATGGCCGAGCGCCGCGACGACCCCGACACGAAGGCCCCGGCCGAGGTCGCCGTCCGCAAGATCACGCGGGGCAAGTGACGCGGCCCGGCCGGCGGCCCGTCACGGGCCGCCGGCCGGGGCTCCCAAGCTCACATTCACTTCTTCGCGGCCGGCGGCTTGTCCCGCGGCAGCAGCGCCGGGAGGTTGGCCACCCGGAGGGCGGTCACGGCCATCACCTGGGCCCCCTGGATCAGGTTCACCTCCTTCGCCTTGTCGAAGGTGTCCGACTGCGTGTGGTGCGTCAGCCGGTACTCGTCGGCGTCCTGCCGGCAGGCGAACCCGGGCACGCCGGCGTCCTCGAACGAGAGGTGGTCGGTGCCGCCGGAGGTGGCCGTCGTCACCCCCTCGAAGCCGACCGCCTTCAGGCCCTCCAGCTCGGGGGCCAGCACCTTCTCGACCGCCTCCCGGCCCATCAGCCGCAGGCCCAGCACCTTGCCCGTGCCGGTGTCGTGGACGACCGCCATGCTCGTCTTCGGCATCTCGGCCTTGTGGCGGACCACGTACTGCTTCGACCCGTGCAGCCCCTCCTCCTCGCCGCTGAAGAGGACGAACCGCACCGTCCGCTTCGGCCGCTGGCCCTTCGCCGCCAGGGCGGCCAGGGTGCGGGCGGCCTCCAGGACGACGCACGAGCCGGTGCCGTTGTCGGTGGTGCCGCTGGCCAGGTCCCACGAGTCGAGGTGGGCCCCGACGACGACGAACTCGTCCGGCTTCTCGGCCCCCCGCACCTCGCCCACGGTGTTGAACACGGTGATCGGGCCGGGGACGAAGGTGTTCGAGATCTCGACCTCGACGCGGGTGCGGGCCGGGGCCGGGCGGGTGGCGAGGCGGTGGAGCATGGCGTAGTGTTCGTGGGCCATGAAGACCGACGGCGGGGCGGTGTCGGTGGCCGCCCGGTCGCCGACCGCCCACGAGCCGGTGGTCACGAGCAGGCCGTGCGGCTTGGCCGCGTCGGCGACCACGCAGGCGACCCCCTCGCCCTTGAGGAAGGCGTTCAGCTCCAGCCGGAAGGCGTACCACTCGGGCTGCGGCGGCCGGCCGGTCGGGTCTTTGGCGGCCGGCTCCTTCCCGGTCGCTTCTTTGCCGGCGGTCGGGGCGGCGGTCGGGCCGGCCTTCGGGGGTGCCTTCGCGGCCGGCTCTTCCGCGGTCCCGCCCTTGCCCTTGGCCGCCTTCTTGGGGGCCGGCGACGTGTAATTCAGGTCGCCGATGGGGGCGACGGCGGCCGGGGCGTTGAGGAGCACCACGGCGTCCTTGAGCTTCCCCTTGTAGGCGTTCAGGTCGTCCTTCGTCTTCACCTTGAGGACGAGCACGTCGCCCGTCCGCTTGCCGCCGGTGCCGGGCGTCCACCCGCGGGCGGCGATCAGGAGCGGCCGGCCGTTGTCCGGGTCGATCACCTTCATCGACGCCGCGCCCCGCTCCCACCCGACGGGCAGCTCCCACGGTTCGAGCTTCACGTTCTCCAGGCCGTACCCCTTCATCACCTCGGCGGCCCACTCGTTCGCCCGCTGGAGGTTCTTCGACCCGGTCAGCCGGGGGCCGATGACGTCGCTCAGGTGTTCGAGGTTGGCCATGATCCGCGAGTGCCCCTTGATCTCGGCCAGAACGGCGGCGTCGAGGGCGGCCGGCCCGGACGGCGGGGCGGCGACGGAGGCGTCGGCCGGCCGCGGGGCGGGGGCCGTGTCGGCGGCCGGGGTGACGCCGACGGCGAGCAGGCCGAAGGCGGCGAAGGCGAGCGGGCGCGGGACGCGAGACATGAAGCGAACTCCGGGGCGGACGCGGGGGTGGGGCCGGGCGGGCGGAGAAGGGGAGTCGGGTCATTGTGGGCGGCGGCGGCGGGCGGTCAACGTCGGACCGCGGGCGAATGTGGCCGAAACCCGGGTGGCACGGGCCATCCCCGCCGCCGTTGACCGCCGGCCCGGCCGCGGGTATACCCCGGCCCGTCGTGCGTTCTCGCCGCCGACCCGCCGTTACCGGACCGAGGCACGGATGACCGCCCGCCGCTGGCCACTCCCGACGCTCGCCGCCCTCGGACTGGGGCTCGTCCCGGCCTGCCTGTACGTCGAAAAGTCGGTCCCGATCACGCCCCCCGGGTGGAAGCCGCCGCCCGCCAAGATGTTGCCCGTTGGGTCGCCCGCCGCCACGGACAAGTCCGATTTCGCGTCGCTCCTCCCCCGCAAGCCGGGCGACCGGGTGGCGAAGAACCCGCCGCCGGCCGTCGCGGACGCCGGGCCCCGGGTCGAGGCGGCGACGCCGACCGAGACGCGGACCAGCCTCGACCTCGTCGGCCCCGTCCAACCGGCCCAGAACGTGGTGAAGGTGCCCGACCCGCCGGCCGAGCCCGACGCCCCGCTGACGGCCGCCGTCCGGGCGTTCGGCGACGGGCACCCGGAGCGGGCCGTCGAGGCCCTCAAGGGGATGGGCAAGGGGAACCAGGCGTTCGTGCTCGAACTCCTCCCGCTGCTCGACCGCGTCTCGAAGATCGACCTCGACCACGCCGACCCGCAGGAGGTGGCCGTGCTGAGCGAGCAACTCCAGGCGGCGGCGGCGCGGCTCGAACCGAAGGCCGCCCTGCGGATCGACCGGGCGACGTTCTGCCGCAAGGTCGCGGGCTTCGGCCGGTACGACCCGTGGCCCGACGGGCAGGCGTTCGGCCCGGCCGACCTGGCGGAACTGTACGTCGAGGTCCGCCACGTCACGAGCGAGCCGGCGTCCGGGGCGGCCAACGGGGAGGCGTTCGTGACCCGGCTGGCGAGCACCCTCGAAGTGCGGGACGCGGCCGGCCGCCTGGTGGAGCAGACCGACCCGGCCGACTGGCAGAAGCGCGTCCCGGCCGCCCGGTTCGACCGCACCGACTTCAGCCGCACCCCCGTCCGCGACTACTTCCTCAAGTACCGCTTCCCGGTCCCGCCGGTGCCCGGGGCGTACACGGTGACGGTCGAGGTCCGCGACCCGGCCGGCGTCCGCAAGGCCCGGAGCAAGCCGGTCGAGTTCCGCGTCGGGCCGTAGCACCCACGCCAGAAGCCCTCGCCGATCTGGAGTGGCGTACACGATGGGCTTACCACGCCCACCCATGGCCATGGGTGGGCTTTCGCCCATCACTTTCGCGTTCTCACTCGAAGCTCGAACTTCACCCCATTTCCACCCCGCCCCCCGAATTCGGGCATGGTAGGGTCCGTTTGTCCGGCCTGTGAAATCCGCACATCCCGGCCGGAATCCCGTCTTTGCCTTTGACGTTCATCTTGCCCAGATTTACCATCTTGAAGGCGGGCCGCTCCCGCGTTTCACCACCCAGATGTTGCAACGTCGGAGGTTCATTCCAATGTACAGTATCGTGATGATGGCCGCCCTGACGACCGGCGCGGACGTGACCCCGCCCCCGGTCGCGGTCGCCGCCCCGGCCTACGCCGGCTGCGGCGGGTACAGCGCCGGCTGCGGCGGGTATAGCAACTTCTCGATGTCCTACTCGTACGCCAACGTCGGCGGCTGCTGCGGGTACAGCACCGGCTGCTGCGGCTACAGCTACGGCCACGGCCACGGCCGCCACTCGAAGCACTTCGGCCACAAGCACTCCTGCACCGGGTTCAGCTACGGCTGCTGCGGCGGGTACGCCGGGCCGTACTACGGGTCGTGCTGCGGGTACGGGGCCTGCTACGGCTCGTACAGCTACAGCGGCGGGTGCGGCTACATGCCGCCGTACGGGCCCTTCAACATCGGCGGCGGCTGCGCCGGCTACTACTACCAGGGCGGCACGATGGCCCCGCTGATGGGTGCCCCGGTGACGGCCGCTCCCGCGGTGGGCTATTCGGCCGTCACCCCGGCCCCGGCGGTCGAGTCGAAGACGAGCGCGTTCCTGAAGTTCACCCTCCCGGCGGCCGCGAAGCTGACCGTGGACGGCCGGCCGACGGCCGGCGAAGGCACCGAGCGGTCGTTCTACACCCCGTCGCTGGAGCCGGGCCGCCGGTTCTTCTACGAGGTGAAGGCCGAGATGGTGGTCAACGGCGCGACGGTGACGGAGGAGAAGCGGGTGGTGGTCGAGGCCGGGGCCGACCTCCGCGAGTCGTTCCCGAAGCTGCTCGCGGCCGCCGCGGCCAAGCCGGACGCCGTCGCCGCCAAGTGACAAGGTTTTGACGGAGTCGCATCCCCGGCCGGGGCGGACCGATCCGCCCCGGCCGGGTCGTTTAGGGTGTGCGATTGCAACGGCGGGCGGGGGCGATTATAACGAGACCACGCGCCTGAAAACCCAGGACGGGCCCGCCCACACTTACCGGAGACGCCGCGCGTGAGTACCAGCCGCTACCTGTTCACGAGCGAGTCCGTGTCGATGGGCCACCCGGACAAGGTGGCCGACCAGATCAGCGACGCCGTCCTCGACTTCTGCCTGAGCCACGACCCCATGAGCCGGGTGGCGTGCGAGACGCTCGTCACCACCGACCACTGCACGGTTGCCGGCGAGATCACCACCAAGGCCCCGCTCACCCGGGCGAACGTCGACAAGCTGGTCCGCGACGCCATCACCGAGATCGGGTACACCGACCCGCGGATCGGGTTCGCGGCCGACACCTGCCAGGTGAACTGCCTGATCCACAGCCAGTCGCCGGACATCTCCGTGGGCGTGGACACCGGCGGGGCCGGCGACCAGGGGATGATGTTCGGGTTCGCCTGCGACGAGACGCGGACCCTGATGCCGCTGCCGATCTACCTGTCGCACCGGCTGGTCGAGAACCACGCGGCCATGCGGCGGGACGGCCGGCTCAAGTGGCTGCGGCCGGACGCCAAGAGCCAGGTGACGGTCGAGTACAACGCCGACGGCACCCCGCACCGCATCCACACGGTCGTGTTGAGCACCCAGCACGACGAGACGGTGATGGCCGGCGGCAAGTTCACCGAGGCCGCCCGCAAGGAGATCATCGAGAAGTTGATCCTGCCGACGCTCAAGGCCGAGCGGGAGGACTTGCTCAAGGGCGACATCGTTTACCACGTCAACCCGACGGGCGTGTTCCTCGAAGGCGGGCCGCACGGCGACTGCGGGCTGACCGGCCGGAAGATCATCGTGGACACCTACGGCGGCCGCGGCCGGCACGGCGGAGGGGCGTTCAGCGGCAAGGACCCGACGAAGGTCGACCGCAGCGCCGCCTACATGGCCCGGTACATCGCCAAGAACGTCGTCGCGGCCAAGCTCGCCAAGCAGTGCGAGGTACAACTGAGCTACGCGATCGGCTACCCGGACCCGCTCTCGATCTGGGTCAGCACCTTCGGCACGACGGCCCCGGGAGTGACCGAGGAGAAGCTGGTGGGCCTGATCCGCGACCACTTCAAGCTGACGCCGAAGGGCATCATCGAGACGCTCGACCTGCGGCGGCCGATCTACCGGGAGAGCGCCCGGCACGGCCACTTCGGCCGCGAGCGGCCGGAGTTCACGTGGGAGAAGGCCGACAAGGCCGACGCCCTGCGGAAGGCCGCCGGGGTGTGAGGGCTGACGGGTCGATAACAACGCGACGGCCACCCGCGAACCGGGTGGCCGTCGTCATTTCCGCTCCCCGAGTTCGAGCCGGTCCGGGGCCGCGGCGCGGCCGCCGAGCAGTCCGACGAGGGCACCCACGCACAGCAGGCAGACGTGGACGAACAGGTCGGCACACTTCGCCTGGAGCGTCGTGGGTGGGTCTTTCCCGAAGATCGCCAGTGCCAACACGCCGAGCAGCGAGACGACCGCGAACCCCGTCACGATCAGGATGAGGCCGGTGAACATTCGGTTCTGGGTGATGACCGGGAGGGCCGCCCGCCGATTCTGGGCGGGCGGCTTGGGCGCGGGTTCGTCGGGCACGGGCCATGCCTCACGGGGTCAGGAGCGCCGCAGGACGCGGCCGGTACACAGGTCGATTGTCGTGTCGGACAGCGGGTGGCGAATCGCCGACCAGAGCAAGCTCCACACGGCTCGCAGATAGGCCGCCGGGCTGACGCGGACGGTCCACACCGTTTCGTGGATGTCGCTCGGCGCAATAAGGTCCAATTCGGGCCAAGTCATAGCGATGGTTCGCATCAACTCGGCCGCCCGCTCGACTCTGGCTTCCAAGTCTGTCGAAACGCGACGGGAGGTGCGTGAAATCGTCGGCTTTCGTGACTCGTTACGAGTCTGGATCAACCACGTTGTGACGAGACACAACATACTCCAGTACGCCACGACGCTGGTGGCGGTATCACCTTCCGACGGGCTGGCCTCGCTCAACGTCGCATAGTCGACGTCGAGTTCGTCGAATATGCCGTCGATCCCGGCGAGCATTTCGGCAGGGGACTCTCCGGCTGCTGCCGTGGTACTCGTGCGCGTCCATCCGGCGGGAGGCCAGCTCGCAAAGAAGGTATTGAAGGTCTGGGCAGTTGCCATCGCTCGCCCCATACTCGTCGTCGCCTCGGAAACACACACTTCCCCTTGGCGAACATCAATCATATCGGGTTCGAGCAGGTTCCAGGCATTTATTCCGGCTCCGTGTCCGGTTGTGGGCTGGCCGCGTCGCCGGTCTTATATCGCTCCAACTGGCGGCGGAAGAGCCGCGAGCGGGGGGCCTCGTCGGCCAGCGCCGCCATGATCGCGGTCGCCTTCGCCCGGTCGCCGCGGCGGAAGTGGACCTCGGCCAGCGTCTCGCGGTAGGCCACCGACGTGGGGTCGGCGGCGACCGCCTTCGTGGCGTGGTCGAGGGCGGCGTCCAGCTCGCGGCGGCAGTTCGCGGCCAGCCACGCCGCCGAGTTGCGGGCCGACGCGCTCGCCGGGTGGTCGGCCGCCACCTTCGCGTGGGCGTCCCACACCCGCCGGAAGAGGGCGTCGGCGTCCTGAGTCCGCCCGGCCTTGTCCAGCTCCGGCACCATGCCGATGACCAGGTCCGACGCCCCCGGCTGGGCGTCGAGCACCGCCCCCGCCTGCGACAAGGCCTCGTCAATTTTGCCGGCCGCGAGCAAAGCCCGGGCGCGGTGGGCGGCCATGTTCTGCGGCACCGTCAGGTACGACGCCGCCTCCACGAAGTGGACCCCCGGCCGCTTGAGCAGCACCAGTACGGACCGCTGGACGCAGCGCTCGGCGGTGGCGAAGTCGCGGTTGAGGACGGCCGCCCGCCCGGCCTGGTTCATGACGTTGCCGAAGTACCCGTCGCGGCTCCAGCACGCGCGGAGCAGGAGGTCGGTCTCGCGGGCGGCCGCCTTCGCCGCCCCGCGCCGCACCAGTTCTTCAAGGAACCGCCCGCGGACCCGCTCGTTGCCGAGGCTGACCCAGTGGGCGAGGTCGGCCCGCCGGGCCCCCTCGGCCGCGTCCCCGGCCTTCCCGAGCGAGCGGCCGCAGAGGTAGAGGAGGATCGGCTGGTCGGGGAACCGCCGCCACCCGGCCTCGAACGCTTTCGCGGCGTCCGCGTGCCGGCCGTGGTCGGCGAGGTAGTCGCCGAGTTCGACCCACGGGCGGAAGTCGTCGGTGGTGCCGTACACCCACGACCGCGAGCCGCCGCCCTCCTCCGCGGCCGCCGCCGGGGTCGGCCGGGCGGCCTCGGCCGCCAGCCGGTACGCCGCCTCGGCCTCGTCGTGCCGCTTCGCCGCCCGCAGGACGGTTGCCGCCGCGAGGTGGCGCTCGGCCGCCGGGTCGGGGCTGGCGGGCGTGCGGGACGGCGTGTTCCCGGCGACGATCAGCGGCGAGCCCGACGCATCCGTGATCGCCTTCACCGCCCGCTCGACCGCCTCCTTCGACGCCGTGCCGGTGAACAGCGAGCGGACGAGCCGCAGGCTCTCGCCGGCCGCCTCCCCGCCGGGGGCCTTCGCCCGCAACGCCCAGAACGTGGCCTCGGCCGCCTTCGCGTCGGTGTCGAAGAGGATTTCGAACGGCGTCTCGCCGCTCCTCGTCAGCCCGCGGAGCCGCTCGTCGTCGGACGTGAGGAAGGCGGCCGCGTGGTCGGCGGCGAGGTCGCGGAGGCCGAGCCGCACCTCGGCCCGCAGGAGCGAGCGGAAGCTGACGCCCGTCCCGTGGAGCGACCGGCCGCCCTCGGGGTTGAGCCGCAGGGCGTCGGCCGCCTCCCCGAACGCCTTGACCGCGTCGTCCCGCCGGCCGAGGACGAACAGCAGACGGGCGCGGCGGAGGTCGAACCCGGTCCGCTCCTCCGGGTCGGGGGCGTCGGCGTCCGCCTTCCCGCCGACGAGGGCGAGGGCGTCGGCGTACCGCATCTTGGCGATGAGCAGTTCGGCGAGCAGGCCGAGGTCCTGGCGGCGGGCGAGGAGCAGGTCGGTGGCGTCGGCCGCCCGCCCGTTGAGGAGGAGCGAGTAGGCGGCCTGTTGAACGTCGGACCGGGACGCGCCCGCGTCGGCGGCCGCGGCGCGGACCTCGCCGGCGAGGGCGTCGAACGCCTCCGCCTTCCCGGAGAGCCGCAGGAACGTGAGCCGCAGCCCGTCGGGCAGGTTCGCCCGCCGCACCCCGGCCGGGTCGCGGCGGGCCAGCTCGGCCCAGTCGCCCTGCTCTTCGAGGAGCAGGTCGAGCAGCGGGGCCTCGCCCGGGACGTGGGGCACGTCGGCCGCCGCCTCCCGGGCCTTCGCCCACGCCCCCTGCGCCCGGTACAGGTGGACGAGGACGAGCTTGGCCGGCTCGGCGGCCGGGCCGCCGGCCTTCGCCACCGCCTCGGCGGAAGTCACGGCCGCGGGCAGGGTGCCGCGGAGGTAGTGGTAGGCGGCGTGGTCGGCCAGGCCGGCGGGGTAGCCGCCCAGGGCGACGAGCGAGACCAGGGCGTCGGCCTCGGCCCGCTTGTCTTCGAGCAGGCGGGACAGGACCTCCCGGCGGACGGCCCGGGCGACGTGGTCGGAGAGCCGCCGCCACGCCGAGTCGGCCGGCTCCTTCGCCAGTTCGCCCTTCACGTCGGCGGGGACGGTCTTGTTGAGCACCGCCCGGAGGGTGACGACCCCCGGCGGGCCGAGCTTTAGCAGCCCGTCGACGGCCGCGGTCTGCCGCTCGGGGACGTTCGAGCGGAACTCGTCGATGAGGGCGAGGGCGGCCGGCGGGGTGTCGGGGAAGACGCCCCACTCGAACTTGTCGAGGATCGCCCGGGCCCGGCGGGCGGCCTCCGGGTTGCCGGCGGCGGCGGCGGCCGCGAGGGCGTCGCGGGCGGCCGCCCCCCGGAGCCAGAGTTCGCGGCCGGCCCGCTCGCGGACGGCGTACGACGAACTCCCGAGGTTCAGGGCCAGTTCCTCGACCGTCGGAACCGCCGGGCCGGTCTGCGTGACCGCCGGCGGGTCGGCCGCCCCGGCCAGCCCGGCGAGCCCGACGAGCCACCCGCCGACCCACCGCCGTCGTGCCCCGTTCACGGTCCCGCCCCCCGGCCCCGGGCGTGGGCGGACGGCCGGCCCGGATGATGCATGGTAGCCGGGGCGGGGGGAAAGGGGCA
>JANPKP010000134.1:0-1811 GCA_031426095.1 Gemmataceae bacterium
GAACTTATCGGCCGCGACCGCCAGCCTGGAGCCGTCCGGCGAGAACGCCAGCCCGACCACCCCGCCCTCGACCGGCAGCGTCCGCTCGCGCTTGGCGGCCCGCACGTCCCACACGCACACGCCGGTCTTGCCGTCGTCCGCGGCCAGCCGGTTGCCGTCGGGCGAGAAGCCCATCACGGCCGGCCCGTTGTCCCGCCTCGGGGCTTTGAGGCTCGCCGCCTTCTTCCCGGTCGCCGCGTCGTACACCGCCACGCCGGCGTTGAACCAGACGGCGACCCGCCGCCCGTCCGCCGAAACGGCGACCCCGTGCGGCGTCCCACCGGCGGCCGCGGTGGCGAGGTCGCCCGGGGCCGGCGTGGCGTCCGCCCCCGGCTTCCAGTACCGCACGCGGCCCGCCTCGACCACCCACACCCCGCCGCCGGGGCCGACCGCGAGTTCGGCCGCGTTGACGGTCAGCCGGCCCCGCCCGCGGCCGGTGCGGGCGTCCCAGGCCCGCACGGTTTCGTCGGCCTCGCTGAACGTGAAGAGCGTCCGCCCGTCCGGGGTGAAGCGGGACCAACTGACGTTTCCCAGGTGCTGGAAGCGGACCGACCCGAACCGCCCCACGGCCCCCGGCGGGAGCGGGTCGCCGCTCGCGTCGAGCTTCGGAAGGGTTGGTGGCGGGGCGGCGTCGGAGCTTGTCGGTTCCGCCGCCGCACGAATTCGGGGGACCGGCGGTTGCGGCACGGGGCCGGGCGGCGGGGGGGGCGGCTTGAGCCCGCGTGGCAGCGGGGCAGCCCCGCCCACTTCCTTGATTGCGTCGGCCGTCTGGGCGTACCCCGGCGGCGGGGCGGCGACCGCGAGACAGACGCCGAGCAAGCATCGCCGCATGGTTCTCTCCCGGCCGTCGGGGGCCGCGTCACTTGGCCGGCGTCAGTTCCACCTTCGCCGCCCACCCGAGGGCGTTCGTCAGCAGCCGGACGAAGTTCGGGTCGGCGAAGTCGTCCGGGGTGCCGAGCGAGGTGTAGAACGCCCGCCGCTTGTCCTTCTCCCGCACCCACGCCACCGGGTACGAGTCCTTCCCGGCCGTGCCCGTGAGTAGAACCGCCACGTCGGCCGCGACGTTGGGGTTTTTATACAGGCTCCCGAGCGTCCGGAACGGCTTCACGCCCGCCAGCACCGGGTGGTCCTTCCCCGCCGGCGTCGGCACCACGTCGCACGGCACCCCGGCCTTGAGGTGGTTCTTGTAGTCGCCGCCGAAGACATCCTTGTCCATCTCCAGCCAGCCCTGGAAGCCGTGGCTCGCGGTGCGGACGCCGACGACCGGCTTACCGGAGGCGACGAACGCCTTGACCTTCTCCAACTCGGCGGCCGCGATTTTGAGCCGGCGGGTGAAGAAGATCGCGGCGTCGGCCTTCTCCAGGTTGTCGAGCCCGCCGATCTCCGTCTCCGACGCCGCGAAGGCCCGCGTGCAGACCACCGGGAAGTTCTTCTCCAGGTGGGCCTGGAAGGCGGCGAGCGAGGCATCCGACTTGTACTCGAACGACCCCGACACGAGGCAGACCTTGAACTTCGCCGGCGCGGCCTGGGCGGCGGCGAACAGCGGCGTCAGCAGCACGCCGAGGGCGACCGCGGCGAGGCGGGGGAGGGTCATCGGGCGGCTCCGGCGAGTCGGCGGCGGGGAGGGCGTCGCCATGCAGAATGAGCGAAGGGGGCAGGAAATGCAAGGGGTTAACCGTGTAACGGGCCGATACCGCGTGCCAGTGCTTCCGGGCGAACCCCCGCCCCCCCGCGGGGGGGGGGGGGGGGACCACCCCCCCCCCCCCCCCCCC
>JANPKP010000135.1:0-1663 GCA_031426095.1 Gemmataceae bacterium
GATCACGCCCACCGGGGCCTCCGCCGCAAACACGAACGCCACCCGAGGAAGCCCATCCACCACGGCACCCCCCGCCCAGCCTGGCCGACCCTCTCGCCGAGAACCCTCGTGGACGATACCAGAACCGCGGCGAGTGGCCGACGGAGGTTAACCTGGATCCCGGAGCAACAAATCGACGACCGGCCCCTTGCTCGGGCCCGAACTTTCTCCCGGTCCGGAGTCCCGCAGGGCTACCGCACTATAGATGCAGTTATTCCCTGCATAACCTGCAGTAGATAACTATCATCCCATCCGGCCTTGAGGCGCTTCGTCACCCCGCTGCCCTTGCCCGGCGCTCGCCTCAGCAGGGACACCGCCACCCGACGGATCATCGCCAGGTTGGCCCCGGCGTTCCCCGCCCGGATGCGGCTGCGGTCCTCACGGAAGACCACATCGAGGACCCAGTGCAGCCCGTTCTCGATCCCCCAATGCCCCCGCACCCAGCCGGCGAACTCCGCCGCCGTCCCCTCGTGGCTGGCGATGTAATAGTGACTGGTCACGGCCCGCCGCCCGCCGAGTTCCCGCTCCCGGTTGACCTGCACCACCGCCGCCACGTCCGGCCACTCGGCCGGCAAGCCGGCGGGGTCGTAGATCACGGTCACGTAGCGCTCCTCATGCCGGCCGTGGCCGACCTCGACCGACTCGTGGCCATCGGACCGGGCCCCGGCGAAGTCGCTGTCACACGCCCGGCCGATGACCGCCTCGACGGCCGCCCGCAGGGTCGGCTGATTGTCCTTGACGGCCAGGAGGTAGTGCCCCTTTCGCTCCCGGATGATCCGGGCGTTCCCGACCTGGCAGCCGGCGGCGTCGATCGTCACGATCGCCCCGGCCAGGTCCAGCGTGCGGAGCAGCTCGGGGATCGCCGCCACCTCGTTGGAGCCGTCCCGGACGGCGGCCGTGCCGAGGACCAGGCGGTTCTCGGCGGCCCACGCCGTCACCACGTGCAGGCACCCGGTCGCCGTATTCCGCTTGGCCGCACGGGCCGACTTGCCGTCGATGGCGATCGGCACCAGCCCGGTCGCCTCGCAGGCCGACGCCATCCAGCTCCCGAAGGCGGCGGCGAAGGCGGCCGGGTCGAGCTTGGCGAAGACCCGCTCGAAGGTGTCCGGGCTGGGGATGCCGTTGCTCAGCCGCAGATGGCGGCCGAAGAAGTCCGCCTTGGTGCGGCCGTACTCGGCGATGGACTCCCAACTCTCGGCGCCGCCGATGACGGCGGCGGTGGCGAGGACCAGGATGTCGGTCAGGTCGTGGAGCTTGTTGCGGGTATCCCGGCGGGGGTCGGGCAGGTCGGCGAAGACGTCCGTGAGCGGCAACGATGGCATGAGTGGGGCTCCTTGAGCCCCGGTTATAGCCACAAGTCCCTACGAATTCACCACTTCATAGTGCGGTGCCCCTGTCGCGATGGATGGTATGCGTTGGCCGATGACCCTCGTGATGATCTCGCATTTGTGAGGATGCTGGAGCAGGAAGGGCAGCTTTACGAGGGGCTGGGATGGCCCGATGAGTCCGGGCAAACGGTCATCTACATGCAGTCGGATGCCGTCGAGGGCAGGGGCACGTCGAGCGGCCTTGCTACTGTGGGTGATTCCGAACTCAACCTTGAGCAAGCGGTCGGAGTTTTTGC
>JANPKP010000136.1:0-6461 GCA_031426095.1 Gemmataceae bacterium
GATGTCGGCCGAGCCGCCCCCGGCCGTCCCGCCGCAGGTGCCGCCCGACCCCGAGTGGGTGCGGCTGGAGGCGGACGTTCGGAAGCGGGTGGAGGCCCTCCGCCAAAGCCCGCCGGTGCTGGACGACACCCAGGCCCACCCCGTGGCCCTGGTGCCGGGCAACCCCAGGCAGGACCAGTCGAAGTTCCAGACGGCCGAGGACCACCGGGTGTACGACCTCCGGCGGTGGAAGCAGACGGCCCCGGGCGACGGCCCGCACGCCGCCGGGGTGGTGATGACCCGCACCCTCACGCTGGCCAAGACGGCCCCGGCCGACCGCATCGACTTCCTCGGGCGGACCACCGGGGCCGAACTCGTCATGCGGTGCGACGCCCCCAAGCCCGACCTGGCGAAGGTGTACGCGGCGGCCGGCAAGGTGGACGTACGGGGCACGCCCATGACCGAACACCGGCTCTCCGTGGACGTGGCCGACGTGCCCGTCGGGGCCCCGTTCGAGCTGCGGACCCGGACGACCTACTGGAACTCCCTCCAGAAGCCCGAGGAGCAGTGGTTCGGGACCGTCGCCGGGACCGAGTCGAAGCTCCTCTCGATCCTCCTCCTGTTCCCCGAGGGGCGGCCGTTCCTGGGCGGCGGGCTGCGGACCGGGCCGGCGGAGGGCGACCTGGAGCCGTACACCGGCACCCAGTACGTGTTCACCGGGCCGGGCAAGTCGTGGGTCTACTGGCAGGTGCCCGGCCCGAAGGCCGGGAACGTCTACCGCGTCGACTGGAAGTGGTAGCGCATGCCGCCGGTCCTCGAAGCCCTCGACGTGCGGAAGCGGTACGGCCCCGCCGTTGCCCTGGACGGGGCCACGCTGTCGGTTGAAGAGGGCGAGGTGTTCGGCCTCCTCGGGCCGAACGGGGCCGGGAAGACGACGCTCATCTCAATCCTCACCGGCCTCCTGCCGGCCGACGGCGGCGAGGTCCGCCTCTTCGGCCGGCCGTTCGGCCGGGGCGATCGCGACGCCCGCCGGTCCGTGGGCCTCGGTACCCAAGACCTGTCGATCTACCCCGACCTCACGGCCCGCGAGAACGTCACCTTCTTCGGCAGGCTCTACGGCCTCCGCGGGGCCGACCTCGCCGCCCGGGCCGACGAGGTGCTGGCGGCCGTCGGCCTCTCGGACCGGGCGGGCGACCGGGCCGGCACCTTCTCCGGCGGCATGAAGCGGCGTCTGAACCTGGCCGCGGCCGTCGTCCACCGGCCGCGCGTCCTGTTCCTGGACGAGCCCACGACGGGGGTCGATCCGCAGTCCCGCAACCACATCTTCGACCAGGTGAAGGCCTTGAACGGGGCCGGGATGACGGTCGTCTACACCAGCCACTACATGGAAGAGGTGCAGACGCTCTGCTCCCGCATCGCCGTCCTCGACACCGGCCGCGTGCAGGCGTGCGACACCCTCCCGAACCTGCTCAAGCGGCTCGACGCCACCGTGACGGCGACGGTCCCGAACGCCCCCCCCGGCTTCGCCGACCGCCTCGCCGCCCTCCCGGGGGTGAAGCGCGTCGCGGCGGCCGCCGGCGGCTTCGAGCTGACGACCGCCGACGCCGCCCCGACGCTGGCGCGGCTGGCCACCGCCTGCCGCGACGCGGGGGTGGAGTTGGCCGCCGTGGCGGTCGCGGAGCCGACCCTGGAGCGGGTGTTCCTGAGCCTCACGGGGCGGGACTTAAGGGATTGATCGTGACCAACCCGACGCGTCAGCGAGGGCCGGGGCAACACCCCTCGCTGACGCGTCGGGTTGGTCTGGCGTTATGGATTTGTCCCGGCCGGTCCCCGACCCCTGACCACTCATGCCCATCCTCACGCTCGCCGCCAAGGACTTCCGCCTGCTCCTCCGTGACCCGCGGTCGGCGGCCGTCCTCGTCGGCATGCCCGTGGTCCTCATCCTGGTCATCGGGCTGACGCTCGGAGACCTGTTCGGCCAGAAGCCGGACGACCGCCTCCGCATCTCCGTCGTCAACCTCGACCGGGGGCTCGCCGCCGGGCAGAAGTACCCGCCGAAGCCGTGGTCCGAGGTCGTCATCGACGACCTCAGCAGCACGGCCGAGATCCGCGTCGAACTCATCGACAGCCGGGAGGCGGCCGAGAGGCTGGTGGCCCGGGGCAAGCGGTCGGCGGTGCTCGTGTTCGAGCCCGACTTCAGCGACCGGATGACCCGCTGCTCGTTCCTCACGGCCAACGACCCGCCGCCGCTCAACCCCCTCTTCCGCGACGGCGTCCGGCTCGACGCCGTGGGGCTGACGGTCCTGAAAGACCCGACCCAGCAGGCGGCCTCGTCGATCATCGAGCAGGTGGCCCAGGTGACGCTCCTGCGGGTGGTCATCCCGTGGATGATCGGGCGGGCCTTCGAGCGGGTCGGGGACGACGTCTTCATCGACGCGATGGGCAAGCGCATCCCCGGGTACGGCTTCCTCCCCGGGGCGGCCAAGAGGGGCATCGGGCCGGCCGTGAAGGGGGGCATCGCCGACCTGTTCAGCAACTACGACTTCACCGCCAAGACGTGGGCCGGGCTGACGAAGGCCGAGGAGCGCGGGCCGGGGGCCGGCAACCGCACGGCCTACGACGACCCGGACGCCGGCGGGCTGTTGAAGCGCGGGGCGATTCGTTACCAGGTGCTGGTGCCGTCGTACACCGTCATGTTCGCGTTCTCCCTGGTGCTGACCGTGGGCTGGCTGTTCGTCGCCGAGCGGCGGCACGGCACACTCGTCCGCCTGCGGGCCGCCCCGCTCACCCGGGGGCAAATCCTTGTCGGGAAGCTCCTCCCGTGCCTGGCCGTGTCGCTCTTTCAGGGCTTCTTCCTGCTCGCCGCCGGGAGCCTCGTGTTCGGCATGAGCTGGGGCAACCGGCCGGACCTCGTGGTGCCGGTCGTGGTCTGCACCTCCGTCGCGGCCGTGGGGCTGGCGATGCTCGTGGCCGGGGTCGCCCGCACCGAGACGCAGGTGGCCGTGTACGGCACCCTCCTGGTGCTCGTGTTGGGTGCCGTCAGCGGGTCGCTCCTGCCGCGGGACTTCATGCCCGAGCGGGTGCGGGCGTTCAGCCTCGTGACGCCCCATGCCTGGGCCCTCGACGCCTACTCGCAGTTGCTCACCAACCCCCACCCGGAGGCGGCCGTGGTCTGGCAGGCGTGTGCCGCCCTCGTCGGCTTCGGGGCGCTGTTCCTGGCCCTGGCGTGGTGGCGGCTCGACCTCGAAGCGTGAGCGTTACCGAGTTCTCCCGCTTTTTGCGCTCGCGCTCGCCGCATGCACAGAGCTGCAATCGACTTGCGAATCCCCTGGTAAAGTTTGCGGGAGAGGTGCGGGAATCGCCGCGGATTGCTTGACTCCGCCGGTTTCGTTCCCGGCCACACACCAAAACGAAGAGGCCGCCTCCGTGGGGGACGGAGGCGGCCTGGGGGGGAAGGTTGTGGGGGGACGGGGGTCCTGACGTGCGGTTGGACAGGGTCGGGAGAGGGGGGAAATCTCTCCCGCGGCCGTCGCCCGGGGGATGGGCTAAGGCCGATTCAATCGTTCGGTGCCGGACCGCGGTTGGGGGAGCCGGTCGCCTTGGGGGAAGGTTCGCGGCAGGTCGCGGGCTGGCACCGTCGAGGCTCGCTTGGGGGAAGCTCGTCTCGACGGGAAATGACAAAGCAGGCCCCGTGCCAACCGCCGCCCCCGCCCGCTGCCGCCTTCGCCGAAGTGACCCGCCCGCCGAGGGTTAAAACTTCCCGGCCCCACTTCCTCCCCGGCCCGGGAGCCCAGCGGGGGCCGTCCGTTTGTAAAAACTGCCCGGTGGTGTAAGACGTACCCCAGGTAAAATCGACAAACTCCCCCGGAGTCGCCGCCATGTCGGCCGACATGCTCGTCCGTGACCTGTACGCCGCCCTGTCCACCATCCCGCTCATCGACCCGCACTCGCACATCGACCCGCTCGCCCCGGCCAGCCGGACGCTCGACGACATCCTGGGGTACCACTACTACACGGAGCTCGCCCACTCGGCCGGCATGAGCCAGGCCCCGCTGGCGAAGGACGTGAGCCCCCGCGACCGGGTACGGGCCATCGTGGCCCACATGGACCGGTACGACAACACGGCCCAGTACGCCTGGTTCGTGGACATCGCCAAGACGTTCCTCGGCTTCACCGGCGACCGCGTGACCGCCGCCGACGCCGACCCCCTCTTCGACGCCGCCGAAAAGGTGTTCGCCCAGCCCGACTGGGAGCAGCAGGTCTTCGCCAAGACGAAGCTGGAGAAGATTTTTCTGACCAACGAGTTCGACGACCCGCTCCTGAACTTCGACACGGCGAAGTACGTCCCCTGCCTTCGCACCGACGCCCTCGTGTTCCAGAGCGATTCGCCGGACGTGCGGCAGCGGCTGGCGAAGGCGACCGGCATCGAGGCCGGCGACGCCGTGGGGATGATGAAGGCGATTCGCAAGCTGTTCGAGCACTTCACGAGCAAGGGGGCGAAGGCGTGCGCCATCTCGCTCCCGCCGCACTTCAACCCGACGGAGAACGACAACCCGGTCTTCTGGGCGCTGGCCGAGCACTGCCGGGAGTTCGGCCTGCCGTTCGACCTGATGATCGGGGTCAACCGCCGGGTGTACGAGAAGGGCGTCTACCAGGGCCAGGACCTGTTCGACCAGCGGACGAGCCTGATCCAGTACCGCGAGCTGTTCAACAGCTTCCCCGAGGTGACGTTCCCGGTGTCGGTGCTGACGAGCAGCCAGAACCAGGAGCTGGTGGCGTACTCGTGGATCTTCCCGAACGTGGTCCCGAACGGCCACTGGTGGTACTCGAACGTCCCGCCGTTCATCCGCAAGGACCTGAGCGAGCGCCTCAGCGCCGTCCCCAAGACGAAGCTGATCGGCTACTACTCGGACGCCTACAAGCTGGAGTTCGTCCTGCCGAAGTACGGCATGTACCGCCGCGTCCTGGCGAACGTCCTGGCCGACGACTACGTCCGCCCCGGCGTCCTGAGCGAGACGGCCGCCGTGGCCCTGGGCACGCGGCTCCTGCGGGACAACGTGCGGGAGACGTTCAAGGTGTGAGAGGGCACCATCCGTTCGTGCGGGATCTGGCGTTCGCGGGTATACTTGGGCGTGGCGGGCATGGCGAAGAAACCGAAACCGGTTCCCCCGCCCGAGGTGTCCCCGCCACCCGAGATTCACGAAGCCACGCTCGGGGACGACGGGGCGGTCGTTCGGGGCGGCCTCATCACCCAGGTTGAAGCGGTCGCCAGACGGCAGGCCGGCCTTGACGTGGTAGTCTGTGGGGCGAACCTCACGGCGAACAGGCGACTGGCACGCGACATCGAGCAGGCCGCCGGCGGGAGTTACGTGCTACACCCGCCGCACCCGACGGCGGGAACTTATTCCCTGCCGCACTACCAGCCCGACCCGCGACCCCCGAATGGCCACACCTTCTACGAGACGCCCAACCGCAAGGCATTCTGAGCACGCCATGCGCTACTTCACCCCCGACCTGTTCGCCCGCTACAACTCCGCCGACGAGGCCGTAGCCGACGAGGCCGACGCCGAGTGGGAGGCCGCCCTCGCCGCGTACCGAGCCCACTTGGACGCCGTCCGGGGCGAGCTGCCCCCGCCGGTCCGGGAACTGGCGGAACTGTGCCTGCACGACGCCGAACTCCTCGGCGACCGGCCGGCCGACCCGTCGGTGGCCGTCGTGATGTTGAGCCAGCAAGGCTCGTTCGTGGTCCTCGTCTATTCCTTGTGGGAGCAGGTCCGCGAACAGCCGGCCCCGCCGGACTGGCCATTCTCGAAACAGCGGACGCACTGGCTGTACGACGAGTTGGACATCGCCCGGGGGGCCGAGGGGAGGTTCCTCCACCGCGTCCTCCTGAGCGACGGGCGGGCTCTGGAGATACCGTTTCGCTCCGTGATCCTGCGCCGCATCCCCGCCCCCCAATCGGGCGTCCCCGTTCGGCAAAGTGCGTGAAACGGATCGGACCGGCGGGCGGTTTCCACCCGGGGGCTTTGCGATGGCAGGATCACTTCGCCGGATCGGGGCCGCCGTCGTCGTCTCGGCGGCGTCGCTGTTCGGCTGTCAAGGGTGCTCGCCGGCCCCGGTCGCGCCGCCGACCGCGGGCACCAAACCCGCGCCCGGAGAGCCGCCCGTCGTGACGCTCACGCCGAAGGCCGCCGCCGTGGTCCGCGGTCAGATGGACGAGCTGGCGAACGGGACCAAACTGTACCTGCGGTTGCGGGTCGAGCCGGGCGGCTGCCAGGGATTCATGCACAAACTCGATCTCGATCCGGTCGTGTCCCCGGACGACCAGGTGTGCGAGACGGCCGGCGTTCCCCTGGTCGTTGCGAAATGCCAGTCGGAGATGCTCCGCGGCGCAGAGGTGGACTTCGGCGAGGAGAACGGGCGGCAGGGCTTCAAGGTCGAGAACCCGAACTTCAAGGGCGAGAGCGCCAAGAAGTGGCTCG
>JANPKP010000137.1:0-9625 GCA_031426095.1 Gemmataceae bacterium
CAACTCTTCTCGGTCTTATCTGCGTCTTTCTGCGTTATCTGCGGCTCCTCTCTTTCTGTCCGAAACTAAAACCAGCCGAAGAACAGCCGCTTCACGTCGAGGAAGATCACGAACACCATCAGCGACAGGATCAGGAACAGCCCGGTGTACATCGCGACCGCGAACATCCGCTCCGGCACCGGGCGGCCCAGCACCTTCTCCAGGATCAGGAACACCATGTGCCCGCCGTCGAGTACCGGGATCGGCAGGAAGTTCACCACCGCCAGGTTGACCGAGATCATCCCCAGGAACAGGAGGAACTGCCAGAAGTCTTCCTCCGCGAAGCGGTACGACACGCTGGCGATCGTCAGCGGCCCGCTCATCGTCTTGGGCGAGATGCGGCCGCGGGCCATCGCGTAGAGCGTCAGATAGGTGTCGCGGATGAACCGGACCGTCCGCCGCACCCCGAGACCGAGGGCGTCGGCCGCGTCGGCCGCCTTGACGATCCGGAAGTCGTCCTGGAAGTAGAACCCGCGGTTGCCGGTCGTCGGCCACGTCTTGTCGGGCCGGGCGGTCACGGTCAGTTCGACCACCTGGTCGCCCCGCTTGACCTTCAGGTTGACCGCCGGCGACGACTGCCCCTGGAGGGCCGAATCGACGGACGCCCACTGGTTCGACTTGATCTCGTTCCACGGCCCCTTCTTCACCTCCCCGGCGGGGTCGACGGCCTGGAACTGCACGGCCTCGATCACGTCGTCGGGCTTGAGCCCGCCCTCGGCCGGCGGCGCGCCCGGGGCCGGCGGCTCGACGGCGTCCACCGACGCCTCCACCCGGTAGGCCAGCCCGAGCCCGGGGACCGGGAGGGGGCTGTTGGTGTTCACCACCCGCTCGTTGTCGAACCGGAACGAGTCGTCGAACGGGAGGTCGAGCGCCACCCGCTTCTCGGTGTGGTCGACCTCGCGGAGGACCACCACCGTCACCACCTTGCTCGGCGGCGGGGGGGAGGCGAACGCCCAGCGGTCGATCTCGAAAGGTAGTTTCACCGGATCGAGCGGCCGCACGGGGTCGGCCGGCCCGGCCTCCACCGGCCGCTTCCCGTTGGCCAGCCACTCCCGCCCGCCGCCGGCCTGCGGCAGCCCGACGGCCACGATCTTGTCGCCCGCCACCGCCGGGTCGCCGGCCGAAATCGCCTGGACCCCCGCCTTCTCGGCCGGCGACCCCTTGCGGACGGCCGCCACCTTCTCCATCCGCATCCGGGCGCCCAAATCGACGTGGAACGACGGGGCGACGGTGATCCGCTCCCGCTTCCCGCCGCCCGCCCGCTCCACCTCGAACGTGATCGGCTTGCCGGCCAGCAGCACCAGCCGCCGGGCGTAGGCGTTGAAGTCGGGCTGCGCCTTCCCCGTGTCGCGGGGGTCGGCCGGCAGCGGCGTCACCTCGTCGCGGTCGGCCGGGTCGGTCATGCCCACGACCGTGTCGCCCGGCTCGAACGGCGGGGTCGCCTCGGACGCCGGACTCCCCGGCTGCACCGGCCGGACGCCCCGCTTGCGGAGCGAGTCGAGGACGAGCCGGGACGGCGGGGCGACGCCGAGCTGGGGGAAGTACACCCCCTCGTCCCGGGCCGGCTCGACCACCAGCGTCTCCCGCTTGCCGGCGTGGTCCAGGTCGAGCGACACCGACTCGCCCTTGACCGTGCTCATGACGACCGGCTGGATGTCGGCGAACACCGGGTTGAGCCGGCCGTTGATGCGGACGATGTCGGTGTCGGTGCGGATGCCGGCCCGCCAGGCGGCCGACCCGCTCTCGACCTGGGCCACCGTCGCCGGCTTCTCCCGCACCCCGTGGAGGTACGCGGCCATGAAGAAGGCCATCCCGAGGACGACGTTCAACACCACCCCGGCCGAGATGATGAGCATCCGCTGGCCGACGCTCTTGTTCTTGAAGCTCCGCGGGTCCTCCTCGCCGTCGTCGTCGTTCGCCCCCTCGCCCTCGCCGACCATGCTGACGTACCCGCCGAGCGGGACGACGCCGACCATGTACGTCGTCTCGCCCCACCGGTACGAGCAGAACGGGACGGCCGGGCCGAACCCGATGCTGAACGTCTTGACGTGGACGTCGCACCACTTGGCCGCGAGGAAGTGCCCGAGTTCGTGGAGGAAGATGACGAGCCCGAGGCCGACCAGCACCTTCGCCACGCCGACCGGGTTGAGGTAGACGCACACCAGCCCGACGGCGACGGCCGTCAACACCAGGGAGACGGCGTTCTGGCGGAACCACGACCCGAGGGTGGCGACCTCGGCCGTGTGGTCCGGCTGGCCGGTGGCGGGGTCGATGGGGCCGGGCAGGGCGGTGTCGTCGGTCACGGGCGCGGGCTCCGGGTGTGCGGGCGGGTCCAGCGGGCCACCTCGGCTCTGGCCCAGCGGTCGGCGGCCAGCAGCCGGTCGAGGGTCGGCGACGGGTCGAAGTCGTGCCGGTCGAGGACCGCCCGGCAGGCCCGGGCGATGTCCAGGAACCCGACCTCGCCGGCCAGGAACCGGCCGACGGCCGCCTCGTTCGCGGCGTTCAGGACGGCCCCGCAGGTGCCCCCCCGGCGGGCCGCCTCGAACCCGAGGTCGAGGGCCCGGAACGTCTCCCGGTCCGGGGCCTCGAAGCGGAGGGCACTCAGCGCCCGCCAGTCGAGCCTCTTCGCCGGCCCGGGCACCCGGTCGGGGTACGTCAAAGCGTACTGAATCGGCAGCCGCATGTCCGGCGGCGAGAGCTGGGCCAGCACCGACCCGTCCACGAACTCGACGAACGAGTGCACGACCGACTCGGGGTGGACGATCACGTCGACCTGGTCGGCGTCCAGCCCGAACAGCCAGCGGGCCTCGATCACTTCGAGGGCCTTGTTCATCATCGTGGCCGAGTCGATGCTGATCTTCTTGCCCATCTGCCAGGTCGGGTGCCGCAGGGCCTGGGCCGGGGTCACGTCCTCGAGGTCGGCCGCCGCCTTGCCGCGGAACGGGCCGCCGCTGGCCGTCAGCACCACCCGCGTCACGTCGGCCGCCGCGTACCCCGTCAACGCCTGGAAGATGGCCGAGTGTTCGCTGTCCACCGGCAGGAGCTTCGCCCCCCGCCTGGCCGCCAACTCGGTGACGAGCGGGCCGCCGACGACGAGGGTTTCCTTGTTGGCGAGGGCGACCGTCTTGCCGGCCTCCAGGGCGGCCCACGTCCCGGCCAGCCCGGCCGCCCCGACCACGGCCGACACCACCACGTCCACGTCGGCGGCGGTCACCAGGGCGGCCACGGCTTCTTCGCCGCACAGGAGTTCGGTGTCCGGCGGGAAGGATTTGCGGTCGGCGGCGGCGAACGCGGCCGGGTCGCACAGGACGGCGACCCGCGGGCGGAACTCGCGGCACTGGCCGGCGAGCTGTTCCCAGTTGGAATGGGCGGTCAGCCCCGCGAGTTGCAGCCGGTCGGGGAGCGCCTTCACCACGTCGAGCGTGCTGGTGCCGATGGAGCCGGTCGCGCCGAGGACCGCCACGCGTTTGGGTCCGGGCCGGGCGGCGGGCGGGGACGTGGGGGCGGGTGTCACTCGGCACCTGGGGCGGCGGGGGGTCGATACCGCCCGCGGACCGGCGGGGCGTGGTGGGGGGATTGTACGGACGGCGTGACGGCCGTCGCGAGCGGGAACCGGGGCGGCGGGTTTCGGGGGTGAAATCTTGTGCAACAGGTCGGCGGGTGCCCCGCTTCGCGCCGAGCCACCCCCGCCCTGAAGGGGCGGGGTTCGCCGGGAATCCACCCCAACGAAGAAGCCCGGGCACGCTTTGCCCGGGCTTCTCGCGGTTCACTTCGCCCCGCGGGTCACTGCCCGACCATGAGCATGGTGGCCCCGAAGTAGACGGCGGTCATGAGCAGCACGGCGGCCGCGACCAACCCGAGGGTGCCGAGGCCGGACCCGCCGCGGGCGGCCGGCGGCTCCTCGTCCGTCCACCCGGCGGGGGCCCGGCTGGGGACCGTGGCCGGCACCTCGGCCGCGACCGGCGGCGGGGTGGCGGCCGACGACAGCACGCCCGTGTCGTAGTCCTCGGCCGGCGGGAGGTTGAACGCGTCCCGCCCCGGCACGCGGAGGCCGGAGCGGCCGGGGCCGGCCGGCGGCGGGGTGGCGGGCCGCCCGCCGGCCGACGACTTGCCGCCGAACGACGGCTGGTCGCTCGCGGACGGGGCCTTGCCGAACGGCGACGCCCCGCCGGTGGTGCTCCGGGTCGGCAGGCTCGGTAGCGGGGCCGACGGCTTGGCCGGCAGGCCCGGCATCCGCCCGCCGCTCCCGTACCCCGGGGTCCGGGCCGACACCCCGCCGAAGCTCGACCGGCCGGCGGGCGCGCCCGCCGCGGCCGGCCCCCCGCCGGGGCTGCGGCTCATGTCGCCCAGGAACGGCTCCAGGGCCTCGACGACCTCGTCGCACCCGGTGTACCGCTCCTCCGGCGTCCGCCCCATGAGCCGGCGGACGACTTCCGCGAGTCCGTCCGGCACCTCGGGGGCGAACTCCTGGATCGGCACCGGCTCCTTCGTCTGGTGGGCCATCATCTTCTCGACGGCCGACCCCTCGGGGTACGGCACCCGCCCGGTCAGGCAGAAGTACAGGACGCACCCGAGGCTGTACTGGTCGCCGGCCGGCGTCCGGTTCGTCGGCTCCATGATCGACTCGGGGCTGGCGCAGTCGAGGCCGCTGGTGAGCGTGTTCGCGGTCGACATGGTGTCGACCAGCGACTCGCCCTCGTTCTCGACCAGCAGCGAGCCGATGCCGAAGTCGAGGATGCGGGCCTGGTTGTCCGACCCGATCATGACGTTCGACGGCTTGACGAGGCCGTGGAACAGGTTGTTCTGGCAGGCGACGTTGAGCCCCTGGGCCACCTGCACGGCGTACAGGGCGGCCTGCTGCGGGGGCAGCTTCCCCTCCTGGGCCACGATGGCCTCGAGGGTGCTCCCTTCCACCAGGGGCCAGACCAGGTAGTGGAGGCCGCCGGCGGAGCCCACGTCCATGAACGGGACGACAGCGTTGTGCGAGAACTGGCCGAACGACCGGACCTGGCGGCGGGCCAGCCGGACGTTCCACATGCTCCGCCGCGGGAGCACCTTCACCGCGTACAGGTTGTTGTCGTTCTTCGAGCTGGCCTTGTAGACCTGGCCCATGCTCCCCTGCCCGATGGCGTCGAGGAGGACGTACGGCCCGAGGACGAGGCCCTGGGTCTTCCCGTTGAGGATGCGCTCGGCCTGGAAGGCGGTGAGCGTCCCCTGGTCCACCAGGTACTCGGCCAGGGCCGGGGCCTCGGCCCGGGGGTTCCGCTTGAGGAACTCGCTCACGATCTGGTCGAGCTGGCCGCGGTCGATCAGCCCGCTGCGGCGGAGGTCCCAGACGAACCATTCGCACGCGCCGAGGTCGCTCGTCACCATGGGGGTGTCATCCTTCGAGAAAGTCGGGTGGGCGTCGGCCCGCGGTCGGGGGGGCGGGCCGGCGAGTCGCCGCACCGTTAACGTTCGTGAACTACCGAAAACTAGGACACCATCCGGGGCTGTCAAACGCGCCGCGCCGCGATTTCAGGCCCAACCCGATCCACTATCTCCCGCCGCACGACGCGCACGACGCGTGACACTGCGGAAACCTGCGGGACTTGCACGCCCCGGTGCGGGCCCTGCGGGTTACGCCGGGCGGCCGGGCGGCCGGTGCGAAAGGCACACCCCGCCCGGCCGGCACGACGCCCCGTTCCCGCACGGCCGTTAAAACCGTTCGCGCCCGGGCCGCGCGTCCACAATTCCCCCCGCACCCTCCCCCCCGGGTGCGGCCGGGCTTACACTGACGCGATACCGGCACCCGCCCTCCCCCTACGAAGGCCCCTCGATGCCCCTCGACCCCTACGCCTCCTGCCCGTGCGGCAGCGGCAAGAAGTTCAAGTGGTGCTGCGCCCCGTACTACCCGCAGATCGAACGGGCCATCGAGCAGGACCGCAACGGCCAGCACGAGACCGCCCTGGCCACCATCCAGGCCCTCACGAAGGAGCACGGGGACAAGCCGCCGGTCTGGGGGTACTACGCCCAGGTCCTCTACAACGGCGGTCAGGCCGAGCAGGCCGACGAGGCCCTGGCCACGGCCTTGAAGCTCAACCCGAGCTTCGGCATGGCCTACTTCCTCCGCGGCATGTTCCGCCAGAACGAGGGCGAGCTGATCGGCGCCCTCATGCTCTTCCGCAAGGCGGCCGACGCCTACGACCCGGAAGCCCACGACGCCCTCACCCAGGTCCACGAGCTGATCTTCCGCAACGAGCTGATCCTCAACCGCCCGGTCGCCGCCCGGGCCGCCCTCGAACGGGCCGTCCGCTTCCAGCCGGCCGACGTGGAACTCAAGCAGCAGTTCGACGCCCTGTTCGGCGACAACTCCCGCCTCCCGACCTGCGCCCGCAAGCCGTACACGCTGCGGCCGACCGCCAAGCCCGTGCCCGCGGCCGCCGCCACGGGTAAGCTCATCGACGCCCGCAAGGCTTACGACGAGTTGGTGAAGGCGACGCCCGACGACCCGGCCGCGTGGTTCAACCTGGGCGTCTGCCGGGCGTGGCTCGGCGAGCAGCCGCAGGCCGTGGAGGCCCTCAACAAGTCGGTCGACCTCGAAACCGACGACCACCGGGCCGAGGAGGCGGCGGCCCTCGTCGAGGTCCTCCGCTGCGGGCAGGGGATGGAGAACGAGGCCGATTACCTCGAATACGGCGTCTTCCTCCCGATCCGCGACCCCCAGCCGGTGATGGCGTACCTCCAGGGGCTGGAGCAAAGCCGCCGGCTCCTCGGGGTGCAGGTGAACCAGGAGAACGGCACGATCACGGCGATGGTCGTGGACGAGCTGCCGTCGCTCCTGGCGGTCGGCGGCACCACGCTGGCGAAGGTGGTGGCGAAGGTGACGCTGGCCAACGGCGTCGTCCACCTCTGGCACCCGAACAAGGCGTCGGTCCTGAAGGTGGCCGGCGACCTCCGCGACAAGGTGATGCTGGCCGTCGAGCAGCCGGTCGAGCAGACCCGCCCGGTCAACTTCGGGGACGTGGCCCTCGAAGCCCTCGTCTACCCGTCGCAGACGTCGGACATCAACCAGGCCGAGGAGAAGCTGCGGGACCACGCCCGCCACTACTTCGAGGAGACGTGGGCCCACCGCCCGCTCAAGGGCCTGGGCGGGGCGACGCCCCTCGACGCGGTCGGCAGCAAGGTGCTCCGCAAGCGGCTGTTCGGGGCCATCAAGTTCGTGGAGGACAGCTTCGTCGGCGTCGTCCCCCACAAGCGGGTCGGCAACGAGGCGGTGCCGATGGCCGTGTACGACTTCGCCGCCCTCCGCCACAAGCTCGGCCTCGAATACGTCAGCGCCGCCCCGCCGTCCGTGAACGTGCCGGCCGACGCCCCCGCCGCCGCGGAGACCCGGGCGCCCGACGCCCCCCGCCCGCAGGCCCCGGCCGCCAAGCGGGACATCGGCGCGATGAACGCCGCCGACCTCGCGGGGCTGGACGTGGCCTCGCTCTCCGGCGACGACCTCGAACAGGCGATGCGGGCCGCCCTCAAGCTCGACGCCCGCGACCTGGCCGTGGCCTTCGCCCAGGCGGGCACGCTCAAGCCGGCCGACGCCGCCAAGCCCGACCGCTACCCGCTCTACGCCTGCCTGATCGCCGGGGCCACGGCCGAGGGCGACCCCGCCAGGGCGGTTGCGGTGGCCGAGGCCGGGGCGGCGTTCGACGCGGCCCACAACGACGGGAAGCGGGCCAACGAGTACGGCCTGCAAAAGGCCAAGCTCTACGCCAAGCTCAAGGACACGGACAAGGCGGCGGCCGAGTTCGACGGGCTCATCGAGCGGAGCCCGGACGAGCCGAAGTTCTACACCGCGGCGGCCGAGGCCATGCTCGGCGCCCGCAACGGCATGAAGGCGCTGGCGTTCGCCGAGAAGGGGCTGGCGAAGGCCAAGCAGACCGGCAACCGCGACCTCGAAGGCCACTCCCGCGAGCTGATCGAGGCCGCCAGGCGGCTCGGGTGAGCGGGACCGCCCCCGGATTCCCCCGGTTTTTTGCGTTGCGGATTCCCCATCCCTATCGCCCGCCGGTGGATCGGGAAACCGCTCCCAAAAAGGCGGTAACGCGGGAGCGGGGGGGAAATCCGCCCCCGGGCGGTTGACATCGCCCGATTCGATCTCAGACTTCGGAGCCGGCCCATGCGCGTCCTCGCCGCCCTGGCGCTCGTCGCCGCTTCTGCCGTCCCGTCGCCAGCGGCCGACGCCCCCCGGCCGCCGAACGTCGTTTTCATCCTGGCGGACGACCTCGGCTGCTTCGAACTCGGCTGCTACGGCCAGACGCTCATCAAGACGCCGCACGTCGACAAGCTCGCGGCCGGCGGGATGCGGTTCACCCGCTTCTACGCCGGGAACAACGTCTGCGCCCCGTCCCGGTGTGCCCTGCTCACCGGCAAGCACATGGGGCACGCCACCGTCCGCAACAATAAGGAGGCCGCGGGCAAGGCCGAGGGGCAGTTCCCGCTCCGGGCCGACGACGTGACGTTCCCCGAGTTGCTCAAGGCGAAGGGGTACGCGACCGGGGCGATGGGCAAGTGGGGCCTCGGCATGTGGGACACCCCCGGGAGCCCGCTCAAGCACGGGTTCGACCTGTTCGTGGGGTACAACTGCCAGCGGCACGCCCACAGCCACTACCCGACGTACCTGTACCGCAACGCCGAGCGGTTCGACCTCCCGGGCAACGACGGGGCCGGCGGGCCGACGTACTCGCACGACGTGTTCGAGAAAGAGGCCCTCGCCTTCCTGGACGCCCACAAGGGCGGGCCGTTCTTCCTGTACCTGCCGTTCACGGTCCCGCACGTCGCCGTCCAGGTGCCGGCCGACTCGCTCGCCGAGTACGAGGGGAAGCTCGGCCCGGACCCGGCCTACGACGGCAAGAAGGGCTACCGCCCGCACCCCCACCCGCACGCCGCCTACGCCGCGATGGTGTCGCGGATGGACCGGACCGTCGGCCGCGTGGCGGACAAGCTCAAAGCTCTGGGGATTGAGAAGGAGACGCTCGTGGTCTTCACCAGCGACAACGGCGGGACGCACAACGTGGGCGGGGCCGACTCGACGTTCTTCCGCTCGGCCGGCCCGCTCCGGGGGTTGAAGGGGAGCATGTACGAGGGGGGCATCCGGGTGCCGTTCGTCGCCGCGTGGCCGGGCGTCATCAAGCCGGGGACGACGTGCGACGTGCCGTACTACTTCCCCGACGTTCTGCCGACCGTGTGCCAGCTCGCCGGGGCGGACGTGCCGAGGGGGCTCGACGGCGTCAGCCTCCTGCCGGCACTGAAGGGCGAGGGGACGCCGCCCGCCCACGACTTCCTGTACTGGGAGTCGGCCGGGTACGGCGGCCAGCAGGCGGTGATCGAGGGCCGCTGGAAGGGCGTCCGCGTGGCCCTCGGCAAGGGCGTGGTGAAGACGGAACTCTACGACTTGGCCGCCGACCCGGGCGAGACGACCGACGTGGCCGCGGGCCATCCCGCGGAGTTGGCCCGCGTCGAGCGGCGGATGAAGGAGCAGCACACGCCGAGCGCGGCGTTCCCGCTCCAGGCGATCGACGGGCCGGTGAAAAAAGCCGCCCCGTAGGGTGGG